>JAZQJE010000072.1:0-37458 GCA_045541495.1 Acutalibacteraceae bacterium | reverse complement strand
GGAACTAATTTTCACGAAGTTTCTGATGAGGAATTAGAAGAAGTTGTATATTTAATTAACACTCGCCCAAGAAAATGCCTTAATTGGAAATCTCCTTTTGAGGTATTCTGGGGTGTTGCACTTGCTTGACAATCTGCCGTGTCGCCACAGGCGACGGTGGGGGCGGTTTCTTACAACCACGTTTTCGGCAATACATCCCGAATACGGGAACTATGCCGAAAGGCCGATGAACGACGTTGATTGTACAAAGACGCATACAATGTTTGATTGTCCGCGTCACCGTCGGACTGTGCCAACAACATGGCTACACCGTACGGCATAACATTTGTTGCCGCATGGTCGTTCAAATCAAGGGTTTCGTTCAAACTTTTCAACGGAGAAAAAAACTCTCCATCTTTTTGCGGCTCCCACAGATCCGCGTAGATCTGATTGATAAGCGGGAACGCCCGCTTATTTAAATTCGCATTGTTGGCGGCATTGATATTACCGTTGTTGTCGGTGTAATTGAGTAGCGACATGGCCTGCCGCAACATGTCATTCCCCGTCATGCTCTTCTCTCCTTTGGTCCTCTTTTACTTCACGGATATACTGGCGCAACGCCTTTTGCATATCGCTCTTGGAAGTTTTAGTGGAATACGCAATGCCAAAATAATCGAAAATGGCGATCAACTCGGCTTTGGTGGCAATACCTGCCCATTGGGACAGATACCGCCCTTTATACATCAACTGATTTTTTCCACCTTTAACGATCCGCGGAGCGGCAACAGGCGCGGCAGGTACTTCCACTACCGTCGCCTTTTCCACTTTCTCTTCCACCATGCGCCAGCCCGAGGCGAGAAGTTCTTCAATGGTTTCGAGATCATTCACCGTTTTATAAGCAGATCCCACGTCGTTCACCATTCGCATTATATGGCACTCCCCTGTTTCATCGCATTTTGCATCAGTGCCGCCCGCGCCTGTTCGGGCACCTGATTGTAAACTTCCTGCATTTCGGGCGTTAAACCCGATAAAATGTCGTCTTCCGTAAGCGGCGGCAAAGCGTCTGACGGTGTGCCACTCGGTTGCGGCGGTGCAGCGGCCGCTTGATTGGCCTGTTGCAATTCGCGAAGCAAACCGTTTACGTTGGGTACCGTGCCTTTCGGCAACCGTTTCAAATACTGAAACACGTCGATTACCTGACGATCGAACAAGTTGTCCAGCGTGCGCACCGATTGGCTTTCACTCCACAACGTAGACGCCCCCACATCGATACGGGCGTTGATAAGCAATTCCCGATACCGCTCGCTCTTGAATGGCAGATACCAGGTGGTACCGTCCGCATCGTTAATCTTTAATTGACGGTTGCCGTAGTGCATCACCCAAAACTCTGCCCAAATACGAGCCACGTCTTCCACAAAGGAATAAAAACGGTTTTGCACGATCTGCATGGGCATGGTTGCCGCTTCCCGCACCGCAATAATGGCTGACATGTTTTCGGGGTTCATGTCACCAAGCGCGCCTTCATTGGCGCCGCTTTGGGTCAAGGTATTGGCGATGAGGGAAGAAATGTTGTTATCGAAATTCGGGGAAAAGTTGGGCGGGTTTACATATCGAACAGCGCCTTGCACATCGTTGATCCCGCCGTATACGCGAATGATCTGTCCCGGCTCGTTGGTAACGGGCTGCGCGATAATGTCGCCATTCAAGATCATAATAGGCATACCCATCATCATGACCGCCCACACCGACGCGGTGATCATTCGGTTAATGGCGATCTGGTTAGGAATAAGATAAGTGACCTCACTTTCACCGTAGACGCAGTTTTTACGCCGTTCCCAACGGAATACCGCCAACGGATACAAGCGAACACCAATGTCCCACGCCTTGCGAACGGTAACACCGCCCGCCACCATGACCGCCTTAATGCGGTATTCGCCATCGTCTCCCCAGTCCTTATAGAACTTGGTCAACAACAGCGTGCGTTGTGTGCCTTCCTGTTCCGTTGCACCATACTCGCCTGCTTGATACGAGTGGTTACGGTCAGGTTTGATTCGCTCGATCTCATCGGCAGGGCGATGGTGCCGCTTCATAATGCGGCGGATCTCCTCCACCGATTTTCGTTGGGCAATGATGATATACGGTTGTTTCTGTACGTCGCACACAGAGGGATCGCCAAAATACACGTTTTCCACATCCAGCGCTTCGCAAGCGATGTCACCTTTGATGGCGGTCTTACGCGCCTCATCGGCATACAGACCCGTGCGCACATGTTCATCCCAGTAGGTATACAAAATACCGGTGCCGGTTACGTAGGCGTCCCGCAACACCTGCTCCTTCAGGTCGTTCAGTTTTACCCGTTCCGCGGTTACGTCGTAATAATCCGACATGGCCGAGGTAACGATATTGATCTCCTCGTCCGTGGGGATCTCACCGTCAAACCCTTGGGCGGATAGCAACATGGCGGAATGAGCCGCCTCGTCCCGCACTTTCTGCACCTTTTCTTTCAATTCCATGGTATTGGGAACGCCGTCGGCGGAATAGTTGACCGCAATAGGGCTTGAGCCGACAACTGCCATTTTATAGTCGCCGATACGTTTAATAACATTGTGCCGTACAAGCGGACGATCGGTACCGCATTTGGCGCCGTGCCACTGATCACCCACCATAAACCTCTCGTTTACCTTATTTTGTTCGTACAAACCACGAACGCCTAATGCTGATTTATAAGAAACGCCGTTTTCGTATTCACATTGAATTTCCGCAGGATCAAACCATTCCCTCATGTTTTATTCTCCTTTATGCGTTGTGCCGACGGGCGGAATTGAACCGCCATCCGTGTCCTTAACTCTCGACTGCTCTCCCGTTTGAGCTACGTCGGCATATGTTGGGGCGACGATTGCCGCCCCATGGGAAATGCTTAATAGGTATACGCAAAAATGGCGTTTGCCTGACTGTTCTTGACGATCACGTCGTAGTAGGTGCGATAGTCAAACTTGTAGGCGTCGGCCTGCTGGTTTTGATCGGGAGAGAAGGTACGGATCTTCTCACTCTTCTTCACCAAAGAAGCGGCTTTCTTGGGCATAACCAACATACCCACGCTTTTGGCGGAACCGGCAGGAACAAAGCCGCCCTCTTTTTGATCATCGGTAGAACCGTCATAGAATTCATAGGCAGTCTTCATGCGGGCATCGGCAACAGGTAAAATGGAAATACCGTTGATGGATTTTACCTTCAGCGTCAGATCACCTTTTTTGAAATCGTTGATAACGAGTTGGCGGGACAGTTCAGGGGTGTTCTGAATAGCGGCCCATACGGTGGGGTTCACAAAACACACGATCTCCTCGTCAAAACCAACTTCGTTTTGCACGGCAACGCAGGCTTCGTTGAACATCTTGATCACTTCGGTAGCGGGATCACCGGTAATGGTCTTGCCATTCGTTACGGCCAAACCCGCCAGTTTGGACAGCACATAGGCGTCCACTTCGGGAACGACCTTGGTACGGACGAATTCTCCCATGACCTGTCCCGCCAAATTGGCGATACCGGTCTCATCCTCGTCCTCACGATCCAGTTGGAACGAACGGGCACGATCCATAGCCAAGGTATAGGGACGATTGCTCACCGCAATGGAGCCGGTGATAAAGCCGGTATCGCGGTTGTAGTCGCCGAGACCGGACAGATCCACTTCGGGGATCAACACGGTTTTGGCGCCCACGAATTTGGAGCGCAGAACGTTATCGGTGAAAAAGCCGGTAACAGGGCCTTGAACAAACAATTTATCCAACTGTTCGGTCAGTTTTTCAGCAAATTCCAGGTTGTTAATAGGCATATTTTGTTACTCTCCTTTTGTTACCCCCAAATGCCTTTCATCATTGCGGCAATTGTGGGGTCTGTATTTTCGGTTCCTGCGGCGGCTTGCGCCCCCGCACTGGCTTTCGCCGCAGCGGCCTGTTCGGCTTTGGCGGCAACGGTTTTTCGTTGCTCTCGGTGTTCATGGCGTAATAACGCGTCCAACAAAGAAATGCCTTTGGCATCTGCTTCGCGGATCACGCTTTGAGGCAGTTTATCAAAAGACGCAATATCGGGGAACTCGGCCCGTACCTCGGCCAACTCGTCAGCCAACCGCTTGGTGATCGCTTCTTCCGTTTCTGTCTCCGCCGCCTTTTCCGTCTTCAACAGATCTTCATAAGCGGCTTGATGTTTGCCTTTTTCCACTTCCAACAACTGTTTTGCCAATTCCTCGTCGCCGCCGCATCGATCCATAAACGCCGCATACAAATTGGCGTCATGCTGATGGCGAACGGCTTCCACGAATTCGGCAAGGGTCTTCCCCTCCGAAGCGGCCACGTATTTCAGCGATTCCAACACAGGCGAAAGACTGTCGTACTTCATGCCTTTTTCTGCGTAGTCTCTTGCTTCCGTTACCGATAAATACCGCATCTGTTTATTAAACTTGGTAGGTATTACGATCGCTTCGTTGGGATCGGCAGTTTCCGCATTCGTCTCCGTATCCTGTGCATCACTGGCTTGCTGATCCACATTCTCGGTTTCGTCTATAGTCTCTGCCGTGGTTTCGGTTTCCACATTATCGGCCTCTGGCTGGGTCTCCAAAGTTTCAACCATTGTGTTTTCTTCCATAATTTATTCTCCTCTCGCTCTGGCTGGCGAAAATTTGAAACTGATTATTCTTGGGCGTCGCCCGTATAGGTCATAAAGTTTTGATATTCACGCAAAAACTGTTCTTGCGCACGTTTTTCTTCCTCGGTTGGCTCTCGTTCTTTTACTTCCTGTTTGCTTTTAGATGATAATTTTCCACTCGTCAGGAAGCACAAAAGATACCCGACTATAACACAGATCAAGCATTCGATCACCCGTTCCAGCCTCCTTTAAAATCCTCTGCGGCCAAACTGCCACGATATAACAGTGCGCCGTCCGCTTGCTTTTGCCACCGTTTGGCAATCGACGGATGCACAGGGTTAAAGAACGCCACGTCTTCCATGGCATACCGCAAAGCGTCCATCAAGTGGTTGTTCTTATCCACAGGCTTGTCCTTGCCGGTGCCGTCGTTGTTCTTGGCCCAAATGTACGATGATAATTCGGCGATGGTGTTTTGACACCGCGGATGCACGTAGAGTTTGTATTCCTGAATACGGGCAATACCGTTTCGTATCGAATCGGGTCCCTTAGCAGCGGCGGCAATACGAGAAATGCCGAGGCGCCGTATTTCTTCGTTGGACTTCGGCTCGGCACAATCGGCGCGGATGCGCTCTTTTCCATATCCTTTATGCAAGATCATAGCGGCAATCTGATTGTTGAGCATACGGGTTTCGTAATGCTCGTCATATATGTACATCACCCGTTCTTTCGGGTTGACAGCCGCTGCGATGAACGCCGTCGGGTCGTTGGAATACCCATAGTCCAACCCAAAAACGTGGCGGTATTTCCATGCGTCGGGTATTTCACGAAGATCGAAGGACTTGACTTCCCAGTTATCGTAAATAAGACCTTCTGCAATACCCCAGTTTCCCAAACCTGCCACCGCATACAAGCGCGGATTTTCCTCTTTCATGCGCTCGTATTTGGCAAAGTCTTCTTCATCCAACCACTCGTTACATCGATAATCCGTGGTAAAGGCATCGATCTCCGGCTTTTCCACATCGAAGAACCGTTTCTTCAGCCAATGCTTTTCACTCCACGGGTTAAAAGTCAGAGTGATCTGTTTAAATAAATGTTCCGGCATTTTGCCGCGGATGGACATATCCAGTTTGTCGAAGTCTTCTTCGCTCTGCAATTCAAAGGCTTCCTCAATCCAAACCCAGCAGAGGTATCCTTTCTCTACTGTGATAGACGCCAATTTATGTACATCGTCAAAACCGCGAAAAAGGATCTTTTGCCCCGTCGGCAAATAGGTCATTTCCATGGGGCTCTTGATACACTTCCAATATTGGTTCACACCCAGTCGGTCAATGGCCCACCGCAGATCCGCAAACGTAGATCCGCGGTGCGTGTCCATGACCTGCCGAATCACAAGCAAATTGGAATCGGGATATTTCATAAGACGATAAATAAAGTTAAGGGCGGCAGTTTTGGATTTTTTGGAACCCTTTCCGCCTTTCACCACACGATACGGGGCACGAGAACGCCAAAAGCGCCCATATCCTTTCCCCACCGTCTTTTCCCAATCGATTTTTAATTTCTCAGCCATTAGCCCACTCCGTATCTTTAAATAATGCCAACAAGGTGGCGTTGGCGCGCGACCCGTTTTGCATAACATAGGGGTTTACGATGAACGCCCGCTTGTTTTCCACCGTGCATTTGGCGAACACGCCCCGCTGACACAGTTCCGTGATGGCTCTGTCCGCCGTCCGATCCGAAAGCGAACGGCCGCAAAGCCGCGTAATATCCGTTCGTTTCAAAAAATTCCCGTTGCGGAACCGCAATATCCCGCTATTGATCCCCACATACGGGGAAAGATTATGAAGCAACCACACCGCGTTGGGAGAAAGCCTCTCGCACAATCGTGCCGAAAGATCGGGAAACTGTTTGATAAACCGTCGCCCATTATTAAACGGTACCGTATTTTCTTCAAACCGTCGTTTGGCCTCCGCCTGCTCTTTGCGGGTGATCCGTAATTTATCACCGGCTTGAATGACTACGTCTAAAATGTCGCCCGTCTCTTCTTCCACCAGCCGCATAGCAGACGAATGGTTGGTAATATCCATAAAACCATCCTCCAAAAGTACGCCACTGGTGGCGTGAAATCGGGCAAAACTACGCCACTGGTGGCGTAAACCCAAAATGCCACTGCGCCCTACTGTCCCAAGGCTTGAGGGGCATTTTTTTCGAGTTTGTTCCTTCTCTTTCTCTCTTTTCCCTCAAAAACGCCGTTTTCAACCCGACCACTTGTACCCCGCGTATCGGTCAGCGGCCGCCATTTTGTCAGAAAAAAGTTTGAGAGGGGTATCTCTATATATCCCCCCGGGGGGTGCGGGAGGGTCGGGGGTCGACGTGCGTGGGCTCTTCAGCGATTGGCGGTTACCCTTTGTCCGTACCTCGTTCCAACCCGCCCTCTTACATTTCACAAGCGCACCCACCCCCGATTTTACGGAGTAGCCATCTCCGAACACAGCGAGAGGAACTGCAAAACTTTATGTGTTCAACTGCATAATCCCATGAAACACCATGCATAAACATACAGAAACCCTGCATTTATTCACCGGTTTATGCACTCCCTCGAAAAAGTTGTGCAACCTACCCAACCTCACACAAACGCTTTTGTGCAATCCACCTAAAGCGAACTATACAAAATAAGTATTTGTGACAGTTAGTCAGGGATTTCACTTTCATCGGCAAAAATGACGCCTTTGAACTCCACTTCCTGCCGCGAAGTTTCCACCATACCGTGGTTGACCTTGCCAAGGAACATGTATCCTGTGGTGTTGCCCTTGTCGGCAAGACAATCCTCAAGGTCCGCCCTGCTTTCCTGCTTCGCCATTTTAATGGCTCGGCACACCGCCTGCGCGCCCTCATCCCCTGTTTTACTCTCCAATTCCCTCACGATTTCCACGAGCTCGTCGGAGGTCAACCCTAATTCCAGTGCTACGCGTGCCATGTTCAACGGCTTGCCTTTGGCTTCAGAGCACGCTCTGGCGCGGTTTACGGCGACCATGACTTCATCGGGATCGATCAAGCGAATATCTTTCATTCGTGCGCTCTCCTTTGTGAATAATTTTCACTCATACAAGTATACGGTAGCACATTCTGCGAATTTGTAAAGTGTTATGGAACTGTTATTTTTTTATATTTATATAAAGCAAAAACCGCCCCTTTCGGGACGGCTTGAAAAAAATTGAGAAATTTTGAAAAAAAGGGGTTGACATACGGTACACCGTATGATATTATAGCATTGTCGCGAGGGGAAATCCAAGCGACACCAGCCAAGAGGGCGGCGGGCGGTTCTCCAGAAAGGAGAACACAATGAGCATATTAGAGATACTTACTTTGTTATCCCTTTTATCCTCGGTTGTTTTTGGTGTTCTAAACTGCACCAAAAAGAAATAACCGCCACCACATAAGCGGCGACGGCGTTTTCTACAAGCTCTAAACTTGAACGGGAGAACGTCCAGCACCGACCAAAGTGAGCCGCCCTCTTGTGTTTATTATATTACAGAAAGAAGGTGTTGTCAATAGAAAAGAATGAACGACCGCAAGAAAAGTTTGACCGCCTTAACTCTAAGCGTTATGTAATCAAGGTAATGACTAAAACCGAAGCAGATATTGCTGAACGCTTAGAGAAAGAACCAAACAAAGCGGGATATATCAAACGCCTCATTCGCGAGGACATAGCAAGAAACAAATGAAAACAACGGTCCGCTGCTCCGTGGAAAGAAAAGCGAAACCGTTGCCACACAACACACAACGCAGAGGTCGTGTCTTGCCTTTGCATTGTACCACCAAAAGGCAAAAAGTTCAAGGAGAAAAAGAAATGACAATCCAAGAATTGAGAAACCACGAGGAATACACAATCTGCTTTAACAAAATCAAATCATATCCAACAGGCTTTGAGTTTACATTGAATTACGCACAAATCCCGAAAGCGAAAGCGAACGCCTTGAAAATAATTATGGGAGATGCCATCGAACAAGGGCTACTTGAAAGCATCGCAATAGGAGTTGCTCTTGACGGAACGCACACGGATGAAACTTACAGAAAAATTTAAAGCCAACACAAACCCGCTCGGATCACTCCGGGCGGGCTCTTTTTATGTTATCTTCTCCCCCACTTGCTCCAATAACTCTTCCAACCTTGCCCGCTCTCGCTCGCATAACGCTTTGAAATCGGTGTCGGTATGAGTCCTGGCGACCTTGGCAATTGCGTCGCGGTGGATCCGGTAACAATGATCGGGGCTGTACCCGAACGAATTGAACAACCTCCGCCATGGTGTGGATCGCACATACCGTTGCCGGAGGAGCTTCCGCTCTTTGCTATTGAGCACCGTTCTTTCAATTAATTCGCCGTTTCGGATCCGACAATCGCAGGCAAGATCATACAACTGGATCTTCACCTGCCGAAACTCTTCCGCCTTGTCTTCCAGTCCATCGTCGCGCAGATCGCACTCGGTCTGATACAAGGCGCGTGACGCCTCATTCACCGTTGGCAATAATCGCATAACCTCTTTTAAGTAAAACGCCCGCCCGTTATGTCCCTTGATCATTCGACAACACCCCGTTCTTTGCCGTTCTTTTACCCTTTTGAGCGTTCTTCTTTGCCGCCCTAAATTTTCTCAACCACCGCGGGAAGTATCCGTTTCGCTTTGCTTCCTCTGCTTTCTCGCGCACATCCTCGGCGTCTTCAAGGTTAGCATACCCGCCAAGATAGATTTGATTTCCCTCATAGCAAACATGGGCAACGTACACACCGTTGGTAAAACAAACACCAACCGGCAACCCGTCTTCTCGTAATCGCCGTGTCTTGTTACGCACCCGCTTGAGCATGGCCACACACGCCTCGATCTTCTTACGCACTTCTGCCCGCTCGTTCACTTTATCCAATCCCTTGGGGCACACCATGCAGCATTGACTTTCAGGAGCATACTCGCATTTTTTCAGTATACAAACGCCCATTTTTCAATCCCCCATCGACTGTAACAAGATCCCCGCTTTGATCATTGTTCGTCGCAACCTAATGTTTTCTGCTAAAACCTCTTTTACCTTTTCCTCTGCCTCCCGTTTCCCGTCCGCATACCCGATCTGATACGCTTCACTCATGCGGCGGATTCCCTCTTCCGCCTCTCGCGTTACGCCCGGGAAACGTCTGCTCATTTCAATCATCAGAATTATTGTCACTCCTTGTCCAATTCAAGTAAAAAGGCGACGTTGCACGCAACATGCCACAAATGGGGCAACCCGCTATCTTCGTCAATGCCGTATGGATCTTTCAGATATTTGCAAATGTGCCTCATAAGCGCTGCTTTGTATCGTTTAGGTTCTACATTTCGATAACTGTTCTCACCATATTTTTGCGCTCCGTGTGTCATTACCGCCCCTACGGCTTCTATGATTTCGGGCGGAACAAGATCAAGTCTTGATTTGCCGCCATCATGCTTCAAACCATCTGTAACAACGTCTTTCACTCTCCATCACCCACCATTTCTTTTACAAGGTTGTCGATGAAGTTTGCTCCAATCAGCCCTTTTGTTTCTTTTTTCAACCTCTCCGCAAACTCTTTGATTGCTTCGGCTTTTAAGTGCTTTATACTTGCAATCGTTTGTAGGTTTTCGTAGTTCAACCTCTCAATCTCTGCCTTTTGGCGGTTGATTAGGTCAAGAGCATCTTTGATAGGATTTCTTAACAAGCGACAACTATAGTCTTTTGTATAAGGACACCCAAAACACCCATTGTCGCCGCAACAAGTTTCCAACGCCTTTATAATCTCGTTATCGGTCATTCGTCATCACCCCCGCTTTCACAATAACACCACGATTGCGGCGGGCGTTTGATCTGCAACGCTCCGTTACCGCATTTTCCCGTATTGTTACTATACATAGCGCAACTTTCACAATAGAGGTCATTTTCACACAGTTTTCTAAACTCTCCCAACTTTTTCGGCTTGTCATAGATTACAAGGTCGGATATGTGCCAGCCGTAAACCTCTTTGCCGTTTGCATATTCGCTTATTTCTTGCATTGACAGGCAAGACCCCATTTGTGAAGTGCCTTTTGCTATATTCGCACACACAAACTCGCCTATGACTTTTCCATTGCCAAACTCGCCGTTTTTACAGCAAAACTTTTCACCGCTTCGGTACAACGGTTCGTCTTTCGTACAATAGATATAGCACTTAAACGGTGTTTCCAGTTTCGGTCTTGTCTTTCGCACTTCAACCGTCTTTTTCCCGCTTGCTATCAGTTCGCACCATTTCGGTTGTATGCTTATCAATACGGATTTCATTCAGTGTCACTCCTTTTGAACGTGTCCCGAAACATCGTAACAAGATAGGTTATTATAAAGACACCAGCCAACACTAAACCCAACAGAAGAAGGCAAAGCACGACAAGTCCTAACGAACAACATATATTCCACAATAAGTTCATTCACCCTCACCCTTTCTTACTCCGCGGCTACAATAATCATTAGGCGAAACAATTCCCAAACACCCTCGCCCACACTCTCCGTACATATCGGAGAACATTAAGTGTTTGCAATCTTTACACCGCACAACCTCTACCACATCGGCGGCGGGCATATCTCGCACAACGGCGAAAGGTGGTCTAATCTCAACTTTCATTCGGTGCAGTGTCGCTTCCCGCTCGATATATTCAGGCATTGTCAATACTCTCCTCGTAATTCTCATGATCCACGCAGAAACAACAAGGCTGATCTTCTTTCCCGCTATCGTAATACAAACAAGTTTCACAACATATTTCCATATTCATCATCGTTCCTCCCACAAATTCGGCATTAATCGTTTTAAATCGGCATAAGAACACGGTAAATCCACGAACTCATCACCGGCAACACCGCACAAAATAACCGTACCGACAAAGTTAACGCCGCAAATCTCACAGTTCCACGGTAACCCTTTAAGTCGCCCTTCCTCGCTGCAGAGTACGACAAAATCCTCGGCAATCGAAAACCGATTCAACGTCCCCCCACGGTTGTTTGTAAATTTTTGAGCGTATTGGAAATATTGACACTTCTCGGCTTTTTGCCGGGGTCCTTAATTAACACATGTATTTTGCTCGTCGCTATCCCTCCAAAACTCCACAAAAATCGTTGTCCGTGATTTCCCGTTCTTCTCCCGTCCGAGCCGCACGGTATACCCGTTCTTAACGAGGATCGCCGCCACTTGTTGACGATCTTCCGGATTAAGCACATCTATCCTCTGTTTCATCATCAATCTCCACCCTTATGATTTTATAACCGAAAATCGGTCTTCCTGTTGCACGTGCGTGTTTCACGCTGCAATATTTGAAATGCATAAGTTCCGCCAATTCCATAAGCGAATCTGCCATAAAACAAATATGTTCAAGACGATCATTCTTGACGGCGCAAAATACGCTCACAACGGATCCACCTCCAAAAACTCGCGGAATTTCGCCGCTGCCTTTTCTTGATTTTTGTTAGGCCTGTCGCTCTTCTGCCGATAATCCAAATGTTTCTCAAACAATCGGGCCACAAATCGTTGTGCGTTCTTGTATCCCTGTCGCAACCCGTCGTGATACCCTTTCGGTGATTGGCTGTCGTCCATACCTTTTTTGCCGACGCCTTGACTCCCCGTGGTTTTGTTCCGCATTTGATATCCGGCGTTCGCATACTTCCTAATATAGTGCTGTTCCCTCTTGTCCAGCTCCACTTCGGGAAACTCCAAAAAATACACGCGCCATCCGGCGGGATTGTCGGCCGAATACAATCCGTGGTTTCTAATAGAATTGTCGATGTGTTGGTATCCTTTCAAATGTTGCGCGAGCCTTGTCAAAAGGCGTTTGGCTTGTCCAATATAGGCATACTTGAATCCATCCTCTTTCCGAAGCAGAAAATAGATGCCGCTTCGATCAGGTACATCGGGACATACGTTCAAGATCCTTTTTTTATTGTCTGCCTCGATTTTCTTCACCTTTTGCATATCCATCTACGCGTCACCGCCTTTCTTCCGATACCGTGGCACATATGACTCGACCATCCGCTCGTATTCGCTTGTTTCTTGGGAGATCTCACCGGTTTGCTCTGCGCTCTTCCTTTCGGTGCGTTCCCAAGTGCGAACACAAGCCTTCCAGTCCTTGATAGGCTTCCCTTTTCCCTGCACCCAACCATTTGCTGTGTAATAATCATGGAATCTCTCAGGATCGATACCATTTTTTCTCTCTTCGCAATACGCCTTGACTTCTTCCACGGTCGGTGGTTGAAATAGTGTGCGGGAGGTATTACTCTTCTGTATAATATCCTTTTGTTTTGTTTTCTTTTCTTTAGTGGAATTTCTCGGCGGGAAATTTGAATTTTGCGTACACAAATCAAAGCCTTGGCACTCTTCCGGTTTTAAAAGCCAAAACTCCTTTGATTCGTGTATACTGACTCGGTCCTGAACGGCGGCGAAATATCGCCTTTGGATACCCCGACTTGTCAATACTCCGCACTGTTCAAAGAGCCCTTTATCAAAAAGACTGCATTGAAAGCACATATCAACGACATTCTTTACGAATTCGGCACTGGCTCCCTTGCCCAGCTTCCGTGCGGTCATTGCACAATAGGAGTAGTCCCAATCAAGGTAATAACCATGCGTGGCATACGCATGTTGACACAAGTAAAAGTAAACGGTGAAAGCGGCAATTCCCTGTGCCTCAATTAACCGACCAATTTTTGTGTCGTTGTCCAGAACATCAACTTTCCAACCGGCGAAATCCAACCCGATCTTAGGCGGTCTCGCCATGAAAGTTACCTCCGTCTTTCTTTTAATTTTTGTTCCCTTGTCTTATACCCACACCAATCGATGGAACAAGCTGATTGGTGGTAGCGGCATCCGCCGCAATGTTCAACGTGCACCAACGCCCGATACGCGGGACAGGTGACAAAACAATGTCCTACCACCGTGTCATCCACCCGCTCACAGATCGGGCACGGAAGATCAGAACGGGAGATCATCGTCGACCACTTCCTCAAACTGATCAGCACTTGCAGGCTTGTCCATCGGCGGCGCAAACGACGGCGCAACTGGTGCGGCAGCGGGCGGCTGCATGATCTGCACAAACTCACAATTCAGTTCCGTCACCGTGCGGCTCTCACCGTCACTGGTCTCGTATGTTCGTTCCTGTAACTCACCGGCACAGAGCACCATATCGCCTTTGGCAATGTACTGCGCAATGTCACCGACCTTCTGCCACGCCACACAATTAAGCCATTGCGCCGTCCGTGTGCCGTCCTCGTTCAGAACATCCCCGCGCTTTATCGAGAAATTGACCACCAATTTGCCCGTCTGTGTTTGCCGAACTTCCGCATCCCGCGGAACAAACCCGCAAGCAAGGGCACTTTTTCCGCCTTTAATCAGCATCGTTTTTCACCTCCGCCTGCTTAAACTCAAACTCGTGACCGGTGCGCTTCAGGTAGATCCCCTTCAGTTTCCCGTATACGACCTTGATCTGCATATCGGCGATCGCGTCCACATTATCTACACCCGCATATTGACGAGCGTCGTTTTTGGTGAGAGCCACAATAGCCTGCTTCGTCTTTTCTTCGTCTCCGCCGTAGAGTTCCGCCAACATCTGCTTTAAACTTTCCCGCTGATACAGGATGGTTTCCTTTTCGGCTTGTGTACCCCGCTGGGCTTTCTCGCCACTCTTAAGTTTCTTATCACCATCAGGGTCATCCTTCGGCGTCGGCACGTGGAATGCTTTCATCAAATAATACTTTTCGGCGTATGTGTTTGCCTTGCCGACCCCTTTTTCGCCTCCGAGGTCAACTCCTTGCGCATACCACCCTTGCGTGAGTGTTGTACCGCTTTCGGTGTCAACCCATGTCATCCGCATTGTAAGCTCTGTTAAAAATCGTGCCGTACCGGAAGACGTGGTGCCGACAATCACATTTGCAGATACGACCTCTGGCAAGAGAAGTAACTGTAATTCGTTCAGAAGCGGACGTACCTTATCAATCACCTGTTCGGAGCTCACTGCCTTATATGACTGCTTTCCTTCACCAACTTGATTATCCTTAACAAACTCATCAATACTTCTCTGTATTACGAGTAGTTTTTTGTATAAAGCTGACTTGTCGACTACGCTCTCTCCCATTTGAAACCTCCTGCTAATTTTTGTGTGCCTTTCATGCATTTTTGGATGCTGGATTTCTGGATGCCAAGTGCCACACAAGCGCAAACAATACCATCCCATTGTTTTATAAATGTTCCGTCTGAATCACGCTGTATAATTGGCACCATCCGTTTACCAGTACGTGACTTTGCCGCACGTATGACCCGCGTGCCGTATGTATTGTTGTAATCAATATCACACCATTCCAAATTACCAACAGAATTATTCAATTTATTTTCATCAATGTGGTTAACAGCAGGAAAGTTTTGCGGATTGTCCAGGAAATTGTCAGCAACAAGTCGATGAACGTAAAAAGATTTCATTACTCCGTTTTTACATAGTGCAGTTCTTAAATATCCGTCTTCCGTAATTGAGGGATGTTGGATTCCTCGTTTAAATCCAATGACATCGCCCGAATCGCTGATGAGATAAAGCCCTTCATACCCTTTAATTTCCTTCCATTTTTTCACGCGATCTTCCCCCTCGGGTGTTTCTTGTTTTTGAGGTTCCACAGTTTTACCGCCACTTCGATCTCCTCGTCATCATACTTCACGGGGTAGACCCGATAAGTGCCGTCTTTAAGAAATTGCACGGCGATCATCTGATCGGGATACACGTCTTGTTCCTCATACGCCTTGCAATACGCATTTAATTGCGCTTTGACTTTTGTCTTGGCGATCTGCGCCACAAACTTGTAATCCACCAGCGTCAAGATCCCGTCAAAATAGCATAGAAGGTCCGGCGTCCCCGCATACCCATACACTTCGCTGTATACGGGCGTTTCGATCGCCAACGGCAAGATCGTGTGTTCCGCTAAAAACAGACGTATCGCCTCGGCATACGACTCATACGCATCGGGATATTCGGGATCTCTCCCTTTCAAATACATTTCCAACACCTTGTGGCATACGGTCCCCCGCTCCGCTGCCGCATCCATCGCCAGTTCCAGATCATCGCCTTCTTCAATGTCCTTGCCGTAAACCGCAATGATATCCGACACGCAGGGAACGACCTTCCCGTTTACTGTATATTCATGCTTGTCCGCGTCAAAAAGGATCTCGTCTTTGTCCTCGACCGCATCCAATACTTCGCGGCAATCCTCGCAAACGGTTTTCCCGCTTTCATATAAAGGCGCACCGCACATCTCGCATGCCCCGCTCACCCGCGGATCATCGGCGGGATCATATTCGGGACACCCAACAGGGCACCATATCTGCCCGCATACTGCACACATCACCGCACCCCTTTTCAAACACCGAAAAACTGCGCAAACCGTTCGGTGCCGTATTGTCCTTTGGTGATCTCGATAGCTTCCCGCACCGTGTATGTATCTTGGATCGGCCCAAGACTTTCCACGAATCGCGCCGTGCCTTGTTGACACGCACCGGTGATAATCCGATACATGGTGATGATTTCTTCTGATGTGAGAACGCTGTCAAGCGTCAGATCCTTGTACTGATCCGCACCCCTGTCCTTAGCATTTTTGAAGGCGAGATCCGCAATGCCGTCGCGCAGGGTCTTGCAGTGGGCATAGTGTGTACCGTCTGAAACGACGTTCTGCCCTTTGATCTTACCGACATACAGCGTATATCCACGTACCTTCCGTTTGCTTTTCACATGGGTCAAAATACCATCCACATACAGATACTTGCCCGCTTTATAATCGCCGTTTTTCAACAGTCGATATTTGCGGTTGTTGATACTAAGGTCACGAAGATATTCATCGCCGCCCACAGTCAAGCCTTCGGGCAACGTTTGGATGTTGGTGCCACGCAGATTGAGCGAGCCCTCGTTGCCCTCCATCATTTTTTTGGCTTTTTCTAATGTCAGTTTCATATGTAATCCCTCTCGTTTCTCTTATGTGTCATTTGTTCGATCTCCGGATCATACTCGCCGTCTCCGCAAGTTCGATATAACACCCACCGCCGCGCCCGCAACGGCAGGATCTCCCATACAAACCACATCACCGCCGAAACGCCGAGGATAAGGCACAGTATCACAAATAAACACGCCATTCCTTCCATACGCTTGTCCCTCCTATCCTGCGACCTTCATGGTCATGGTAATTTGATCTTGCAGCCACTGGCGGAATGTTTCTTTTTCAAACCGCCACTCTTGCCCCACCTTAAACGCGGGGATCTTGCCTTGTTGACAGAGTTTTTTGACACTTTCATAGGTTCGACCCGTCAATATACAAGCGACGGGTATGTCGAACATCACGGGCACTTCGTCCCAACTCGTAATGGTTCGTGTAAACACGGTTATCCCCCTTTATGTTTGTGAATATTTTCCCCGTATCTCCGCCTCTCCTTTTTTGAAGTCACTCACCGCGTGACTTTTGGTGCAAAAAAAATATCCACTGGTTCTTGAATTTGCAGTAGTGAAATCATTTCGCAAATTTCGTCACTATCGAACACGCCGCGCTTCATCTTGTCGTAAAAAGTCTTTTCCGTTATACCCAAATGAAGAGCTACTTTTCTTTGCGAGAGTCCCCTTTCCGATATAATCCCACGCAATTTATTTGTGTTAATCACATTACCACCTCCGAAAGTCACTTATTGCGTGACTTTATAATATCACTGCTCCTGTTGCGTGTCAAGTGATTTTTTTCGTTTTTTAAAATTTTTTGTTGCATATTACGTGATTTATGTTATAATGGCACTTGAGAGGAGAAAAATTATGAGCATTGCAGACAATATTCGAATTAAACGAGCAGAGAATCATCTCACGTTAGAAGAACTCGCTCGAATGATTGGTACAAGCAAACAAACCATTCAGCGGTATGAAAAAGGAATTATTTCAAATATACCTTCCGATAAAATCGAGCTATTGGCTACTGCCCTTGGCACTACGCCCGCTTACCTAATGGGGTGGAGCGAATCCGGGACAATTCAACATTCGTCCCCAACCGTTACCGAGGACTACATCACTTTCCCTGTAATCGGTGAGATCGCTGCTGGTTATGACAGCATCGGCATGGAAGATTGGGCAGGCGATGTGATCGATATACCCATGTCGTTCTTAAAAGGTCGAGATAAATCAGAGTTCTTTGTCCTTCGGGTAAAGGGCGACAGCATGTACCCCACATACCAAGAGGGCGATAAAGTCTTGATACTGAAACAATCCACCTTGAATTACAGTGGACAAGTCGGCGCCATCCTATACGAAGGCGAAAACACATCCCTGAAAAAAGTGGAATTTGTACCGGGAGAGGATTGGCTGCGCATGGTACCCATCAACGCCAACCACCCGCCCAAACGCATCGAGGGCGCCGACCTGGAGCGTTGTCGGATCATTGGAATACCAAAGTTGTTGATAAGAGAAATTGAGGAATAAATATGTATTGCCCTATATGCGGTAAAGAATTGACCAAGCGAGGCGAAGAAGAGTATTATTGCCCCAATTGTGAGGAAATCATTATTCCAAGTGTAGCCTCACTCTTTCACAAGATTAACAAAACCGAATTTAAGGATACCTTTTCCTCGGATCTTCCCAATGCCAAAGGGAATATAAAATCTGCTCTTTTATTCGCGCTGATTCCCACCATTATATTTTTGATCGGCTTGTATTCAGGCTTAACAGACGAGAAACCGTCTGTTTTTTGGATTATTGTTTGGATATTGTTGTATCTGCCTTGGCTGATTGGTGCCGCTTCTTTGTATTATTCTGACATCCGAGAAAGGCAACGGGATGCTGATAAAGAACAATACTGGGAAATGCAACGAAAACTAAACTCACAATGGAAAACCCAAGTTAGCGATTACAAAGAAAATCTTATTCGGTGCGTCGAAAACGGCGTGCGGAAACTCTTTGCGGAGAAAAAACAAGCATACCCGTGGATGGCGCAGCAATTCGCCGATTATTTGTATATGTTCGATGTGAGAATTGCCAGCATGTTGGAACACAAATCACATCCGGCGTTAAAAGCTGCCGAAAATGTAAGGGTTCTTTCCAAAGAAAAACGCGATTTACAAAAAGCGCTGAAAATGGCACAGTACCAACTGAATTATTACGAATCCGTTTTCCCTTGGCTGGAAGAGTTCAAAGAAGTAGATCCTATGGAGGCGTCGGAATTAAGTGATGCTTTTAACCGAGACGATGAAGCGGCATTTTTAAAGAATTGGCTTTCTCCGGAGGAATATAAAAAATTATCTCCTGCCAAGCGGAACCAGAAAGCCCTCGACGGTTATATGAACAGTTCACGAAAGACGAACTGGCAAGCCGGCATTGATTACGAAAGATACATCGGCTATCTGTACGAACTGGACGGATGGACCGTTGACTACTGCGGAGCTAATAACGGTTTGGAAGATATGGGACGGGACCTGATCGCTACCAAAGGGGATCAAATCCTGATAATCCAATGTAAAAGATGGTCAAAGGAAAAGACCATACACGAAAAACACATTTTCCAATTATACGGTACCCTTATTGAATATGAAATAACTACAGGGAAAGCAGCACAAGGACATTTTATCTCTACTACTGATCTTTCCGAAATTGCTTTAAAATGTGCTGAAAAGTTGGATATTCGTGTATCCAATATGCAAATGGCAAAATACCCCGAATATCCTGTTATAAAATGTCATCTAACATTGGATGGCCAAAAAATATATCACCTACCCTTTGATCAGCAATATGATAGAATAAAAAATCTTCATGACAACCGGCTCATGTATGCCTATACCGTTGCCGAAGCCGAAAAGAAAGGCTTCCGCCGCGCCTTTAAATGGAAAGGAAATATTGAATAAAAAATCCCCGCTCCTGCTGTAACAGGAACGGGGAAAGACCGCCGGAGGGCAAACTCGCAGCGGGGTCTCCAAACCACTGCTATTATAACTCCCTCCGGCTAAAAATGCAATCATTTTTTGCCAGGAGGTATTTTTATGCCCAAAAAGAAAAATGCCGTCCGCGCAGACGGCAGGATCGCTGTGCAGGTCTATATCGGCCGTGTAGACGGAAAACGAAAATACAAAACCGTCTACGGTAATACTCAAAAGGAAGCCGACGCCAAAGCGCTGGAATTACGGTTAAAACTCAAAAAAGGTATCGACCTGTCCGCCGAACGAGACACCTTCGGTGCTTGGACTGACCGATGGTTAGCCTGTAAAAAGCATGAGGTCGGAGAGAGCCAGTACGATTGCTACCGATCCAGTTCCAACTATCTGCGCAGCGGTTTGGAAAACACTCCCATCTGCAATGTGCGGACCTGCGATATACAACAGGTCGTGTTCGGTCTTGCCACGCAAAATCCCCACACGAAGAAACCGTCCTCCAAAAAGGTGCTATCCGATCTGCGCATGACCGCGCGGCAGATCTTCGATTTTGCTATTGCTAATCGTGCAGTTGACTACAATCCCGCTATCGCTGTTTCCGTTCCGCAAGCACCCAAAGAACGGCGCCGAGCATTAACGGACACAGAGATCCTTTGGATCGAGCAAACGCCCCATCGCGCCCGCCGTATTGCCATGATCATGCTGTACAGTGGAGCGCGCCGCGGTGAAGCCCTGGCACTCGAATGGCCTGACTTCGATCTTAACGCCGGCACTGTTCGAATCTGCAAGACTGTCAAAATGGTGAAAGGTCGGCCAAGTATCAAGCACATGACGAAAACCGAAGCCGGTATGCGAATCGTCGACATTCCGCAAACCTTAGTCGATTTTCTCCGTACCGAATACGAAACCGAATTGCTTACAGCCGGAGAAACATCTATTCAAAAACTTCGCCCGCTCGTTTGCCCCTCTGCCTCCGGTAAACTTATGAGCGAGACTTCTTTTAAACGCCTGTGGGAAAGTTACCTGTGTGACCTCAATTTTCGATACGGCGATTTCAGTTGGTGTGAAAACGTGCCGAAAAGCAAATTTAGCCCGCGTGGCGTTCCTTTTGTTATCGAGCGCTTTACATCTCACTGCCTTCGGCATACCTTTGCCACTATGTTGTATCATGCCGGTGTCGATGTGCTGACCGCCCGCGATCAATTAGGACACGCCGATATAAAAACCACGCTCCAGATCTATACGCACCTGGATAAACAATATAAGCGTCACAGCATGAAAAAAGTGGATAATTATATACAAAAGAAACGTTCCGACGCTGCCGCAAAATAACGATGCAAGTCAAATGCAAGTCAAGGAAACCCGCCAACCCCTTATTTCAAGCCATTTTCACTCTATTTTAACCTTGCTTTGTAATCAGCAGGTCGGGGGTTCGAACCCGTCCACCAGCTCCAAAACAAGCATCTCCCCTTCACAGGGAGATGCTTGTTTTCTATTGGGACGGATTCGAAACGAAACCCACCTTTATATCAAAATAAAAACGCAAGTCGTTTATCAAAATGACCTGCGTTTAACCTTTACATATCCTTGCGCCAAACCATTTTATTGACGACGCCTGTGTAACTTTGAATGATCTTCACCACTTTGGTGGACACATTCTCCTCCACATAATCCGGCACGGGAATACCGTGTTCCCCGTTCTCGGTCATGTGAATGGCGGTATCGACCGCTTGCAGTAAGGACTTTTCATCAATTCCCGCCAAAATAAAGCACGCTTTGTCCAGTGCTTCCGGCCGTTCGGTGGACGTGCGGATACACACCGCTGGGAACGGATGTCCCACGGAAATAAAATAACTGGATTCTTCCGGCAACGTACCGCTGTCCGAGATCACCGCATAGGCGTTCATCTGCAAACAATTATAATCGTGGAACCCCAACGGCTCATGACGAATCACGCGATGATCCAATTGAAACCCGCTTTCTTCCAAGCGTTTGCGAGAACGGGGATGACAGGAATACAAGATCGGCATATCGTATGTTTCGGCGATCTTATTAATGGCATTAAACAACGACAAGAAGTTCTTTTCGGTGTCGATATTTTCTTCCCGATGAGCCGACAACAAGATGTATTTTCTTTTTTCCAACCCTAACCGTTTATGAATATTCGAAGCCTCAATTTTATCCAAATTGGCGTGCAATACTTCCGCCATCGGCGATCCCGTCACATAGGTGCGCTCTTTGGGCAATCCGCATTCCGCCAAATAGCGACGAGCGTGCTCCGAATAGGCCAAGTTTACATCGGAAATAATGTCCACGATGCGACGATTGGTCTCCTCGGGCAAACACTCGTCCTTACAACGGTTACCCGCTTCCATGTGAAAAATCGGAATATGCAACCGTTTCGCCGCAATGGCCGAAAGGCAAGAATTCGTATCGCCCAAAATAAGCAACGCATCCGGTTGCCGTTCCACCATCACTTGATAAGATTTGGCAATGATATTGCCGATGGTCTCGCCCAGATCCGCGCCCACCGCGTTTAAGTATTCGTCGGGTGCTCGCAACCCTAAATCGTCAAAAAATACCTGATTGAGGGTGTAATCGTAATTCTGGCCCGTATGAACCAAAATCTGATCAAAATACCGATCACATTTTTTGATCACCGCCGCCAAGCGGATAATTTCGGGGCGGGTCCCCACGATAGTCATGAGTTTCAGTTTCGGCATAGGATTCACCTCCATCACACTTGTTCAAAAAAGGTATCGGGATGCTCGGAGTCAAAACACTCGTTCGCCCACATAAAGGTCACCAGATCTTCCGTATCGGAAAGGTTGATAATGTTGTGGGTGTATCCCGGAATCATCCGCACTACCTGCATCTTGTCACCGCTGACATGAAAATCCAATATCGGAAACGGTTCACCGTTTTCATCTTGCCCCAGTTTTCGCATTTGAATAAGGCCGTTACCTTTCACCACTAAAAACTGTTCGTTCTTACTTTGGTGCCAGTGATTGCCCTTCGTGATTCCTGGTTTGGAGACGTTCACACTGAACTGCCCCCGATCCGGCGTGCGAATAATCTCGGTAAAACTTCCCCTCGGATCAACATTCATCTTCAAGTCCTGCACCAATCGTTCCGCAGGCAAGTAGGACAAATACGTGCTGTACAATTTCCGAACAAGCGGATCATCCAATTGCGGAACACCCAGTCTTTCCTCCATCGCAGGGAACCCCGCAATCGTGTCGGCTATCAATCCAAGGGACGCGGTATGAACCGCATCCACATAACAAAATCCGTCTTTGGCGCGATGCTCGTTCCCCTCAAGTGCCCGCAACAATTCCTCGATCAGATCATCAATATACAACAAATTAAGTTCGACCGTGGGATCGTTGACCTGAATGGGCAACCCATTGGCGGCATTATGACAAAAGGTCGCTACCGCACTGTTATAATTGGGACGACACCATTTGCCGAACAGATTGGGTAACCGATAGACCAAGATCTTGGCCCCAACATCCGCCGCGTATGCAAAAAACAGATCCTCCCCTGCTTTTTTGCTTTTCCCGTATTCGCTGCCCATGTAACGTCCCATAAGCGTAGCTTGAATGGAACTGGACAACATCACGGGACAGGTGTTTTGATGGCGTTTCAACGTTTCCAACAGCACAGATGAAAACCCAAAATTGCCTTCCATAAATTCCCGTTGTTCCTTGGGACGGTTGACCCCCGCTAAATGAAACACAAAATCGGCGTGTTCGCAAAATTCATCCAATCTTTCGGGAGGCGTGTCCACATCGTACAGATACATATCTCCAACAGATAGTGCGGGATGAGTACGGTCTTTTCCCTCTTTGATGTTTTGTAAAGCAACGGTCAGGTTTTTTCCGACAAACCCGCTGGCTCCGGTGATAAGAATATTCATACTCTTATCCCTCAATCCCAAAGGTTGCCAATTCGTCACGGATATATTGCAATGACAACAGTTTTTCTTTCACCTGTTCAACCGTCAGCAACGCCGTATTGTTGGAATCAAATTCCGTTAACGAATTGCGGGAAAGGTCGCCCTCTTTAAAATATTTATCATAGTTGAGATCGCGCTTGTCACTGGGTACACGATAAAAATCACCCATATCGATAGCGCAGGCACACTCTTCGTTGGTCAACAGCGTTTCATACATTTTTTCACCGTGGCGAATGCCGATAATACGAATATCACTGTTACTGCGGAACAATTCTTTCACCGCTTGCGCCAGGACACCGATGGTACAGGACGGGGCTTTTTGCACCAGAATATCACCGCTGATCCCCTTTTCAAAAGCAAACAACACCAGATCCACCGCTTCGTCCAACGACATGATAAAACGAGTCATATCGGGATCAGTAAGCGTAATGGGCTTTCCTTCTCGCATCTGCTCGATCCAAAGGGGGATGACCGACCCGCGGGAACACATCACGTTGCCGTAACGGGTGCAACAGATCTTCGTCTTTTGCGGTGAAATGGTGCGGGATTTGGCCACCACAACTTTTTCCATCATGGCTTTGCTGGTACCCATGGCGTTAACGGGATACGCCGCCTTATCCGTAGATAAGCAGATCACTGTTTTTACGCCCTCTTCAATAGCCGCCGTCAGCACATTATCCGTGCCGAGCACATTGGTCTTAACCGCTTCCATGGGAAAGAATTCGCAGGAAGGCACTTGCTTTAGCGCAGCAGCGTGAAAAATATAGTCCACTCCATGAATGGCATTTCTGACACTGGCAATATCCCGCACGTCGCCAATAAAGAACTTGATCTTCCCCGCTGCTTCCGGCATTTTCGCCTGAAATTCATGGCGCATATCGTCTTGTTTTTTCTCATCACGGGAGAACACCCGAATCTCGCCGATACCGGTACTCAAAAAACGACTTAACACGGCATTGCCGAATGAACCGGTACCGCCCGTGATCATCAAGGTTTTATTCGTAAAGACAGACATCTTCTTCTCCCCCGTTTACTGTTTTGTGATTACTTCTTTTTCTGAATCGGTTTCCAGTGCGCCGGTGCCGCCCTCGACGACACCATCTCGCTTTAAGACCGATAGGACCGTGCCTAAGAAACAACGACAATCGAAAAGAAATCCCGCCTTTTCCGTGTATTCGCCGTCCAGTTGGGCTTTAACGGGAATTTCCAATTCGTCACGGCCGTTGATCTGGGCCCATCCCGTCAATCCCGGCCGCATATCGTTAGCGCCGTATTTGTCCCGTTCCTCAATGAGATCAAATTGGTTCCACAATGCGGGACGAGGCCCCACAAAACTCATATCCCCTAACCAGATGTTGAACAATTGCGGCAATTCATCCAAACTGGTCTTTCGCAAAAAGGCACCCGTCTTCGTAATAAAATTTTCCGCATCGGATAAAAGATGGGTGGGAACATCATGGGGCGTATCGGTTCGCATCGTGCGGAATTTGAGAATGTAAAAATGCCTTTTATGTATACCGATCCGCTCTTGGCGAAAGAAAACAGGACCTTTGGAATCCAGTTTAATGGCAATGGCAATGATCAGCAAGGGCACAAGCAACGCCAAGATCGCCGCAGTGGCGATCAACAGATCGATCATCCGTTTGACAACGCGCTGATACATAACAGCCTCTCCTTTGAACATACTCTATCTATTATAGTAGTATATACCATCCCCCCTAAAAAGGCAATCCCTTTATTTTTTTGAAAAAACGCTTGACAAGAAGTATAAAATATGGTACATTAATTGGCGTCGCAGGACATGGGGGTGTAGCTCAGTTGGGAGCGCGATGCACTCAAAGTTGAACCCCACTTCATAATTTCATAAATAAAAACTTGACGAACCCTCATATGGGGGTATAGCTCAGCTGGGAGAGCGCTTGAATGGCATTCAAGAGGTCAGCGGTTCGATCCCGCTTATCTCCACCACTGGTTCGTCAAGTTTTATTTTTTTGCCCGCTCATAGTGAGTGGGTGTTTTTTGTATGCGTTGAAATGTGCCGGCTTATATGATATAATAAAGTAGCCCGAAAAGCAACAATGTGGAGGTGTCTAAAAATGAATACAAATTTTGATGTTAATAAGGTCTTTCAAGATAGATTAGCAACAAGTATGGGGCTTGATAAATACCAGTACATTATAGATCGAGTCGGAAAAACCGACGTTTCTACAGATGCTTTGTTTCAGAAAACCTTCAACGGTTTTTACATAGTAAGACGTAATGAAGCGTGGAGAAAAATCTATTATGAATTATTTGAAACGGTTAAAACAGAAACCCCGACTTTCGAGAGTATCTTAACATACATGTATGAACACACTGGTAATATTGAGCCGTCGTTTTCTAGTAAAATGCTTGCATCTATATTTCCTGAAAAGCCAATTTGGGATCGCTATGT
The DNA here is from genome assembly GCA_045541495.1 of Acutalibacteraceae bacterium. Lineage (GTDB taxonomy): Bacteria > Bacillota > Clostridia > Oscillospirales > Acutalibacteraceae > RGIG3009. Next base: position 11,515 of record JAZQJE010000072.1, on the reverse strand, counting down.
GGTTCAAAATTTGAATATGGAATTAGTCGGTGCGACCAAACAAGAACGATTAGAAAATGCCATCCTACTTTATAAAAACATGGAGAAGTGGTACGAGGAATTCTTGCAGACAGACAAAGCAAAAGAATGTGTGGAAGTGTTTGATCGCGTGATGCCCGATTATAAACATATATCGAGCATAAAGAAAATTGACAGTATTTTATGGAGTATTCGATAGGTCCTAACAAGCCGAGCAGAGCATTTACGCTCTGCTCGGCTTTTCCTATATTACGCCGCGTGGTCTAAGCCGTTTGTGAACTGCTCAAAATCGAAATTAAAATCAATCTTGACTTTATAATCACGGAACACCTCAATGCGGTTGATGAGGGCATTCACCACCATCTTCTTTTTCTCCAAGGTGGCCTCCTCGTAAAGTTCCGCCCAAGAGATCAGCTCGTCGAAATTATCGTTGAGCTGACGGAGCAAATTTTCGGTGTCTTTCACCTCACGTTTGGCATCGTCGCATTGCTCGCGTAGTCGCGCACATTCGCCCTCCGCTTCCGCAATCAGTTCCGACAGCATCTCGGTGGAAAAAGAGCTCTCACCCCGAATGGATTTCACCACCTCGGATTTGAGCAGGGTGAGATTATCGTACGCTTTGCCGTAATCGGCATTCAGCATAATCAGCCACGCCTTGCGCAGTTCCAGTTCGTTGGCATATTTCGCGCTGATAACCTCGCTCTTGGAAACGCCTTTCATCTTGGCAAAAATGTCCTTGAGGATGGTGTCCACAACATCGTCCAGAATGTGCAGGGTGTAACCGGTCTGTCCGTCGCACTCGGTCTGTTTGCGAGTCTTGCCGTAACAGATGTACCGAATGCGCTTGGTCATATCAAGTGTGCCGTTGGTTCGTTTGCGGTAGCGTCCATTGGTGCTGAGAATAAGCCGCGACCCACAATGTCCGCAAAACACCTTGCCGGTCAGTATGGATTTGCTTTTGGTGTTCAGCGGTACGGCAGGGTTGGCACGGTGATTTTTCGATCGCTGCGCCATAATCTCGCGGGCTCGTTCAAACTGCTCAGGGGTGATGATTTGCAGTTCCAAAATCACCCCCGAACGAGATTCACCACTGCGGAGTACACCTGTGTAGGTGATGTTCTGCAACATCCCCCGTATGGTGGCGGCGTGCCACTTTTTACCCGTGCGGGCGCGGTAGCCGTGGTCGTTGAGCCAGGTGGTGATGGTGTGGGCGCCCAGCCCCTCGCGGGTGTATTTGTCAAAGATGATCTTGACTACCAAGGCCTCGTCGGTGTTCACCTGCAGATCAAAGAGTTCGTGCTTTTTCTTGTTGACCCGCCCGTTTTTGACGAGGTCGTAGCCAAAGGCGGCACAGCCGCCCTTGAAGTGACCTGATTCCACGATCTGACCGAGACTTGTTTTGGTACGTACCGAGGTTTTCTCGCTCTCGCCGTCCGCTTGCCAAAAGCGGATGTAATTTAAGAGCTTGTCGGTGTGGTTGTCGAAGCGTTGCTCACCCTCTTGGGTACTCCACACCTCCACGCCGTTTTTCACGAACCATTCCACCACAAAGGGTGTTTCGTCCGCGATGCGGCCGATACGGTCAAACATAAACACCAGCAGAATGTCAAATTGTTTCTTGCGCGCCATTTCCTTGATGTTTTGGATTTTATCGCGGTTTTCAGCGCGGACCTTGTGACCCGAGATTCCGTCCTCTTGTTCCTCGTGGATGATGTTCCAGCCCTTTTGCAACGCGAATTTATGGCACGCTTTGCGTTGCATTGGGATATCGGCTTCGTTGTTATTGTTGTAGTCCACCTGTTTGCCGGTGGATACGCGGTATAAACAGCATACTCGTTTTGCCATCAGATCGCCTCCTTGATGTTCATTTTACGGGCGGGGTACCCGTTTTGTCCATTGTGCGAGCCACGCAAATGAATGTGCGGATTCATCGGGCATCCCTCGCTTTCTTCTTTTTCAGATAGTCTTGATAGACACGCAGCGCCTCGGCGGTGTAGTCCTCCATCTCCTCGTCGGGAATCTCGGCGGGGATGCGGGCGCGCACCTTGTCCATATCGATGTTCCAAGCGCGCTCCTCTTTGGGCTTGGTTTGCGCCGTTTTGTAGGCGGGGGCTTTGGTGTCGCCCAGCAGAATGTCCCGCAGTCGCGGGACGATGTGTGGGTTGGGTTCGTCGGTAAAGGTGGCCTCCACCTCGCGCCCATTGACGTGGAATTTGTACTCACCGCGTTTGTCGGTCAGCATGTAGATCAGATACACTTTCAATTTCTTTAATACTTTCATTTTCATTACCTCGCATCCTTTATTTTTTGTTTTTGTTGGTGTTTGTAATAGTGCTCGCACGCTTTGACCACAAAGGCCTCGAACTCGTTGTCCTTGACCTTTGGCGCCACCTCGCGCAGTTTGTCCAAGCGGATCTTGAACATCGGTTTTTGGTTTGCTTTTTGCTCGCTCATAATAGCGGTGATGTCTTCGGGATTCAGCCCCTTGTCCGTTTGGCTGATGGCTTTTAAGCGACACGCCTGAGACAGATTCGGGGTGGCTTCACATACGGGGATGGCATCCACCAAATCCTGTTGCTCGATCTCGTTGAGATACGACAGTTCCACCGCCGGTGTGAACGCGATCCGCCCCTCATCCACCATATCCAAAAGTGGTTTGATGAGATGGGTTAAGCGGATGTAGCGTTGGACTTGCCTTGCGCTTTCATTGGCTGTGTCTGCGATTTCTTGATCGGTTCGCAACTTCGTGCCAAGTTGGCACGAAGTTAAATCCGTTCGTTTACCTTGCTTTGCAAGTGCATCCATTTTCAACTTATAAGCCATCGCTTTTTCGCTGGGCAGGATATGCTCTCGTTGCACGTTGCTGTCCACCATCGTGATAATGGCTTCCTCGCGGGTCATATCCTTGACGATCACCGGTAAGGTGGATATCCCCAGCGCCTTGCACGCTGCTTTGCGCCGATGCCCGGAAATCAGTTCATACCGCTCACCGTTCTGTCTTGCCAAGCACGGCACCAAAACGCCCCGCTCCGCAACGCTTCGCATCAGGTTTTGCATATCCTCGTCGTCCTTCACCGAAAAGGGATGCCCCTCAAACCCGTCGATGAGATCAAGTGCAATCTCTTCAACCTTCGGCTTCGCCATATCATCCCGCTCCGCCTGCGTGGTGAACAAACTATCCACGCTGGTGAGCATGCTTCCTACGGAATTTAATTTACTACTCATATATTTTTCATTTCTCCTTTATCGATTTCTTTGTCGCCTCATAAGCGCCTTTACTTCAAGGCGGTATTCCGTCTGTAATAAGCCGTAGGCGAATGCGGCTTTTTCATCTATTGTCAGTAATTTGCGCAGTCTTTCGCGGATGGGCTTGATTTGTCGTGAAATATCTTTGCGCAGTCCCTTATATTCGTGAATTAAAGTATTGTCAGTGGCTCTGCGAAGTTTGTTAGAGATTTTGTTGCGCCTATCCTCTAAGGCTTTCAGCTCGTTCTCTGCCGAGCGAATTTGATCTAATAATTCTTGTCGTGTGTGGATGTTGTTGTCGGTTAAAAAGTGATGATAAGAAATGTAAGTTTCAACATCCTTTGCCGCAGCTCGAAGCTCCGGGGATAACAGTAAGCAGTCGGCGGTTTCAAGGGCTATCTTGATCACCGTGAAGAAAATGTAAAGTATCGTATCCACCAAGATAGTTTCGGTGCTGTAAGCGTGTTCCACCGAGAATGCCAGCTTCCGCAGCAATGATTCCAGAGGAAACCTCTTTGGCTTATAGGGCAGGTGCGCGTTCCAGTCCAGCCAAAATTTTTCATTGTTATAATTCTTCTCAAGGCACTGGTTAATATAGTCGGTGTCAAACCCAAGCGAGTTTAACCGCACCGCCTTTTTCCAACCCTTTGCACGCACGCTCATTCGTGTACGGTCAAATTCGTAGCCAAGTCCTTTGAGTTGCATAATGAAGCGGTCAGGTGAGTCGGCATAATGCAAGCAGTATTCAACATCCTCGCGCAGGATATCGCGGTGGGTCTTACGCCCTTGTTTGTGTAACCAATAGGCATCCTTTTCGCCGCCGTAAAAAGGTGCATTCTCTAAGACAGACTTTTTGTGTTCACGGCAAATCTCATCGGAGATTTTTCGCAATTCCATATGCTCGCCGATCTTATTACGAAACTTCTTACCGTCTTTAAAGGATACGCTGTTGATGACGAAATGGTTGTGTACGTTCTCGGTATTGAGGTGGGTCGCCACCAGTACCTGAAACCGATCGCCCCACATTCGCCGTGCCGTTTCCACGCCGATGTCATGAGCTTCCTCCGGTGTAATCTCGCTCTCCGCAAAACTTTGATAGCCGTGGTACGCAATGTTTTGACCGCGCTCGCCGTAATAGTGCTTGACCTCCACCATATCCAAGTACGCGACAAACGAACCGCAGTTGATTCCGGTAACAAACATCCGTTTATCGGTCTTGTTAAGGTCTGCGGCATATTCTATTGCTGCTTTCAAATCGGTGGTCTTATAGGGATTCCCAACATAGTTCAACACCTCATTCAGTTCGCCCTTAACGGGCCAAAATCCGGTTGTCGCCAATATGCATCACCGTCCTTCGTTCAGCGCGAACTTTTGCAAAATCGCTCGCGCTTCATTACCGGCACCCGCCGATTCGAGATGGTCGATCAGCTTGTCTATATGCTCGCGATACTTCCCGTATTTGTCGCTGATCGGTGAGCGGTTTGGGGTTTTAATCGCCAACTGGCGGATAAACTCCGACACCGAAAGCCCCGCTTTCTTAGCTTTTCGTTTGATGGTCTCCAACTCTTTCTCGGTCACCCGAGTAACGATTCTGAATTTCTTTTCTTTCATAAAATTTTCTCCTTTCTTATTGGACTTTAGGGGCAGGGGTCCCCTAAAGCGACGGGCATTTGGCACACAAATGCCCTGCTCGTTACGGTATAGGACAGCCTTTGGCTTATCCCAACCGTTCTGCTTTCCGCAGGTGGATTACACCGCGTTTGTTTTTAACAAACGTCAGCTCCATCAGGGCGCCGAAGGGTACTTCCTGCAAGCCGTGATAGTTGTCGTTCTGCCACGCAGAGGTCATGATCGTCTGCCCGTTTTCAAAGGTAAAGTAACCGATCAGGTTACGGGTCTTGCCGTAACGCTTGCAGTCCAGCACCGCCTTGAAAACACCCTCGTCGGTCGGGAACACATATCCCGTCGCATCGAAATCACTCTGCGCAAACTGTCGTTTCGAATAGGCACAAAACATTCTTTTTTCACCTCCTTTCAATTTTGTTTTTTGAGCGAGGTCTACTACATCGGCCTCACCTCCTTTCATAGGTTAATTTTGTTTTTTACCGTTCTACCCGAATGTCGTTTTTATATCCCTAAAGTTATAGCTCTCGCTATAACGCCCCGGACTCCCACCGCAGCGTCGCCTCGCTCATATCATCGCAAGGTCATATCCCATTCGGACGGTTATTCAGTTGTCATATTCCAAACGTTCCCTTAGATAGGCAACGAGATGGGCGAAAAGTTGCCTTTTAGATTTATAAATTTTTCCGAATTTGTGGGGGCAGTTATCAAATAACGAAAACTTTGAGATCGATCTTTTAAAATACCCCTCTAATTGGTAGGCATCGAGAGAGGCGTTTTTTCAAGTGAAAACGAAAATTTTTGTCCTCACCCTTATAGATAACGAAAAAATCATTTTTGCTAAAAACTTTTTTACCCCTCACTTGGTAGGCATCGAAAAGGCCGTTTCGTTCGGGTTTTGATCAAAAAATTTTTAACCCTCCTACTAAATGTCAAAAATCGGGCAAAATTTGCATAGTTTCGAAAAATATTTTGTTCTCCCTTAGATAGGCAACGAGAACGCCTAAAATTTAGGTAGCTTTTAGAAAAATTTCTCCCCACTAATTAACTGCCGAATATTTTATGGAATCGGCGAAAAAATTTTTGTCCCCTCACTAATCAGTTGTGAGACAACTTGAAAAACTACCAAAACATTTTTAATTTTTTATCCTCCTCACATAACGTCAAAAATCGGCCATTTTGTGCATATGTTTGCGAAATTTTTTTCAAACATTTTTCTGTTGCCCTTAGATAGGCAACGAAAACACCTGAAATTTAAGTGTCTTTCAAAAAATACCCCTCACTAATCAATTGGGACAGATTTTTGAAAAAAGTCAAAAAATTTTTAAAAATATTTTTAACCCTCTCTAATCAATTGGGAAATTTTCATTCGAAATCTGACACTTTTTTGAAACAAAACAAAAAAGTCGCCACGCAACATCTAAAAAGATGTCGTATGACGACTTTCGTCCAACGAGATAATATTATTTTTTCTTTCCGCGTCGCTGATAGTCAGCGTTGATTTCTTCGCTCCAATCCGCGCTCAGCGGTGCGCTTGCTCGGACATTACATACCGCTTTTGCAACCGACTCATAAAGGATATGGGTGCCCTCACCATCGGCATTGTAATTGACTGCTCGATCTTTATCGATACCATAGCGAGCCGCAGTTTCAACTGCATCAATGTTCGCACCAATAAAGAGGAATTCCCAACCGTATTTTTCTTTTTGGCGCTCAATCATCTTTTTCACTTGCTCGCTGTTGTAGCGATGACTGGCGTTTTCTTGTCCATCGGTTGTGATAACAAACATCGTGTGCTCCGGAACATCTTCGGGACGAGCATACTTGTGAATGTTACCGATGTGATGAATCGCACCGCCAATCGCATCAATCAGCGCGGTGCAACCTCTGACTGTGTAATCTCGGTCGGTCATCTTCGGAATATCGCCGAGCTTCACGCGATCGTGCAGAACTTCACTCTCATCATCAAAGAGGACGGTAGAAACGTAGCATTCACCTTCTTGCTTCTTCTGTTTCTCAATCATGGAGTTAAACCCGCCGATGGTATCGCTCTCCAACCCCGACATAGAGCCACTACGGTCCAAAATGAATACGAGTTCGGTTACGTTGTTTTTGTTTTTCATAATAGAAAACCTCTCTTTCATTTGATGTACTCATTCTACACCAACAAAAGAGAGGTTAGGTCGCTTACGAGGCGACAAATATTATGATATTTTTTCTTGTATCTCCAATACAACTTCCTTAGCAGTAATTTCAATACCCACGCCATCAAAGATTATTGAAATCACGTTCGAGACCTTAAAGTTAACTTCGTACAACCATCTCACAACAACATCTAAATCTATATTGTATTGTTGCAATCCGCTGATATGAAAATGAAACAAGGTTTCGTCCTCATAAGATTTCACTGTTACTTGAGCGCTTTTTCCGTCGCATGAAATGTATTCGAGACTCCAGTCGTGCAATTGGTCCTTAGCATTAACTTCTTCTAAAATCTCTTCAATTTCAGTGATTTTTGTAATTCGTGTTTTGTGTTCCTTTTTATCACTGTCTTTGAAAACCAAATATTCTTCAGTTCGCATATTTACGCTCCTAACAAACTTTGATCAAAGGCAAACAACGCTTCATTAATTTCAAAGATATTGTAATTACCTTTGCTTATAAAATACTCAACGATAATATCGAATTTATTGCTGTGAGAAAGGGCAAACCCTGCCTTTTTAAGCATATCTTCCGTTTCGTCAAGAGAAAGTTCCAACGAGATAGCAAAAGCAATTGCAGTGGGCTTGCTCGGCTTATAATTCACATCGCCGCGAATCTTGGAGAATAACTTGCGGTCGATGTTCGCGTTCTTATAGCACTCGGCATCGGTCATACCTTTCTCATCAATCTTACGAAGAAGCATCTGCGAAAAGCTCTCGTCAATCTGCTTGAGCTTGGCATCGAGATCTTCCTCAGAAAGCATAGCCTTGCATTCACACAGATCAGCCTCAAACATACCGATAGATGCCTGCATAGGCATATTCATCCGCATGCTTTCGCGACGGTAGTTGGTATGCTTGTCTACGTAATTATCGTCAATGTATTCGGCGATATCAGAGAACAACTTCTCACTAATTTTGTAAGCAGCCTTATCAAATATGACAATATAGACCTTCATCTCGTTTTCAAGAAGAAAGTCGCTGATGACATCAATAGCAACCTTTAACGCTTGGTCTTTCGGGTATCCGTATACACCCGAAGAAATCAACGGAAAAGCCACCGTTTCGCAGTTATGCGCTTTCGCAAGCATCAAAGATTCACGGTAGCACGATTCGAGCAATGCCTTTTCGCCGTGCTTACCGTCATCATAAACAGGGCCGACGGTATGTATCACGTATTTCGCAGGAAGATTGTATCCGCCGGTAATCTTTGCTTTTCCAGTCTTGCAACCACCAAGCGTTTTGCAATCAGCGAGCAACTCCGGCCCTGCGGCATAGTGAATCGCACCGTCAACACCGCCACCGCCTAAAAGCGACTCATTGGCAGCATTCACAACAGCATCCACCTTCATCTTCGTTATATCGTTTCTTACAATTTCTAATGGCATAAACCAACCTCTTTTAAGTATATGTTTTCATGCTTAGAGTCGATTCGTAGTGGCAAATTTGGTCGTTTGCGATCTTTCGTAATGTTCGACAAAGTGAGGTTTTATGCGGGTTTACAGACTTTTATCGTTTGTAATCGTTTGTAATTTTTTGGGGTTTACGGCGGAAATAAACCCCAAATAAACCCCAAGATTAGCAAGTTTGTGATCGTGACACAAAGTGGTACAAAAACGGTCACGGGAAAACGGATAGTTTACATAGACAATTCCATGAGCGGGCGGCTTTGCAGTTGACCGCACAAGCGGGAGCCGACAGGCACCGAACAGAAACAGGAGCGTGACAGAAAATGAAAGCAATATTAGGCGGCACCAAGGCTATGCTTGCCGGTGCGATTGTGATGATCGGGATCGTTATTGATGATTTGGCAGCGGGAGAGGAATTGACCGAGGACATGGTGGATGAATTGGAAATGAGCCTGCCGATGTTGGAATATACCGGACGCGGCTATTTTAAGAAGTTTCGGGGACACAAAGTGCCCGATGAGGTTACCGCCGCTCTTGCCAAAGCCTGTGCGCTGATCGGCGAGATCGTGGACACTCGCATGATCGATAGCGACACACTAAAAGAACTGCGGGACATACGGCCCTATATCAACCGTTTTTTATCGGGAAATTAAACGGTACCCGCTTAACTGTACGGCGATCCCGAACGGTTAAGCGGGTATGCGTTTCCCTTTTACCGTTTTTGCCGTTCTTTTGCCGATTTTAGGCGTTTTCGGTTTAGCGAAGAAAGGATATTCCCGAAATCCCCAAACGGAAAGCGGGCGGAAATCTGCGGGCGATTCTGCCGCAATTAAAGTGAATACACGGCGGTTTTCTTTTTGGATGGTTGCACGCAACCACTTTCGTACAAAACAACAGGCTATATTTTATTTAAGGGCGTGAGAACATGAAACAACGGCGGGATCGAGCCTGGTATTACCGACAACGCCGCTTACAGGATAACTACAAGATATTCACCGTGGAAGTGGATCGGAAGAAGTTGGAACGCTTTGAGGAAGTGCTACGCGTGCGCTGCCAAACCAAGGTGGACTGGCTCAATGAAAAGATAGACGAAGTATTAGGCGAAGAATAAACCCGCTCAATCCGTCATGGATCGGGCGGGTCTTGTTTTACCTTTGAGCAGGTGCCTATGGTAACATTTGTAATACCCTAAAAAGAGAAACACATTCCGACATTTCCGACACCATAAAAAGATAGTACATCCGGACAAATCGGACACCATAAAAAACGCGCGAGGAATTATGCTCCTTTGACGGGGTGCAGGATATCCTCTAACAGTTCCGCCGCCCGCTCGTCTGCCGAGCGTATGGCGTGGGTATAGATATCGCTGGTGGTGCTCATGTTGCTATGGCCTAATCGTTTGGACACGGTACGCAGATCGGCACCGGCGGCAATCATCAACGTGGCGTTGGTGTGGCGCAGACTGTGCAGATGGATCGGCGGCAGATCGTACCGCTTGATAAAGTCACCAAACCATTTTGACAACGTGGCGGGACAAATAGGATTACCATTGTCTTGGGTAAACACTTTCCCGCTATCTATCCACCTATCCCCCATTTTCAGCCGTTGTATATTCTGCTCCGTTCGCCATTCCCGCAGCACTTGCACGGCAGGAGACGGTATACGGATCACGCGGCGGGACATGACGGTTTTGGTATCATCATCGAATATGCCGCGATTCGGCAGATATTGAGAGGTTTTGTTGATATCGGCAAGGCCGCTGTCAAGATCGAGTTTCCCCCATTCCAGTCCGCACAGTTCCCCACGGCGCATGCCTGTGTACAGTAATACCGTAACGGCGGCACGGTATTTTATCGGCTCGTCCTGTAAACATTCCATCATGCGTTGTGCTTCGTATTCGTCCATATACTCCGCCTCTTTGTACTCCTTGCGGGGAGCCTCTACCCGTCGGCACGGGTTATCATACAGAATTTGCCATTTAACGGCTTTTTCCAGCATGGCCGAGATCATGCGGTGATAATGCAGGGCGGTATTGCCGGTTAGGGTTTCCGAACGATGGCGGATCTCAAACGATTCGCCGAGCGGGATCCCCAACACATCGGCGACGGCCTGTGCGGATTTAGCGGATACCGTACCGCCGCGCATGGCGGTTGACACGGTTGCACAGGAAATCCCGCCTATATCCGCGATCTTTTGATAGGAGAGCCGTTTTTCTTTGGCAAGCGAACGGAGATCCGTTTTTGCACAGTACAGATAATCGAGGCGTACACCCTCTGCCGCCAGTTGTGTGTAAAACTCCATCAGATGGTGTGGGCGCAGTTTATCCAGTCGGATATGGCCGAGAGCGGCGGTGGTGCGTTTTAACAGATTGCGGTACCCCTCTGCGGTAGCGGGCCGCAAATGCACGTGGACATAGTTTTTCATCCAATAGTCTGCGTAGTCCGCGAAGCGGATCGAGCCGTCGAGCACTTGCCCGCTCTGCACCCGCTTTTCAAACAACACCTTTTGTTTTTCCAGTTCCTTTTCGATCTGCCGCGCAGTCAACCCCTCATCAGGTGTCCACGTCATGCGGCGCTTAATCTGTTTGCCTTGCAGATCGTAACCGGCAGACACGGTGATCCGATAGGCGTTGCCGCGTTTTTCCACGGTTGCCATGTGCCTTTCACTCCTTCATGGTCGCTCATCAGCGCGACGTGCGCCGCAGCGTTTTGATTTCGGTATGAAAAAACCGCCTTTTTTATAAAAAGCGGCTTTTGTAGTTGACTGCACAGTGCGATCATCGACGATTTGCGACGATCTACTGTATAGATTCAGCACAAACAGTTATACGGTATCACTCCTTAAAGCCTGTCGCAGTTCCTCTATCCACCGTGGGAGCGGGCCGCCCGCTCGTATCAGTTCGCCGTGTTGGTAGATCGCCGCCACGGTAAACCCGTTTTCGTTATCGTAGAATACGGCTTCATCACAATAGGGCAACACGGCAAGGATATCCGCATACCGCCGCTCATAGCGGCGCAG
>JAZQJE010000071.1:0-41294 GCA_045541495.1 Acutalibacteraceae bacterium | reverse complement strand
CAGCAGGTAAAAGAAGGCAAATAAAAAGCCCCTTTAGGGGCGGCCGGTGAAAGTGTTGCGGTTGGCAAACCTTTCGGCGGGCCTATAGGCCCGGCCGGCATTATGCCCTAAGGGGGCAGTGCATACCACCGGCACGGCCGGGGGTTATGATTAATATAAAAATCACAGAAGTCTCTTGTTTTCCGATAATCAAGGGCGTATAATAAAAACGTATGAAAGAAGGGATGGGTATGGCAAAACCGAAACTGTTGCTGATCGTCAATCCTACGGCAGGTACCATGCGTTCTAAAACAGCGTTATTCACATTGGTGGATACCTTTTGCCGCGGTGGCTATCAGGTTACCGTACATACCACGTCCGCGCGGGGCGATGCCCGCCAAACAGTTATGGATTTGGCTTCGGTGCACGATCTGGTTGTTTGTTGCGGAGGTGACGGTACACTCAACGAGGTGATCGACGGTTTGCAAGAAAGCGGGGTGACCGTTCCTATCGGCTATGTTCCCGCGGGCAGTACCAACGATTTTGCGACTTCTATGAAATTGTCCCTTAACCCACAAAAAGCGGCTCTTGCTATCGTGAACGGCCATGAAGATTTCATGGATGTGGGTCTTTGGGGCGGAAAACGCCGTTTTGTCTATATTGCTTCTTTCGGTGCGTTCACCGCCGCTTCTTACAACGCACCGCAAGCGACCAAGAATGCGTTGGGACATTTCGCTTATGTGTTGGAAGGCATTAAAGAATTATCTGCTTTGAAAAGTTGTTTTTTGCGGGTAAAAACCGCCGATCGAATCTTAGAAGGCAAATATGTATTTGGCGCGGTATGCAACTCCACATCGGTGGCGGGTCTTGTGCGGTTAAACGAAGGAATTGTTGACATGAGTGACGGTTTGTTCGAGATCATTTTGGTCCGCGAACCGAAGGATATCAGTGATCTTTCCAAAATTTTGGTGTCGTTGAATACCGGTGACTTTGACAACGATATGTTTGACTTTTTTAAAACGTCACGCATCACGTTTCAAATTGATCCTGCTGTGCCGTGGTCTTTGGACGGTGAGTTTCAAGAGGGTGTACCCACGGTTACCGTTGAAAATCGCTCCCGTGTGATCAATATTCGCCATTAAAACAACAAAACGCCTCCGAGCGGAGGCGTTTTGTTGTTTTTGGTTATTTCAATGCTATAGCGGCTTTGGCTTTTGCCACAATGTTTTCGGCACACAGACCGAAGAGCTGCAACAACTCCACGGCAGGGCCGGATTTACCGTAGGTATCATTTACACCCACGCGCAATACAGGTACGGGAACGGTTTCGCATACCACTTCGGAAACAGCACTGCCCAAACCGCCGATAACGGAGTGTTCTTCGGCGGTGACAATGGCACCCGTTTCACGGGCGGCGGCGATAATGGCTTCCCGATCAATGGGTTTAATGGTAGCCATGTTGATGACGCGAGCGGCAATGCCTTCTTGTTTTAAGGTTTCCGCCGCGATCAACCCTTCGTTCACCATCAGGCCGGTAGCAATGATGGTAACATCGTTTCCCTCGGTCAATTGTACGCTCTTACCGATCTCAAACTTATAGGAAGAATCGAAAATGATCGGCACGGCCAACCGTCCAAAACGCAAGTATACGGGGCCATCCATTTCGGCGGCAGCCAGCACGGCAAGACGAGCTTCCGTGTCATCGGCAGGGTTGATGATGGTCATGCCGGGAATGGTGCGCATCAGCGCAATATCCTCGCAACATTGGTGAGTAGCGCCGTCTTCACCTACGGAAATGCCTGCATGAGTAGCACCGATCTTTACATTCAAATGGGGATACCCGATAGAGTTACGTACCTGTTCAAAAGCGCGTCCCGCGGCAAACATGGCAAAGGAAGATGCAAAAACCACTTTTCCCGCAGAAGCCAAGCCTGCTGCAATGCCCATCATGTTTCCTTCCGCAATACCGCAATCAAAGAACCGATCGGGGTGTGCTTTCTTAAACCCACCGGTTTTGGTAGCAGCGGCAAGGTCGGCATCCAATACCACAATATTGGGGTTGGTGTTACCAAGCTCTACCAACGTAGCACCGTAGGAGTCACGCGTTGCTTTTTTGATGATATCTGCCATGATCACACCTCCTCATACTTCGCCAATGTGGCTTTCAGTTCAGTCATTGCCTGCTCATATTGCTCGGCGTTGGGAGCAGAACCGTGCCAACCCACTTGGTTTTCCATAAAGGAAACGCCTTTACCTTTAATGGACTTTTGAATAATGGCGGTAGGTTTTCCTTTGCATTCGCGAGCGGCGTTGAAAGCGGCTTCCATCTGATCAAAATCATGGCCGTCAATGACGATGACGTTCCAACCGAACGCGGCGAATTTTTCGGGAATGGGGTAGGGGGAGTTGACTTCTTCTACGGAGCCGTCGATCTGTAAGTTGTTGTTGTCCACAACGATACACAGATTGTCCAGTTGCTTGTGAGCGGCAAACATGGCGGCTTCCCAAACCTGACCTTCTTCGATCTCGCCGTCGCCCAACACGGCATAGGTTCGATAGTCTTTGTTATCCAGTTTGGCGGCGAGAGCCATACCCACAGCAGTGGAAACACCTTGACCCAGCGAGCCGGTGGACATATCCACACCGGGGGTGTTGGTCATGCAGGGGTGTCCCTGCAACATGGCGCCGATGTGACGCAGGGATTGGATCTCGCTTTCGGGAAAAAATCCTTTCAGCGCCAGTACACCGTATAATCCCGGTGCGCAGTGACCCTTGGAAAGTACAAAACGGTCGCGATCCGCCCAAGTGGGATTGTTCACATCCGTGTTCATTTCATTAAAGTACAAGTATGTCATCACATCGGCAGCCGATAACGATCCGCCCGGATGACCGCTTTTGGCGTGGAAAGTACCCTCAATGACCGCCATGCGGACACGGGTGGCTTTTGCCGCCAATTGCTTGCGCATACAAGCATCCATTTTTATTCCTCCCTTTTCAGAAGCCATCATTAGCATTTATTATAACATAACAAACCGTTTCTGTCCATTGTTTTATTGACAAAAAACATTGACTTTTTACACTTTCCCGATTACTATAATTAAGAAGTACATACTGCGGAGGTACCGATTATGAAAAACACCGAAAAAACAATGGAAAAGATCGTGGCTTTGTGTAAAGGTCGCGGTTTTGTATATCCCGGTTCCGAGATCTACGGCGGTCTTGCCAACACATGGGACTATGGACCCTTGGGCGCGGAACTGAAAAGCAATATCAAAAAAGCATGGTGGAAAAAATTCGTGCAGGAAAATCCCTATAACGTGGGATTGGATGCCGCCATTTTGATGAACCCGCAAACCTGGGTGGCATCGGGCCACTTGGCGGGCTTTTCCGATCCGCTGATGGATTGTCGCCAATGCCACGAGCGTTACCGTGCGGATAAACTGATTGAGGATTGGTGCGGAGAAAATGGTTTTGAATTACCCAAACCCATCGACGCGTTCTCTCAAGAGGAAATGAAAGCGTTTGTGGAAGAACACAACATTCCCTGTCCCACCTGCGGCAAACACGATTTCACCGACATCCGTCAATTTAATCTGATGTTTAAAACCTTCCAGGGCGTTACGGAAGATGCCAAAAACACCGTGTATCTGCGCCCCGAAACTGCGCAAGGTATTTTTACCAACTTTGTGAATGTCCAACGTACCAGCCGTAAGAAATTACCTTTCGGTATCGGCCAGATCGGCAAATCATTCCGTAACGAGATCACTCCCGGTAACTTCATTTTCCGTGTTCGTGAATTTGAGCAGATGGAACTGGAATTTTTCTGTAAACCCGGCACCGATCTGGAATGGTTTGCCTATTGGCGTCAATTCTGCCACGATTGGCTGTTGGCTATCGGCTTAAAAGATGAGAACATTCGCTTGCGCGACCATGATCCGGAAGAGTTGTGTTTCTATTCCAAAGCCACTACCGACTTTGAATTCTTATTCCCCTTTGGTTGGGGCGAATTGTGGGGTGTGGCGGATCGCACCGACTACGACCTGACCCAACATCAAAATACATCGGGTAAAGACTTGACTTATTTTGATCAAGAAACCGGTGAGCATTATATCCCATATGTGGTAGAACCCAGTTTGGGTGTGGAACGCAGTGTGTTGGCGGTATTGTGCGATGCCTACGACGAAGAAGTGGTAGACGCCGAGAAACAAGATGTTCGCGTGGTATTGCGTCTACATCCCGCTTTGGCACCCTTTAAAGCGGCGGTGTTGCCGTTGTCCAAGAAATTGGGCGAAAAAGCATTGGAGATCCATCAAATGCTGGCCAAAGATTTCATGGTGGACTACGACGAAGCGGGGTCCATCGGCAAACGGTATCGCCGTGAAGATGAGATCGGCACGCCGTTCTGCATTACCTACGATTTTGATTCCGAAACCGATGGTTGTGTGACGGTGCGCGATCGGGATACCATGGAACAAGAGCGTGTAGCCATCGCTGATCTGAAACAGTATTTGACGGATAAAATTGCATTCTAAAAACAGGGAGGGACAGTTCATGATTTTCGGTGCGATCATGGCCGGCGGTGTCGGCGCGCGCATGGGGGCGGACTGTCCCAAACAGTTTTTACTCCTTGGAGATAAACCTATTTTGGTGCATACGTTGGAACGGTTTTTATCTTGCGTGCAACTGGAAAAGATCGTGATCGGCGTTCACGCCGATTGGCTGGTTCATACACAGAAACTGGTGAGTCAATATGCGTCGCAACAGAAACATCGTGTGATCGTAACAGCAGGTGGGGAAGACCGCAACGAAACATTGATGCGTGTCATTAAGGCTGCAGGTGCTACAGACGATGATTTCATCATTTCTCACGATGCGGTGCGCCCGTTTGTTACCTTAAAAATGATCGAAGAGAATATCGAAGCTGTGAAACGGTACGGTGCTACGGGGACGGCAGTGCCCAGTGTGGATACCATTTTCCGTAGCAACGATGGTAAGATCATTGCCGAAATCCCCGACCGTCGGGGATTGTATCAAATGCAAACACCCCAAAGTTTTCGGGTAGGGGAGATCAAAGAACTGTATGGGTTGCTGACCGCCGAAGAAAAGGCGGTCCTAACCGATGCTTGCAAGATCTGTGTGATTTGCAAACGGCCGGTTTATGTGGTGGAAGGTGCCTACACCAATATCAAGATCACCACGCCGGAAGATTATACCATTGCCCAAAGTATCTATAAAAATTTACTGTAAATAGGCTTGACAACCGTCAATTTTTGAGATAGAATAATTGACGGTTCATTCGGGGGCGTAGCTCAGCTGGGAGAGCGTACGGTTCGCATCCGTAAGGTCGAGAGTTCGATCCTCTTCGTCTCCACCAAAAATCACCGATATTCCTTTGGGTATCGGTGGTTTTTCTTTTGTAGTAATGAACCATCAGCTGTGCTGGTGGGATAAATAGGAATAATGTTGCGAAAATTATGTGAGTATAAGCAAATTGAAATTATAGAAGCCGAAGCGTGTAAAGATTATATTCACAGGCTTGTGTCGATTTACAAGTGGTTATGATTATCCAATGAATGTGATATATTATAACGGAAAGGAGAAACGCTCTATGTGCTGTTGGATCGATCTTCATTTGCATTTAGACGGATCATTGCCATTGCCCACCGTGAAGTGCTTAGCCGCGCGCCAAGGGATCTCCTTGCCCGGCGATGAACAACTGCGACGGTTGTTGACGGTTGATGAGGATTGCCGTGATTTGAATGAATATCTCAAAAAATTTGAGTTTCCGCTGTCACTGTTGCAAACGGAAGACGCCATCGAAACCGCCGTTTACCGTCTTGGTGAAAAATTAAAAGAACAAGATGTGATCTATGCGGAGATCCGCTTTGCACCGCAGCTGCATTGCCAAAAAGGTCTGTCGCAGGAACAAGTCGTGAAAGCGGCTATCCGCGGTTCACGACAGACAGCATTGCCCAACACGCTTATTTTGTGTTGCATGCGCGGATCGGATAATATGAAAGAAAACCGAGAGACACTCTCGTTGGCGAACGCCTATTGGGGGAAAGGTGTTGCGGCAGCGGATCTAGCAGGGGCGGAAGCACGGTATCCAACCGATGAGTTTGCTGACCTGTTTGCCTATGCTCGTGAGTTGGCTATCCCTTTCACCATCCATGCAGGGGAAGCCGACGGCCCGGATAGTGTTCGCCGCGCCATGACGTTTGGTGCTTTCCGTATCGGACATGGCGTGCGTGCCGCCGAGGACAAGGCTCTGATGAAAAAGTTAGCAAAATCAGGAGTTACATTGGAGTTGTGTCCCACCAGTAATTTGAATACCGCCGTTTTCCGTCACCTTGAGGAATATCCTCTGCGCACCCTGATGGATGCAGGGGTCAGGGTGACTGTTAATACCGATAATATTACCGTATCGGCTACTTCGATTGAGAGAGAATGGCGGATCTTGATTGATACTTTTAAATTAACGAATAGAGAGGTGAAGATGCTGTTGTTAAACTCTGCCGATGCCGCTTTTGTGGACAGTGAAACAAAAGCGCAACTCAAAGCGCAAATTTGTTCTTGTTACGGCGGATAGAGGAATTACCTTAGGGAAACACTAATCCTGAGGTGAGAGTAATGCCAAACAAGGGAATGAAAAGAATTGACCGCACACATACAAAGCCGCGCAATACCGTTGCGCCCATACCGGAGATCCAAGGGAAAGCCAAGCACGGTAAAGCGCCGTTAAATGCGATCATAGCTGATACAAAACCGCCGCAAAAGGTGTACCATTCGGTGCCGATATCACAGGAGAAACCCATCTCCGATACCTATGCGGCGATTGATACCGATCTGGCACGGGATAATTTAGAAAACGATAGTTCCGCCGCCGATCTGCAGGATTTGTAAAAACATAAAAAGATAAGCCGCATTGTGAACAAGTCCAGTAAAAACGGACAATAGAAAAAATAGCCTCCTATGGTAGAATTAAAACACTACCATAGGAAGTTTTGTTATGCCAAGAAAATATCGAAGCATTAAGGAATATGAAAAAGAGATAATAGAATACTTGAAGCGGGGACACCCCTTGAGAGAAACAGCGGAAAATTTCTTCTCTATTCTCAAAACGAAGTGTATTTACCGCGTAAAACTCCAGACCTATGAGGAGGCTCGCCTCCTCACAGGTGAATACATTCATTTTTACAACAGCCATCGCATTCAATTAAAAACAAAACTGACCCCGCTTGAAAAACGAAGTCAGTTTGTTGCTTGAAATTTAATTATAACTACCATTTAGGCTATTTTTGTACTGCCCGCACAATTGGGGGCAGTTCATTGGTCAGCACTTCTTTCTTACTTTTCATTTTGTTTGGCGGCTTCCAGTTTGTTTTGACGGCGTTGTTTTACTTCGTCGGACATGGGTTTGATCTCACCCGCGGCGGTGAGAGCCATACGGGTCAAGAGCGGACCTACCAATTCATAGATCAGCACAGCAAACAACGTGATATTGCGAATTAAGCGACCTTCCTCGCCCAACTGCATGGCGGTGGCGCACATTCCCAGCGCAACACCTGCTTGAGGTAACAAGGTGATGCCGAGATATTTGCAAATTTGGGGTTCGCATTTTACTGCTTTAGCACTGGCGAGCGTACCGCTGTATTTTCCAAAAGAGCGGAACACAATGTACACTAGGCCGATACAAACAATGGCAATATCCGTGAAAACGCTCAATTCCAATTCCGCACCGCTGACAACAAAGAATAACGCAAACAGCGGTGAGGTCCATTTGTCTGAGGCGGCCATCAAATCGGTGGATAACGGACAAATGTTACAGAAGATCGTGCCAAGCATCATACAAACAAGCAACGAGGAAAATTGAATATGCATCGCGCCGATATGGAAATCCAACATAGACAGCGAGGCGGTCAAAAATACAATGCCGATGGTGAGATTTAGGCGGTTCGTGTTGGAGTTGAACAGTTTTTCCAACTGTGTCAGTACCCATCCCATAGCGGCACCCAACAGCAACGAACACACAATTTCCATCAAGGGATTTACTAAGATGGAAATAAGATCGACCGATCCGCTGACGAAGGTCTTCGCCAAGCCGAATGATACTGCAAACACGATCAAGCCCACTGCATCGTCTAATGCCACAATTGGCAAAAGCAATTTTGTTAGCGGTCCGTGGGCTTTGTATTGGCGCACCACCATCAATGTTGCCGCCGGTGCAGTAGCGGTGGCAATGGCACCTAAGGTAATCACTTGTGAAACGGTAAATTTATCGGGAATGATCAAATGCACAATAAACAAAGCAACATCTACAAACAAGGTGGCAACCAAAGCTTGTACGATACCGATGATGAGCGCTTGCTTCCCTGTCTTTTTCAAATCACTTAAACGGAATTCATTACCAATGGAAAATGCGATAAAACCGAGGGCCACTTCGGAAATCAGCGACAGGCTTTCCACCTCTTGCGCGGAAGAAAAGCCAAGGCCGGGAAGCATATGTAATGCCCCAAGGCAGTAGGGCCCTACCAAGACACCCGCAATCAAATAGGCGGTGACAGACGGTAATTTTAACGGTTTAAACAGACGGGTCATTAACAAACCCGCCAACAGTGCTACAGAAACAGATAATAATGTACTCAAAGCCGACATCTTCTTTCATAAAAACAACATCTTTCAGAAGTATACTACGGTCTTCCCGAGAATACAAGCCAAAAGATGAAGTTTTTGAATAAAAATCCCCCCGCATAAGGGTTGTACCCTTATGCATAGTAAAATAGAAAGCATTTATGTAATTTAGCGGTTTTCTAAAAACGAGCTATACCCGTAGTTTTTCGAAACCACGGGTATTTTAAAATATTCTCTTTACGGATCAGCAATACAACTAATCGGTAATTTGCAAGGTGAAACGCTATGGATAGAAAAAGAAAAAATTTGATAAAAATAGTGTCCGAGTTATTAAAATAAGCAAGGAAGTACTCTTTGAATTTTTATACGAAAAATTTATAGATGATGAAGAAATGTTCTTTAATGTTGACTTATTAGATGTTGTAAGTACTTTTGATATAAATTTTGAGCGTGGTGAGTTTATTTGCTGTGTTTCAAAGTCAGATGAAAATTGATTGTAAAGGGTTTTAGGTTCTCCTAACAAGTGGAAAATGTGATGTACATTTTCTCTGCTTGTTACGGTATAAGACAAAAAGCTGTGTGAATTTCCACACAGCTTTTTTGCTATCCTTTAAAGTGCGACTCTTAGTGATCAGCGCTTCTTTTTTATTTTCCTTCGTATGTAACCACGGTGTCCACTTCATATTCTTGTAATAATCGGCGGCCTTCCAATCCTGCCAGTTCCAATAAGAACAGCATTTTGACCACTTTACCGCCCACCTGCTCTACTAAATGAGCGGCGGCTAACATGGTGCCGCCGGTAGCGATCAAATCGTCGATCAATACCACCCGTTGCCCTGCTTGGATGGCGTCTTTGTGCATTTCAATGGTTGCTGTACCGTATTCGAGAGAATACTCTTCCGATACCACTTCGCGGGGAAGTTTGCCCTTTTTACGAACGGGAACAAACGGCTTTCCCAAATTGTAAGCCAGCGGCGCACCAAATACGAACCCGCGAGACTCCACGCCTGCGATCACATCGAATTCCAATCCTTCCAGTTTCTTTTGCAGTTCGTCGATCGCCAGTTTAAATCCGTCGGCATCCTGTAAAACAGACGTAATATCACGGAACATGATGCCCTCTTCGGGAAAATCGGGGATGGTAACCACATAATCTTTTACGGTTTTCATTTACAAACACTCCTTTTTAAAATGCCCAGTTACCGTCTTTGAAAATCGGCACATGTTTTCCGTCACGAGTATGAGCGATGATGCAAAGATCGTCGGTACCGATCATAAAATCTTCGTGGATCATGGAGTCGTTAACACCTTTGGCATGACATTCTTCTAACGTGTATTGGCTGAAGTTCTTGATACAGTTGCGGAAGCCTTCACCCAATGCTAAATGACAAGCCGCATTTTCGTCAAATAAGGTATTGTAAAATAACAATTCCGATCGACGAATGGGGGAGTCATAAGGAACAAGGGCACATTCTCCCAAGCAGGCCGCCCCGTCATCCATCGCAATCATTTGACGCAGCAATTCTTCATTCTTTTCCGCATGTACCTCTACCGCTCGTCCGTTTTCAAAACGGATGGAGAAATTTTCGATTAACTGTCCACGGTAGGAAAGGGGACGACTGGAATAAACAACTCCTTCCGCGCTGCCGCGCATGGGGGTGATAAACACTTCTTCCGTGGGGATGTTGGGGTTAAAGAACTGTCCTTCTTGCGTGTATTCACCGCCGCCTAAAAATTCTGCATCGGGAATCATGCCTACGGTTAGCTGCGTACCGTTAGAAGCGGTATATTCGAGCGATTCGATCTCCAATGAATTGAGATAGCGGCACCGCTCTGCCAAATCTCGGTTGTGCTCGTTCCATGCCTGTACCGGATCTTCGTCTACACGAGACGTATCCAAAATCGCTTCCCATAACAATTCTATGGCGCGGGACACTCGCTCATTAGGGAACATTTTCTTTGCCCATGCGGCACCGGGAACAGCGGCAATACACCAAGGATAATGAGTATCCATTTGATCGCGGAAGGGTTTAATGATACGGTAGCGGGCCTGGTAGGATTTCATGTGTTTTTCTTGATTGATACCGTTGAGTCCGTCGGGATCTTCAGAGAGCAAATAGATCATGGCGGGCAATTTATCTGCACGATGGCGCAGTTTTTCCACTTCCCAGTTTTCTACCGTGGATAATGTTTTTAACGAACGGTGGCGCACATGAATCTTGGTGAGAGGTTGATAACTCCACTCCACTTCCACTTTTGACGCTCCCGCACGGTAACATTCTTCAACCACCATTTTTACAAATTCCGGTTGATCCAACTCGGCTTGAACAATCACGGTTTGTCCTTTTTGAATATTAACGCCTGTTCGGGCAATGAGAGAGGCGTATTTTCTTAAACGCGATTTTTTCATATCCGTATCCCCACCTTGTAGAAACTTACATTAAATAGTATACCACAGAGTCTGCCATAAGAAAAGAGAAAATTTTCTTGACAGGTACCACAAGAAAGCGGTATAATGAGAAACGGATATACATCATATGGTAGACGGTGCTATCAAATGATGGATCCTATATTGTTGTTTTGATGTTTTCCACCGTTGGGAAATACGGCGGGATTTTTTAAATCAAAGTGAACAACAGTTTCCGTCGCTTTTCGACGGAAGTCTTTTTGTACGATGAAACGCAGTTTGAAAAGTAAACAACAGGAGGTGTGTGATTCAAGTGGAACTGTATATTATTATCGGCTTGGTTTCATTGATCGTCGGCGCTGTCGTTGCCGGCCTGATTGCCTTTAAAGCCGGTATTTCCCACCGTAAAAAAGCTGCAGAAGCGGCTATCGGCTCTGCAGAAGCAGAAGCGGAACGGATCGTAAAAGAAGCCAAATCCGCCGCCGAATCCAAGAAAAAAGAAGCCCTTATCGAAGCAAAAGATGAGATCCACCGTTTGCGTAACGAATCCGAGCGCGAATTGAAAGAACGCCGCAATGAGGTGGTTCGCCAAGAACGCCGTATTCAACAAAAAGAAGAATCGCTGGATCATAAGATTGAAAATTACGAGGCGAAGGAAGAAGCCATCGCCAAAAAGCAGAAAGAGATTGATTCCCGTTTGCAGGATGTTGAAAATCTGAAAAAAGGTCAGTTTGAAATGCTGGAACGAATTTCCGGCTTCACCGTGGAACAGGCCAAGGAATATTTACTAAAAAACCTGTCAGACGAATTAACTCATGAAAAAGCGTTAAAGATCAGTGAAATTGAAGCCCAGTTTAAGGACGAAGCCGATCAACGCGCTCGCAATCTCATTTCTCATGCGATTCAACGTGTGGCCGCTGATCAGGTTTCCGAAACCACCGTATCGGTGGTGCCGTTGCCCAGTGATGAAATGAAAGGTCGTATTATCGGCCGCGAGGGCCGCAATATCCGCGCTATTGAAACATTGACCGGTGTGGATCTGATCATTGACGATACTCCAGAAGCCATCACCTTGTCCGGGTTCGATCCGGTACGCCGCGAGATCGCCCGACTGTCTTTGGAACGGTTGATCTCCGACGGCCGTATTCATCCTGCTCGCATTGAAGAAATGGTGGAAAAATCCCGCCGTGAGGTAGAGGCCACTATCAAATCCGAAGGTGAACGGGCGGTGCTGGAAACCGGTCTGCGCGGTATCCATCCCGAAGTGGTCAAATTGCTCGGCCGTCTGCGCTATCGCACCAGTTACGGCCAAAATGTGCTGAACCATTCCATGGAAGTGGCATTTTTGGCAGGCATTATGGCCAGCGAGTTGGGAATTGATCCCGAAGTGGCCCGCCGTGCCGGTTTGTTGCACGATATCGGTAAAGCCGTTGATCACGAGATCGAAGGCTCCCATATCGAGATCGGTGTAGACATTGCTCGCAAGTATAAGGAAAGCGAAGCGGTCATTCACGCCATCCATGCCCATCACGGTGATGTGGAAGCGAATACCGTTGTTGCTTGTTTGGTGCAAGCGGCGGATGCTATTTCTGCGGCTCGCCCCGGCGCTCGTCGCGAAAATCTTGAAAACTATATCAAACGGTTGGAGAAGCTGGAAGAAGTCGCCAATGACTTTAACGGCGTTGAGCGTTCGTTTGCCATTCAAGCCGGCCGTGAGATCCGCATTATTGTGCGTCCCGATGTGGTCAGTGATGATCAAATGACCTTGCTTGCCCGCGATATCGCACAAAAAATCGAAGACAGTCTGGATTATCCCGGTCAGATTAAAGTCAACCTGATCCGCGAAAACCGCGCCGTCGATTACGCGAAGTAACCAGTAACAAACGGTGTCCCGGACGGGACACCGTTTGTTTTTATCAATTCAAAAAGGTGATTAGATGAATATTTTATGTGTAGGCGATGTGGTTGGCTCGGTAGGATGTCGTCATTTAACAAAAGTTCTGCCCGCTGTTAAACGCCAATATGCGGTGGATGTTTGTATTGTCAACGGTGAAAATTCCGCTGACGGCAACGGCATGACCGCCGCCTCTGCGGATTCCCTTTTTGCTAGCGGTGCGGATGCCATTACCGGCGGCAATCACACGTACCGCCGTTCTGAATTGTATGAAAAACTGGAAGGAAAAAACGGGATTTTGCGTCCCGCCAACTATCCTGCATCCGCGCCGGGAAGCGGCGTATTTATTGTGGATAAAGGCCGTTTTCGTGTAGCGGTGATCAATTTGCTGGGCGTGGTATACATGGAGCCGTTAGCCTGTCCGTTTGAAACGCTGAATACCATTCTCGCCGATCCCGATCTTCCTATTTGTCGTATCGTGGATTTTCATGCCGAAGCCACGGCTGAAAAGAAAGCGTTGGCCTACTACGCAGATGGTCGGGTATCTGCAGTCGTGGGTACGCATACCCATACACCGACTGCGGACGAGCAAATCTTACCTTGCGGTACAGGGTTCATTACCGACGTGGGAATGACAGGCCCCATTCACTCCGTATTGGGCGTTCGCCCCGAAAATTCCATTGCCAAAATGAAAGATAAACTCCCTGTCCGATTTGCTGTTGCTGACGATCCGTGCACCATGCAGGCGGTGTTGTTATCGATAGATAACGCAACAGGGAAGACCCTTGCCATTGAACGTTTGGATATTCGTTGAATACTTGTTTTTTCCACGGTTTTATGCTATACTACTACTTGTATGTTTTCCCTTTTTGCGGTCACAATAACCGCGGGAGGGATGGGCGTGAGTATTCATAACGATAAAAACCCCAAAAAAGATGTTGTTGAAAAAATCGAACAACAATTTAAGGATATTGTGGAAACCGGTTCCGTAACCGCCAATAACGGTCGGCACACTATTCATTGTCTTACCATTATCGGCCAGATCGAAGGCCACTATGCGTTGTCGGGCGAAAATAAAACAACCAAGTATGAGCACGTGATTCCCCAGCTGGTTGCCATTGAAGAGAGTTGCGAAGTGGACGGACTGCTGATCTTACTCAACACTGTTGGCGGTGATATCGAGGCAGGACTTGCATTGGCAGAGCTGATAGCCGGCATGAAAACACCGACGGTATCGTTGGTGTTGGGCGGTGGACATTCGATCGGTGTTCCTTTGGCGGTATCGGCGAAACGGTCATTCATTGCGCCGTCCGCTACCATGACCATCCATCCTGTGCGGGTAAACGGGTTGGTCTTAGGTGTCCCGCAAGCCTTTACTCACTTTCAACGCATGCAAGAACGGATCATTCAGTTTGTTACCGACAATTCCCATATCACGCACGATACTTTCACTCAATTGTGTTTGAATACCGATGAAATGGCTACCGATATGGGAACTGTACTAGACGGTAACGACGCCGTTTCCTGCGGCCTTATTGATGAATTAGGCTCTTTGTCGGATGCGCTTTCGGCGTTACACCGTATGATTGATGAAAATAATCGATAACCGCCGCCCGGCGGCATACATAGTTTAACAGGGAGGGTCACGCAGTGCCTCAAAAACGAAAAACCACCTCATCATCGTCTCGCTCAAAGGCTGCCAAAAAAGCGGCGGAAACCAAGCGGGAAAAAGCCGCGGCGGAAAGCGCGCGTTATCAGGCTGCCGCCGTACTGCTGTTTGCTAGTGCGGTATTACTGTTCTGCTTGGTCATCATTCCGGGTGACAGTTTGTGGGGTTGGTTACATAACGGTATTCTCGGCCTTTTCGGCGTATGCGCGTATATATTGCCATTTTTGATCGGCTATATTGCCGTTTTATGCGCTATGGAAAAAGCCGTTGGCAGTGTGCGAGCGAAACTGTGGCAAACCGTGACTTTGATCGTCATGTTAGGCAGTGCGATCCAAATTTTCACACAAAACATCGACGGTGTCAGTTATTTTCCCGCCCTGCGTGAAGCCTTTATTGCCGGTACAGAATATCGCGGCGGCGGTATCACGGGCGCATTGTTGGGTTACATATTAGAATATCTGTTTACCGATGTGGGTTCTAAGATTATTATCCTGTTGTTGGTTTTTGTTTTCTTGATGTTGGTAACAGGCACTACCGTGATCTCTCTTGTAAAGATGTTATGGAGTCCTGTTCGTAAAACGAAAGAATCATTGGAAACCGTCATGGAAAGCGCCATCGAAAATACTGCAAAGCAACGCAAACGCCCCTCCATTGACGTGGAATTGGGGACGGGCTATGCCGATACTCAGGCGGTAATGGAACAAGATGCTGTTATTGTGGCGGAAGATGAAACCGCTAAAAAATCTGAAAAATTACTCGCTCTTGAAAAAGCCGCCGAAAATATGAATGCGGATGTAGAAACGGTTCCGCTTCGTGTGCATGATGTGATTCGTAAAAAGAACGAGGAAACACTGAGCGAGGAAATACCCCACGAAGAGATTCAAGCCGATATGGTGGAAAAAGAATCGGAAGAACAACCGGAAGTCTATGTTTATCCGCCGTTGTCTTTGTTAAACGAATCCAAAAGTATGGATGATGCGGCGGCAGCGCGGGAACAAACATCCACCGCAGAGTTGCTTATCAAAACGTTGCAAGAATTTGGTGTTAGTGCCAAAGTTATCAATGTGTCTCATGGCCCGACCGTTACGCGTTATGAATTACAACCCAGCGCGGGTGTGAAAATCAGTCGTATTACAGGCTTGGCAGATGATATCGCACTGCGCTTGGCGACAACCGATGTGCGCATCGAAGCGCCCATTCCCAACAAAGCCGCAGTAGGTATCGAAGTGCCCAACCGTGTATCCGGTTCGGTGTGCTTGCGGGATCTGATCGGCTCCAAAGAATTCCAAAACGCACCCAGTCGGTTGACAGTAGCGTTGGGCAAGGATATTGCGGGTCAGATCGTGTTGACCGACCTTGCAAAAATGCCTCACTTATTGATTGCCGGTACCACAGGCTCCGGTAAATCGGTTTGTACCAACTCTATGATCCAAAGCGTGTTATTCCACGCTCGTCCCGACGAAGTAAAACTCTTGTTGATTGACCCCAAACAGGTAGAATTCGGTATTTACAACGGCATTCCTCATTTGTTGGTTCCCGTGGTTACTGATCCTCGCAAAGCGGCCGGTGCGTTGGGATGGTCGGTAAACGAAATGTTACGACGCTATAAATTGTTTGCCGAAAACAATGTTCGTGACCTGACAACTTATAACGAAGTTGCCAAGAACGATGATCGTTTGGAAGTGTTGCCGCAAATCTTGATCGTGATCGACGAGTTGGCAGACTTAATGATGGTTGCTGCTAACGAAGTGGAAAGCAACATTTGCCGTTTGGCACAGATGGCCCGTGCGGCCGGTATGCACTTAGTTATCGCCACACAACGTCCCTCCGTGGATGTTATTACGGGTCTTATCAAAGCCAATATTCCGTCCCGTTTGGCATTAACCGTGGCTTCCGCCGTGGACTCCCGTACCATTTTGGATACGGGCGGTGCCGAAAAATTGCTTGGTAAAGGCGACATGTTGTTTATGCCTGTTGGCTTCTCCAAGCCTATGCGCGTGCAAGGGTGTTTTGTGGGTAACCGCGAAGTGGAATCGGTGGTGGATTTCCTCAAATCCACCGATACCCAGCAATACGATGAGACTGTTATTCAAGAAATTGAACGTCAAGCCCAAGCCACCGAAAAGTCCTCTTCCAAAGGTGAAGACGGCGGTGATGATACCGTTGGCGGCGACGAAATGCTTCCGCAAGCCATTGAAGTGGTGGTGGAAGCCGGCATGGCTTCTACTTCGTTGCTACAACGCCGTTTACGATTGGGTTATGCCCGCGCCGGTCGTATTATTGACGAGATGGAACAACGGGGTATTATCGGTCCTCACGAAGGCAGTAAACCCCGTCAAGTTCTTATCACCCGCCAACAATGGTTGGAAATGAATATGACTCGCCCCGATGACGATGTTGAGTAATTATGAAAAGACGAAAAAAGAAAGTGACCGTGAAGCAACTGCGTAAACAACTCTCTGCTCTTGCAGCGGCTATTATTGTCCTGTTTGTTGGCTTCATTACTCTGAATGAACAGTTTCACTTGTTCGACCTTCCCACTTGGGATGAACTGTATGTCCTTTCCGGTTTGCGCGAAGATGTGTCTTTGCCGGGTACGCAACTGCGTGTTACTGTTCGGAATGCAGGGAATGCCGATTGTATTCTGTTGCAAAACGGAACCCATTTTGCTCTGATCGATGCGGGTGAAAATGATGACGGAGAAGATCTGGTGGAATTTTTTAATCGCACCAAGATTTCTCGATTGGAGTATGTGATCGCTACCCATCCCGACGGCGACCATATCGGCGGGATGGATGATGTGGTCGATCATATGGAAATCGGCACCTTCCTTATGCGATATATGCCCGATGGATATGCGCCCACCACCAAAACATACGAAAATCTGTTGACCGCTCTTGTGGAAAACGAGGTGGTTCCCCTCGTGCCGCAATACGGTGATACGTTTTCTTTCGGTGATGCTGAAATTCAGATTTTGAGCGGCCTTTCCGAACAGAAGGAAACTAACGAACAATCCATCGTTTGTAAGATCGTATTCGGTAATACCAGTTTTTTAATGATGGGTGATGCCGGCGAAATGGTAGAAAAAGAGTTGTTGACCGCCCGCGCCGATTTACGTGCGGATGTGTTGAAAGTGGGCCATCATGGCAGCCGCAATTCCTCAAGTGAAGACTTTATTCGCCAAGTGTCACCACAATACGCCTTGATCACCTGTGGATTGGGAAACAATTACGGTCATCCTCACCGTGAAACCCTCAACACGCTAATTACCGTTGATGCTACGGTATATCGCAGTGATCTGCACGGCAATATCACGTTGATCAGTGACGGACAATCAGTAACCGTTGAAACGGAGAAGTAGGTGTTCATAAAAATGTGGTATTCATTGGAACGGTTCGAAGATCAATTGGCTATTCTGCGAGACGATGAAGGAACTGCCGTTGTTGTAGATAAAAACGTGCTTTCGTCGCAAGCGAAAGCGGGGGATATGTTTCGACTACACAACGGTCAATATGACTACGATGCAAACGAGACTACTGTCAAGAAAGAAAAAATTCGCCGTTTGGAGCAACTGCTTCGCAGTAAAAAACAGGAGGGAAATGTATGAAATTTGGAAAAGTATTGGGATTATTGGCTAGTGCCGCCGCGGTAGGCGGTGCGGTATGGTATCTCACCAAAAAGAAAGAAGAGACCACCGTTCTCTATTCGGAAGAGTTTGATACGGATATTCAAAAAGACACTACCGAATCCGCAAATGAGGAAACTGCCGAATGACCCCACTTTCTCGTACGGAATTGTTGTTGGGCAGTGAAGCGATGAGCCGACTAAAAACGGCGCGGGTCGCGGTGTTCGGCATCGGCGGCGTGGGCGGTTATGCGGCCGAAGCGTTAGTTCGAAGCGGTATCGGCACTATTGATCTGATCGATAATGATCAAGTATCCGTCTCCAATCTCAATCGACAACTGATTGCTACGCACTCTACGATCGGGGAAGAGAAAGTAGAGGTTATGCGTCGTCGTTTGTTGGATATCAACCCGCAACTCCATGTGAATATTCACAAATGCTTTTTCTTGCCGGAAAATGCCTCAAATTTCGATTTTTCTGTATACGACTATGTCGTGGACGCGGTAGACACCGTAACGGCTAAAATCGAAATTATCAGCCGGTGCGTACGATGCGGCACACCAGTCATCAGCTGCATGGGAACGGGGAATAAACTCTATCCCGAACAATTGCAATTGGCAGACTTGTCTAAAACCACCATGTGTCCGTTGGCACGCATTATGCGTAAAGAATTGGGATTACGAGGCATCAAACATATTCCGGTGGTGTTTTCCACCGAACAGCCTCTCACACCAACTCATAAGTTTTCGCAAGACGGTGTACGGCGTTCACTGCCGGGCAGTACCGCCTTTGTCCCACCGGCGGCAGGGTTGATCTTGGCTGGGAAAGTGGTACGGGATCTTGCAAATATAAACGAGCCGAGGTAATCTCACCTCGGCTCGTTTTATCCCTTTAACAGGAGCAGTTATCTTCGCCCTTGGGTGGGAAGAATTCGTCCACAGGGAAACACATTTTTTTGAACATGTCGCAAGGATTTTCCGTATTGGGGCAACATTCCTTAGACGGCATACAGAAATCATAGATTGGCATGAGCATTTGTACATTGCGCACCAATTGTACAATGGTGAAGATGCCTAAGGTAATCAAAACCACTTTTCCGTTATCGGCGTCACAGAAATTGCATCCAAAACGCTCGCAGATGCAAGAGGGAATACAAGAACTGCCGCAGTCACAGTAAGGACCGCAGTTGCATTTATCCACCAGTTTTGCCCCTAAAACAACGGGATCGGCAATCTGCACATTGCAACGAGGCATATTGCGAGTGGGCATTTCCTGATGATCACAGCAGGTATCGGGGCAGAATTCGCTGGTAAACACCTTGACATTACCCTCGCTGCCAAATAAGATTACCTTTTTCTGGAAGAGGGCGACACCGCAAACGGTGGTACATCCTGCACCGTGACCGGAATATACTTCAAACTGGATAGAGAAGTAAAAGGTTAGATCGCAGGAGTAGTATCCGCGGTTAAAAGGGAGAGCCTCCACGTCAATAAAGGTGGTGATGACCTCCGCTTTCTTGGGACGAACGCTGACGGCGTGATCGATGATCATTTGGTCACGCTCAGAAAAATACACACGCAGATCTTCAAGACAGTCTTTATCAAAGCAAGCGTCAAGATATAGGATTTAATCTTTATAGGTCAATTCGACGATGAATTGGTTGGGTTTCCAGCCCTTTTCTTTGTAGTAGGTACCTGAATGGATCACGGAGCGCAGGAGGGAGTTCTTGGCGTCGGGCGTGCTGGTGGAATAACGTTTTAATACATCCTCATATAAAGCGATGGTTTCGTCCAAACTTTTGGTGTTTTGCTTTTTCTTTTCCGTTTGCAGGGTTTCCACTTGGCTACGGAGATTGTGGATCCTCTTCCTTAGGGTCACGGAACGTTCCATGTAGGTTTCGGTATCGTACACGCCCTGTTCCAAAAGATCTTGCAGTTTTTCCAATTGCGCCATAGTGGTATCCAATTCTTTTTGTGCGGAGCGGATAGCAGTATCGTAATCGATTTCGGTTATTTGCTCGCCGGTGCTTCCGTGTTTTAAGGCTTTAATAGATTCCAAGTGCTCTTCCAACATGTGGAGTATATGCGTTTCCACGCGATCAAGGCGGGATGCGCAGACGCAACCTTTGGTAGTGCAGATAAGGCTGTTTACACCGTTCTTGCGGTTGGCGGAATCAAAGGGCATACGCACCATGGCTTTGCCGCAGACGCTGCATTTCAAGAAACCGGCGAGCGGGTTGTGAATGGTGCCGTTATTTGACGGTAAGTGATAACGGCCATCGGCGATCTCATTGCATTTGTTGAAAAGTTCCTCATCAATTATAGCGGGAAATAGGCCGTCACACAGTACCCATTCCTCTTTCGGCAATTGGCGGGTATGGGTCTTGCCGTCTTTGCCGCGGTATTTCTTTTGCGTATTGCGCCAAAACTTACCGATGGCGATGGGGTTGCGGATGATTTTCATAATGGTGGTGCGGTTAAACCGTTCGCCGCGGCGGGGTTTGGCTCCTAAGTCGGAAATGGTGTCGGCGATGATCTGGCAACCCACCATTTGATTCCCGTACATATCGAAGATCATTTTATAAAAGGGCAGTTCCTCGGGGACAGGCTCCAACGAGGGTGTATTTCCCACGCGCACTTTTCGGAATCCATAAGGGGGATTGGAGATATAACCGCCCTCGTCTACCGTTTTTTGTATGCCGCGTTGTAGGCGGCGCTTGATGAGTTTTAATTCCCGCCGCGCCATAAAGGTTTCAAATTCCGTATATTCTTCGTCGATCTCATTGTTGAGGTCGTAAATTTTGCGGGGGGTAATGATGCGGATGTTATTACTTTTGAACGCCTCCAAAATAACGCCTTGTTCCGCCATGGATCCACGACCGAGACGGTCGATATCCATACATAGAACGCAATCGTAATCTTTTGTTTCGAGATCCGATAACAGGCGTAACATCTCTGACCGTACGTATAAACTATCGCCGGAAATAACTTCTTTATATATCTCTTTTACGTTGATACCGTTAGCGGCAGCAAATTGCACCAACGTTTCCTTGTGGCGGCGCAAAGTATCCTCGGCGGATTCGTTAGGATCGTCGGAGCGGGATTTGCGCAGATACATGGCAGCATTCATTTTTTTGGTCCTCCGTTCGGCGCTGAACTGATGATAGAATTTAACAGAAAAGGAAGTTTTAAAATGTTACGCTATTTACCGGTTCAAGAAGAATTGCAAAAGGAAGAACTCGGAACATATCGTTCTTACGGGATTTGTGTAATGGACGACAACGATAAGCGGGTAGCATACGTGCCTGACGTATCACCGGATCCAAAAGTTGTCGCGCAGATTGCGGGGTTGTGTACTGTCGGACAGTTGGATCCCGAGCAGTTGAAGGATGTGATACAAAACACGATTTAGTGGGGAGATATTTCGTAACAGCACTCTTTTGGAGGAATGGCCTGCATTCCTTATAGATGTGCACAAAGCGGCAAGACGATTTCTCGTCTTGCCGTTTTTTTATATGTCATTAAAACAAAAAAATGTAAATAAATACCAATTTTTACATAAAATAACAAATATCGACGGCGTATGCACCTACAATGGACATTGGAGGTGCATTTTTATGGAAAAAGATAAATATTGTCGAGCAAAGGAGCTGGCAAGGCAGGTATTGTGGGAGTGCGGAGTGCCCCAGTTGCCGGTTGACCCGACAGACTTGTGTCGAAAATATGGAATAACGGTAAAAACATATATACCTAAAACCGATAATCCGGGACAAGCTTACATATTGAACGGTAACCCCATCATTTTGGTAAGCGCTACAGAGCAGTCCCCGCAACAGCGGTTTATCTGCGCTCATGAGTTGGGACACATTTTAATGGGGCACGTGGGCCAGTGGAGAGAAGTGCCCGATAACCGCACTGATCCGTACAAAGAGCGGGCGGCTATGATATTTGCGGCGGAACTTCTTATGCCACAGTGCGTGCTGATGGAATTAGAGATCACTACAATTGATCAAATTATGAAATTGTGTGGAGTGCCGTACCGCTCGGCTTTTTACGCACTGAAAGAAATTCAGCGGCGAAAACAATGTGCGATAAGGCTATTGCCGATGGAAAGGCAATTATGTAAGCAATTCGGTTTATGCTCTGAAAGAGGGTTGTTAGTTTTTCAGTAGCATTCTTTCAATTTTCAAAACGTCCGGTTGAGTTTGGGACAATTTCACGCCTCGGCGAATCATCCCCAGTATTCTTCGGCATTTTTGATCAATGCAATTCGCCAAATGTTCACTGGTTACGCGCAGGTGATTGACTCCGATAAAATATTCACGAACAATATACTTTTCGGTTACGGGAAAAATGTCGGAAATAATAAACACGGCCTCTTGCCCGTTATCGAGTCTTGCAATGTGCAGAATATCACAGGGCTTTCCTTGGTTTATGCGCCCGTTTATAATGCGACGATATTTTTCAATTCGACTGCTCATGGGAACCATCCAAAAAAGGCCGGTGCGCTCATCTTTAAAAGCGTAATAATGCGGTCGGTTTTGTGTTTTGTTGCCCTTTAAATAAGGATCGGGAAAGTCAATGAAATACTGATCGGAAACAATATAAAATCCTCTGCTTGTCACGTCACGGCCTCCTAAAAAAGAAACCCTCCCGAAACATCGGGAGGGTGCACCCGCCATTTGTATACCGCATACGGGACAGCGGTAAACTTTCGACCCGACCACTTATATACCGCCTATCGGTCAGCGGTAAACGTTGCAGCATAACTGCAAAAACAGTATATGCTCTTGCACCCTCAATATAGCATGTCCGTATTTTGTTTGTCAATGGGAAAATTTCACAAAATTATAAAAATTACGATATTTTTGCATACTTTAATCTTCGATCTTTACAATTTCAGATCGGGGGCTGCGTTGATCTCATCCTGTGTAGTGAACGCAGGTTTTTCATCGGAGCCGTCGTAAGCCGCCATGGGTAGGACGGTGCCGGATTCGGGTTGAATATCTAACAATTTATCGACATGTGGTTGGACGAGCGGCTTGTCACGATAGGCAGTAATTACTTTATTTTCGTGGGGGGTGAGGGGAGAGGGAAGGTTATCCCAACCAACAATCCACGCAGAGGAGACTCCCAAGGCCTTTGCGAGTTTTTCAATAGCTGAAAGTGGGAGACGATCTGTCTTTCCAACAGCGTAACGTTGTATGGTAGAATGCGAAATACCAGTAATTTTTTCCAACTCCATGTATGACAAGCCGGACGCAGTAATTGCATTTTTTATTCTTTTTGATTCTTCCAACATTTTAATCACCGTTATCAAAATAACATGTTTATCCCAATTTTACAATACAAAGTGAAAAATTTTCTTGAAAACATCTCAAAAACGGGTTGACAAACGAGAGAAGGCATGCTATACTCAAACCATCTCAAAAATGAGATGGTGGTGAGAATCATGATTGATACACAAAAATTTCGCGCCGCTATGGTCGCGGCGGGATATAACCAAACCAGCCTTGCCAAGGAAATGAAATGGTCTAAAAATACCGCCAGCGCAAAGATTAATAATAGAAGTGACACAACGATAACCGAAGCAAAAAAGATTTGCGTTTTATTTTCTATATATGACGATAGCAAGAAAGTGGAAATTTTTTTTGCTTGAATTGTCTTAAAAATGAGATGATTGTGTGGAGAGTGAATATGGGTAATTTACCGTCAGAAAGCATTATGGCGTTTGTGCGTAGTCTTTATGGTATTACGAAACCGGAGTGGGAAAAGGTTCGTTTTGTCATGGAGTGCAGTTTTGGCAAAAAGGAAAGAGAGGCAGAAAAAGCGATCTGCCTCTCCTCGGATGACGATGTTGTTAATCCGTTTTAATCTGTAACGATTTGGATGAACACCGGATGGATTCTGTAATCTTTACCGCAATAATGGATGTAAATGTAGTCAAGATCATAGTATCTGTCCGCGTGTTCTCTCTTTAAAGGAGCCCATAGTTCTGCTCCTTCTTCATACCAGATACCTGGATTTGTGTGATGGGGTCCCATAATACAGTTGGGATCATCGTTTAAACATACCCATTCGCCGGTAAGGCAGGCATAAACTTTAGTCATTATTTCACCTCCTCCTTTGTTCGAGAGTGCGGCTTTCTCAATGCCATCATAAATTATACCATAATTTTGGTAATAACGCAATACAGGATGTAAAACATCTTTTGATATTCTGAATATTTTTATACAATTTGTATCTTAATCTACACAAAAAAACAACTCCTTATTGGAGTTGTCAAGGAGTGAGCGGGTATGGAGATCAAGATTATCAGCGTTCAAGATCGGGAGCGGGTTATCCGTAAGACCATAACCGCTTTGCTGTATCAGCTTAAACAGCCGAATTGTTCTAACCCTGCGGCTGTGGCCGCAGAGTTGCGGGAATGGGTCATACTTCTGTGGCGGTGATATCGTCGATAAATAAAGGGGGACACGTGAAAATGACGAAAACAACCTCATGGTTGCAAAAAGCAGGATTTAGCACCGAGAAAGAATATTATAATTTTTTACAATCAAAAGGTCTAAAAGAAGCGGAGTTAGAATCTCCACTGCCCAACGGCGAATTCGGAAAGGCTACCATAATGGTGCTTGGCCAAGGTGCCCTCGTATTGGTAGAGCCGATTTGACAGGAGCGAACCGATGAAGAATGAAAACCACAACCTAACGGCGTGTTTTCTCACGTGTATTATGATTTCTATCATATGGTTTTTAATTGATAAGTTTCCGGAAAAGAACCTATATGATGCAGCGATTTTGCATTGTTTAGTTTTTTTGAACATGAGTGAAATTTTAAAAAAATGATATGATCCATCCCTTGATTTCTTCTCCAAAATAATCAAACAGGATGGTGATAAGCCAACCGACAGCATCAATCCAGCCGCGTGCTTTGTCCTTTATGCGAAATCCCATCCATGACAAGATGGTAACCGGAAGTTGAAGGAAAATTTTAAAAGCGTTTATCGGGTTAAAGGCATTAAAAAGATCATGCTTTTTCTCGTTGTGAACCATAAGCAATTTACCGCATAGAAATATGCTTGTTTGATGATTTTCAAATTCTCCACGATTATACGAAAGAGAAGAAGTTGTATATTTCGAAATTACAGGATTGTATTTTAAAAGGTCTTGATAGGCTGATTGACATTCGGCTGGGAGCGTAGCGGAATAAGGACCGGGGTTTTTGTAAGCTTGTATGAAGCACTCCAGTTTTTTAAGGCATGTTTTCAACTGCATCAAAGTGATTGCGCTTTTTAAGATGTTTCCAACATAGATGATACACAGCACGATCAAGAAGGATAGTAATAAGTCCGACATAATTTTAATCCTCTTCTCATTTTTTAATTACGATCCCGTCCACTAACCTCCGGACGGGTTGTAATACAGGACACGGGAGTGCCGGCAAACCTCCGCGTGTTTTGGAGAAAAGCGCAATATAGTGGGCCTGTTCTTGTGAGAGGGAACACACATTCATTATATTGCGACTTTTTTCTCCTGTCGAGGAGTACTCTTTGCAAAAGAGGTCACCCCCGTCCGTATGTCCTCACGGGCGGTATGTGATAGCGGAGCCGATGGTGCACAGTCGGCTCCACCATTTACGGGGACATATCAAAAAAGCAATAAAGGAGTGAGCACAGATGAAGAGCATTACTCATTATCGTGAGCAAAAAAATATGACCCAACAGGAGTTGGGGGAGGCGATCGGTATGAAACAAAGCGAGATATCGTCTTATGAAAGCGGTGTGAAATCGCCGCGGCTGAATGTATTGCAGGCCATAGCGGAAGTGTTGGGCGTGACGGTATATCAGCTGATCGAGCAAAATTGACGCAACCTGTACAAGCAGAGGACCATACATATTAACGAGGTGATTTTATGGCAGCGAAAACGTTGGAAGAATATCGCAACCCTGTGCCGCCCCCCGGATATCGAATCGCGAAACACATCGATCTGTTTGACGAGGGCGGCCCGATCTTAACGGCATACGAGAAGATCGATCCCGATCCTGTATTGCACGAGAAGAATCGGATCGCACAGGAAGACGCCATGTGGCACATGTGCCGTTCGGCGTATTTAAACGGGGCGCGGTAAGCGCCCTAAACCACAGGACAAGCTATGGAGGACGAGGACGTGGATAATAAAAAGAGTCGGAAAGAGATCAACGCCGACTATTACAAAAGGAACAAAGGAAAGGCGGCTCAGGCGCGGGACAAGTACCGTGCGGAGAATCGTGAGGCATACAACGCCTATATGCGGGAATACCGCCGTAAACGGAGGGAAAAGGCGAAAAAGGAGGGGAAATGATGGCGTGTTTGTACGATGTGTACATTTTCGGTTTTATTTATTCAAACACACGGCAAAGCCATAAAAACCATGTATACGTACACATCGTTAAATATTCGTCTGATGATGTAACAAGGCAGGATAGAAGAGAAAAACGTCGTGCATTTCGGGAATTGTTTTCTGACGATGTGAGCCATGGTGCCGTAGCGGGATTTTTGTTGTATGAGTTGCTATACGAATTGAAAGATTGTGAAGTAATGCCGTGCATTGAATGTGTGTTGCGACAAGAGGGGATTTCTCACTATTCTTTAACAAAAACGGATATTAGCGAAAATTAGGAGGGACAAGCGTATGGCGTGTTTATTCGTGTTATTGTGCTTCATCCTCGGCGTTTCGGCGGTGATGTGGTTTGTATGGGAGATCCTGCCGACACGGGCGCGGCGGTGGATCCTGTACCAGGTAGACGGGCAGGACGGAAAAACGCCCGATCCGGAGATCGAGCGGGCGGTACATAAGCGGAAGGGTTGTTCGTTTTGGGACTGATGATTTTGTTTCCCGTGGCGACAGTGCTGCTGATCGTGTTGGCGGGATGTTCCCGCCATTTGTTAGACCATCTAATGGACAAGCTATCGGAAAGGAGAGAAAACCATGAGTGATCTGATCATTGATCGGCCGGGCGTGAAGACCATGTTCAAATACGGGCCGGTATATTGCGTGCTGGACGGCGAGGGGTATGCCGTGTTCGTTATTGACCGTGAGAGCGGGCAACAACAGATGTACGGGCAAATCACCTTTTCACCTTACAAAGCGTGGGAGATGTTTTGGCAGAAAGTGGACCAAGTGATGATGGAACGGTTGGAATCCAAATTCGGCCCTGCGGTGGACGGATTGTGGGCGGATCCCGATGAACCGGGGAAATACATTACCAATCTTCGTTCGCCGATCATCAACAAGGAATACCGTGAACGATGTATCGAGCACAACGGGCGGTTTGATTCACCGTTGACTGAGGAAGATCGATGGAAATTTGAGATCGATATGCTAAACAAATACGGTCAACATTACCCGATCCCGCCGGCACTGCGGTGGCGGGTGGAAGCGATCAAGATTCAACATAATATGGCGGAATATAAAAAGAGACACCCGCAGCAGGTCGGCTAAACCATGCGGGTGTCAACACCAAAAGACAGGGCAGATGCCCCACAGATATGATACCACAACGGGACTGTCCTGTCAACTTTTCTGTCTGCATTTTCGGGCGTGTCGGAATTTCCAAAAAAGTGAGGAACGGCGCGCCTTGCGACCTTGTTCAAAGTATTATCTAACCGACGACAGGAGGGTGACTGTTTTTGCCTTATATCATGAAAACGGTGACGGCCGGACGGGTGGTGGAAGTTCAGAAACATTATTCCGCCCGATGGGGAAAAAAGTGTGAGCGGGCCCCTAATCGAGAGCCGACACGAGAAGAACAGATACAAGTGAATTTGCGACATGCCGAAGAGAAGTTGCGATGGTTGATCAACACCAATTTTGGTGTGGGTGATTGGCATTTGGTGATAGGGTATAACCGAAAATACAATCGAACACCACAGCAAGCGCGGCGGGATCTGGAACGGTTTTTGCGGGGATACCGAGAATATTGCAAAGAAAACGGGATCCCGGTGCGATACATAACAGTGACGGAATACGAAGCGAAGCGGATCCATCATCATTTGGTGATCGGCAGTATACCGACTACGGTGCTGAACAAATTATGGACCTTTGGTCGTCCACATATTACACCGTTGGATTCCACGGGTGATTACACCAATTTGGCCAACTATCTGATAAAAGAAACGGCGCGGACATTCAGTAAACCCGATTCCGCTACCAAAAAGCGATGGACACAGAGCAAGGGACTAAAAAAGCCGACGATCAAGCGGTGTGTGATAGCGGCAGATAAGTGGTTAAAAGAGCCGAAAGTGAAAAAAGGGTATTACATCCTGAAGGATAGTATTGTAAACGGTGTGCATGAGGTAACGGGCATGCCGTTTCAGCAATATCGCATGATTCGAGAATCACATCCGCGAGCGGGTCCGAAAGGCGGTGGAAAACCTTGAAAGGAATGGAAGAAGCTGAGGAGCAGATCGCACTGATGAACTGGGCACAGATGATGAGTGCGACGATGCCGGAATTGAAACTGCTATACCACGTTCCTAATGAGGGGAAACGGTCAAAGGCAGCGGGCGGCAAACTGAAAGCCATGGGGCTGAAAAAAGGTGTGCCCGATATCGTGTTGCCGGTACCGCGAGGAAAGTATCACGGCCTATACATGGAACTGAAGTGCGTAGACAGCGGCCGCGCCACCAAGGAACAGTTGTGGTGGTTGGAGCAGTTGGAATGGCAAGGGTATGCGGTGACCATCTGTCGCGGCTGGCAAAACGCCAGCAAGGCGATCATGAACTATTTGAAATTTTAGGAGGACATTGTTATGACAACCATACAGGAACGAGCCATAGAAAAATTGGAAAACGAAAAGAAGTTGACCAATGCGGGGCGAGTGGAAAAGGCTATCGCGGGTGACACCGCCAAGGCGTTGCAGGAGTTCTGTCGACAATCGGAGGATTTTGCCATGGCGGTATATGACGGCGGCAGTTTTGAGGAATGTTGTAAGGCCGTTGCCAAAGGCGTGAGCGGAAGCATTTCGGACTTTGAAGTATTCCGCCGTGCGGTTAAACATTATTTGCCCGGTGCGGATATTCAGTATCGTATGGAAATCACGGTGAACGCCAAGACAAAGCAAGCCGATACCAATATGATCCACCTGGATTTCGATCTTGCCAGTTTTTTGGAATGAGGTGAGCGGGCGTGCTTGTAAAGAAAGTATTGTCGGCTCTGCCGATTCCGTCGATCCCCGATGAGTTCGTACATGAAAAGAAAGAGGGCTTTTTACCGCTTGCACAGTTACACGAGGATGTTTTAGCGGTTACGGTATATCGTATCCCGCAAAAGACGGTGGAATGCCGCTATTTCTGTGACGGTGTCAACAGTATCAAACTGTTTGCCGGCGAATGGAGTAACATTCACCTCAACACTATCCTTAGAGGAACGTCTTATTGGTATTACGCAGACGGATTGAGCACGGAATATCACCACGAGGAAAGCGAGCAACTGGCCAGACAGTATTTTGAGGCGTTAGGCATTGGATATCGGTCTTTAGACGCCGCCGGCTTGTGCGATATGTTCGATGCCAAAGCCGATTACCGCAAGCGGGAACAGACAGCCGAGAACGATCGTCTGCGTCAACAACAGCATTTTGACAGTTTCCCGTTATTGCCGGCAGGGGTAGATGCTTTTGCGGACAGTAAGATGCCGCAATACTTGTTTTATTCCCAACTGGACAAGCGGAGTAAACGGAAAGTAATCTGCTCCGCTTGCGGTAAGACCTTTACGGTGGCAAAAGAGGTGCCAAAGCACAAGGCCGCCTTTACCTGCCCAAAATGCGGCATGGCGGCACGTTGGCAGAAAGGATGGCTGGAGGTTACCAAAAACACACATGTAAATGTTTGGACATTGACCCGTAAAGGGGAAGATCTGTATTATCGGGTGACCCAGGTTATAAGAACCTTTAACGGGGAGAAACACGAAAAACGATACACACACATTGATGATCGGCGTATGGTAGAGACCGTGAGAAACGGCAAACGAAAGGTGTACAACTATGGATTGGTCAGTGCTCCGTATTGCTACGGGAGATACTGGAAACGATTTCCGTTCAATAAAGAATACGTGTACGATGCGTGGATCTTTACCGATAACCTCACACAGGTGTTGGGAGAGAAATTCCACAATGTGAATACTGCTGTGTTTAACAGTATTCGGCATGAAGGGGATCTGTTTTATCTTCTACAGGCGTTACGGGAGAAACCGAACGGCGAGTATTTTGCGAAAGCGGGCATGTGGCGGTTATTGCAGATGCAACGAACCATCAACTATGACATTCAAGTGCCGTCCCATTTACGGCGATTGGCGCGGAAATACGACGTATATTTTACGGAGCTGAACCAGTTGGAAAAGATCGGCGTGATATCGGATGAGCGGTTTGAGGCGGTACGACGGATCCGTGACGGTGTGTTCGGCAGCAGTGACATGATGAACGAGTTAGGGATCGACAAATATATCCGCCTGTTCGGCCGATGGAACGCCATGTATCCCGATCATAAGTTTACGCAGATCGAGCAATGGTATAAGGATTATGTCGCCATGTGCAATGAACTGCACGTGGATATGAGCAACAAGTCGGTGCGGTATCCGCGAGAACTGAAAGAAGCCCATGACCGTTTAGCGAAGCGGGTAACCATGGTACGCAACAAGGAGGAAAACGAAGACTTTGCCGCCCGTTGTGCGGAGTTGTACCGGGATATGCACGGGTACAGTGATAAGAAATACACGGTGGTGTTCCCGCAGTTGAGGACAGATCTCATTGCAGAGGGAGAAAGCCTGCACCATTGTGTGGGTGGAAAAGGATATCGTGATTCTCATTTAGCGGGTGTGAAAATGATCTTTTTTATCCGCGCCGCAGAAACGCCGGAAAAACCGTTGTACACCCTGCAAG
Organism: Acutalibacteraceae bacterium; assembly: GCA_045541495.1. GTDB lineage: Bacteria > Bacillota > Clostridia > Oscillospirales > Acutalibacteraceae > RGIG3009. The sequence continues at coordinate 10,178 of JAZQJE010000071.1, read as the reverse complement.
CCAACGTGAAAAACGGAACGATCCTCCAGTTATACGGATACGGTGATCGCCCCGCGCCGGCAGAAGTACGTGCATTTTGCAAGCGGTTTTTAAAACAGTTATGGACAGGCCCGAAAATGCAGTTGACTGCATAAAAAGAAAGGATGATCGACATGACAAATCAACTGAGTAACGACAGATACCAAGAGGCAATGGCTCTTCACGCAGCGATCATAGCGAGCGGGAACACCGCCGCCATGGCGTTGGTGGAGTTTTCTCGCTTGTTAAAGAAGATGAAGGATGAGAAATTGTATGAGGCTTTTGACCAAACTTTCGACGAGTACGTGGAAAAACAGGTGGGAATCAAGAAACGGCAGGCGTATACCTACATAGCCGCCTATGAGCGGTTGGGTGCCCCCATGATGGAACAGAACGCGGGGCTGGGTATCACCAAATTGGAACTGTTGTCCCAAGTGTCGCCCCTTGAGCGGGACGAGGTGTTGGAAAACCATGATCTTGGTGAGATGTCCACGGCCGATGTGAAAAAACTGGTGGACGAGCTGACCCACAAAGGGGAGCAGTTGGACCTGTTTAAGCAGGAGAACGAGCAGCTGAAGGCAGAACTGGAAAAAGCCAACGTGTGGGTAGAGGAAAAGCGGGCCGAATCGTCGGATCAAGCGGATACCATCGTGGAGTACGAAGAAAAACTCCGTAATATCAAAGCCGAGCATACCGCCGCATTGCGGCAAGCGAAGGCCGATGCTGCCAAAGAGCAAGCGAAGGCGGTAAAGGATGCGGTGGCCGCCGAGCGGCAAAAGATGGCGAAAAAATCTGCCAATGCGCTGGATAAAGCGAAAAAGGCCGCCGCGGAGGAAGCGGAGGAGCGGGTGAGACTTCGTTATGAACAGGCCGACCGTAAAAACGAGGCGCTTCGGGAGGAACTGGCGTCGTTGAAAAAGAAAATGTCCATTGCCGGCAATCAGGATGCGGCTATCGTGTCGGCGTATTGTAAGACGGTGTTGTCCAAGGTGCTGAACGAGTTGGCAGAGATGATCGACGGCGCCAAGCAGCGGGATCCCGAACAGGGAGTGAAACTGGCCAAAGCGGCTGCGGGATTGCTTGGCAGTGCGAAAGCGCAGATCGAAGCGATGGGGGAGGCGAATTAAAATGGAAGTTCGCAAGATCATCAATATCTGCAAAAAGAGAAAATCTATTACACTGTTTAACGATCAAAAGGTGCAGTGGATATCCGATGGCTTCGCTAGCCAAGATGGAACATGAGGAACAGGTGAAATACAAGAAAAAGAAGTAAGAAAGTTTGGTGAATGGTAGATGCGGGAATATTTACCGAAACGGGAAAATCCATATTGGCTGCCGCATGCCATATTTTTTCAGGCATTGTATGCAGTAAGGGATTATGATCGGCAACGGCAGGAGTACAACGATATCTTAAACGGATCGGCTCCTATGGGCGATGGACAACCTCGCGGAACGGTTGTAGGAAATCCAACGGAACGAAAAGCGGAGAAGTTGGAGGTGATATCGGAAAAATTGTCGGCTATCGAGCGGGCTCTTGATGAGATTCCAAAGGAATATAGGTTATCGATTTTTAATAATGTACGGTACGGGACGCGGTATCCGTACACGGCAAGTGGCGGAACGTGGAGCCGATGGCGGAGACGGTTTTTGTTTTACGTAGCGAAAAATCTCGGTTTATATTAAAAATCCCGCCCGGTTCGAAGACCAAGCGGGAAAGGAATTATTTTTTACATGTTTTGGGTGGTGTGGTCAGTGCTCTTTCGATTGACCAACCATGGTAGTTGATTCGATCTTTTAGTGTTTGGTAGGAAACACCTATTTTCCGCGACCATTCTGCCATTGTTAAGGTTTTCCCGTTATAAGTGATCAAGTGATTGTTGCGTTTATTGTTGGCTTGCTCGATCATAGTAGCCCAGCGGCAGTTTTCGGGGCAATAGTTACCATCCACATCTATGCGGTCAATGGAGAGATCGTCGCGATAACCGTTCGCCTTTGCCCAGTCATAAAATGCTTGAAAGTTATTCTTCCACTCTTCGCAGACGGTAATGCCGCGGCCACCATAATTGTGGTAAAATTTATATTTTGGATCGGTGCAACGCCTCCTCATGGCACACCAAATGCTAAATAATCTATCATGGCAGAGGCCGTGCGTAGTTGCCATTTTTTTAACTGCTTCTTTATGTAGACATCCGCAACTTTTGGTTCTACCGGATCGCAAATCACGTGATCGAACAACGACGATATTCCCGCAATCACAAATACATTTCCAAAAAGCACATCCATCGTGTGTGTGACTGTATTCGGTGACGGTCAGTCTGCCGAATTTTTGGCCAGTGAGATCAATTCGTTTGGACATTAATTCTCTCCTCCTCGATCTCCAGCAATTTATCAATGCAAAACTGACAGTCTGGTGTTTGGCGACGGTAGGCGTTGATTATAAGCAGTTCATGGATGGACAATTTAAATTCAAAGTATTCATCTAATGTCTCATACACGACACCACTGCCTAAATTGTTCCAGCGCTCATCCATAACAAAAAACTCCTTGATTTATAATTGGGTCTGTGCTATAATCAAGGCGGTGGGAGTAAGACTTCCCACTCGCCTTTGGGTGCAGAGTAGCGGTTGCCTTGGTCGGGTACGCTACTCTTTTTTTATTCGGGTTTCGCCGCTTTCGCTTCACGGATCAACTCCGCCGCTTCTTCGGGCGTTTTTGCCTTACTCTCGACGAGCCGTGCCAGCGTTTCTAAAAAAGCATTGAATTCCGCATTGGTCATACCGTTTTCCATTCACCTCTCTCCTTTCTGTAAGGGCTCGTACCCTGACTTACGAGTTCATTATAAATCGTTACGCAACGATTTTCAAGATGGAATACTGCATAAACATCATGCAATGGTTTTGTGCATTTTGATAGTTGCGCAACGATATGTAATTGTGTTATAATACGCCAAAAGAGGTGATAATATGGGCAAGGCACATACTGCGGCTCAAAATAAATACATAGCCAAAGCATACGACCGTATCAACCTTATTGTACCAAAGGGGAAAAAGGCAGAGATGCAAGCACACGCAGAGGCAAACGGCGAAAGTCTTAATGGGTTTATCAACCGAGCCATTGATGAAACAACGAACAGAGATAAGGAAAAGTAAATAAAGTATTTTCAACCGTCCTGAAAAGGGCGGTTTTTGTTTTACAGGTGAGCGGGTAAAAACGATAAGCGCGGGGCAATTTCAAGTGGTATAATAGATACGATGGAACCGTGCGGAGAGTACCGCGCGGTTTTTTCGTTGGTGCCGGCATAGCGATCGGTGGGAAAAGGTGACGGAGGGGTGGGACCGTCGCAATGTTATTGCAAAATGGGAATAAAAGGGAATATCGCCGCGCGCGCACACGCGCATTTAATTCCTATTGAGTGCGAGGAAAAAGCAGGGGATGAGCGTGAACAATGAAAAAGATACGAATAATGAGCGTTTAACGGCCCGTGAAGAGCGTTTCTGTTTGGAGTACGCTGTGGATTACAATGGCACGGCGGCGGCAAAACGAGCGGGTTTTGCGGAAAAGAGCGCGGCAAAAGCGGCATGTCGATTGTTAAAACAGGATCGCGTATTGGCGCGGGTACGGCAACTGCAACAGGAACAGGCGAAGCGGTTGTGTCTTTCCAGTGATTTAGTGGTGATACGGGCGTTGGAACTATATGAGAAATGCACACAGGCGGTACCGGTGACGGAATGGGATTACAGTGAACATAAGATGGTGGAAATGGGTGAGTATACTCTTGATAGCAAAGGTGCGGTAAAGTGTTTGGAGCTGCTTGGCAAACATATTGGTATGTTTGATAAAGACGCCTATGACAGCGTGGCGAGCGGGCCTGTAATCTACGTGGACGATATAGGCGGTGGCGCCGATGAGTGACAAGACGGTGTTATCGTTGCGAGAAGTCGTGGGCGGCGGTTATGACGAGTTTTGGCGGTGCCGCAAGCGGTATCGGGTGGTGAAAGGCGGTAAAGCCAGCAAGAAAAGTACCACCATGGCGTTATGGTTGATCTCCATGATGATGAGACCCGAATATGCCCTTGCCAATGCGCTGGTGATCCGTAACGTGATGGCGACTCATCGGGGAAGCACCTATGCCCAATTACAGTGGGCGATATCCGCGCTGAAAGCGGATCATTTGTGGAAGCCGACGGTATCACCGTTGGAATTGACCTATAAACCGACGGGGCAAAAGATACTGTTCCGCGGATTTGACGATCCGATGAAACTGGCATCCACCACTGTACCGAAAGGGCATTTATGCTGGGTGTGGGTGGAGGAAGCCTATGAGCTGGAAAGCGAAGCGGATTTTGATCTGCTGGACTGGTCGGTACCTCGCGGTGAGATCCCGCCACCGCTGTTTCATCAGACGACGTTGACACTGAATCCGTGGAACGAGGGACACTGGATCAAGAAACGATTTTTTGACAAGTCGGATGACCGCGTGTTGGCCATGACCACCAACTATCTGTGTAATGAACATTTATCCGATACGGATCGCACGATCTACGAGCGAATGCGTGTGGAAAATCCGCGCAAATACGACGTGGCGGGGTTGGGAAATTGGGGTGTTGCCGAGGGCCTGGTGTATGAAAACTGGACGGTAGAGGGTTTTAACATACGGGATATTGTGCGAGAAAAGCCGTGGCAATGGCGGCATATTTTCGGGTTGGACTACGGTTATACCAACGATCCGACAGCGTTTGTGGCGGCGGCGGTAAATCCGTTACGAAGAGAAATTTACGTATACGACGAACACAGTGAGCGGGGAATGTTGAACAGCGATATTGCGGCGACGTTGATCCGCAAAGGATATCAAAAGGAACGGATACGTGCCGATGCCGCAGAGCCGAAGACCAATGATGAGTTGCGACGCTTAGGTGTTCACCGTATTGTGCCGGCAGAGAAAGGGACGGACAGTATTCGCCACGGCATTGCGGTGTTGCAAGAATACAAGATCATGATTCATCCGTTTTGCAAAGAAACGGCGGCAGAGATCGCTACCTATTGTTGGAGACAGGATAAGTTTGGAAAAACAGTGAACGATCCTGTGGATAAAAACAACCATCTGATGGACGCGTTACGGTATGCCATGCAAGACGCGATGAAGTTTAGTCCACCGGAGGAAGAACCTCGCAGGGTTCGCGCCAGTCAATCGGGTGTGCGAGCGGAAGATATGCGCGGCGGTTGGAATTAAAGGAGGAGACTATGAGTGAGTTATGCGTGATTGTTGCTCTTGTGATCGGCTTGTTTATCGGGCGGTCATGGGGACGGCAGGGGAAACCCAGTGAGAGAAAAGGGACACGGGCGAGGGAACGACCCAAAGAGATAGACCGCGAAGCGGAACGAGCCGTAGCCGTGCGTAATCGGCAAAAGATGAATATGCTGAATTACGACGGCGAGGTGCAGACGCCTATCGATCCCAGTACGATATTAGAGAAGGAGTAGTTTATGGACCAGGAAGAACTGATGTTACAGGAATCGGAAGTTGTGGAGGAATCTAACGAGGTTGAGGTACCCGAAAACGATGCGGAAACGGACGTTGAATCTCAGGTGGATACGGAAACGGATGTTGAGGAAGAGGCACCCGCAGCATTGCCGACGGAAGAAACGACCGAGGCGACTAACGCTGAAGAAGTGCCTGAGCAGACAGTACAACGGTACCCGGTGTCATACGGTGAGGTGACCCGCGAACTGACGGTGGAAGAAATGACCGCTTATGCGCAACGGGGGATGCAGTATGATGAAATCGCGCCCGCATGGGAGGTATTTTGTCGGTTAGCAGCTGAACGGCAGGAAACGCCTGAACAGTTGGTAAAGGGCATTGCCGACGCAGAAGAACGGATCTTATATGACCGTTTACTGCGCGAAGCAAAAGGTGACCGCAGTATCGCCGATCGGCTCATGAGATTGGCCAAAAGTGAGCGGCAAACCGCCCGTGATAACGCCGAGCGGGAAAAGAACAACGCGGCGGAGAACGCACGCAAGACGCAAACGGAGCGGTTAGCTGCGGAGTTTGTGGAGTTGCAAAACGAGTTTCCGGAAATGAAAGCCTTTCAAGAGATCCCTTCTGCAGTTGTGACCATGGCCGTGAACAAAAACATGCACCTTATGGACGCGTATCTGCGGTATCGACATGCGGAAAACCGAAAGATCGAACAGAATACCAAGTCACAAAAGGCGGCGGCAACGTCGGCAATCGGAAGCTTGGCTGCCACGGTTCCCGAACGGGATGCGGTGGATCCGCTCATTGAAGCCATGATGGCCGGTGTGCGTGCCGCTTTATAATTTTAAAAACAAGAAGGAGAGAAAAAACATGGCAATCAATTCCCTGGAGTTCAACACCAAACTGACCGCTGAATTGGACAAAGTTGTGGTGGAAAAATCCAAAACCGGCTTTTTTGCCGACAACGGCCTGCGGAGCAAATTCGTAGGCGCGAAAACCATTTTGATCCCTGAAATGGATATGAGCGGTTTGGCGGATTATGACCGCGACAGCGGTTTTATCCGCGGTCCCATCAACGTGACCAACACGCCGTATACCCTGACCATGGATCGCGCCCGTTCGTTCCAGATCGACCGTGAAGACGCGGATGAGACGGGTGTGGCCAATCTGTCGGGCCAAATCGGTACGGAATTTGTACGTACCAAAGTGGTGCCCGAAATGGACGCATATGTGTTGTCCAAGTTAGCGGGTTTGGCTGCTACCGAAAATCAGACGGTGAACGCAGATGCCGCCACATTGGTGGAAAACAGCTTTAAGATCCTCGATGAGGCACTGCGCAATTCAGAGGCCGCCAGCGGCGGTGACGAGGAGATGGTGGCGTTTGTGGACCAGACTTTCTGGGCGGCACTGTCCAACAGCCCCGATTTCCAACGCCACATCACGGTGAGCGATTTCGCCAAAGGCGGTGTCAACACTCGCGTGAAGACCTTTAACGGTTGCGCAATCCTGCCGGTACCGGATACCCGTATGAAGAGCGCTTACACCTTCTATGACGGCTCCACCGACGGTCAAGAAGTGGGTGGTTTTGTTCCCACCGCTGCCGCCAAAGGTATCTATCTGATTGTAATGCCCAAGAACGGCGCTTCTCTGGTGAAAAAGACAGAGCAGACCCGTATCTTCACCCCCAAACAAAATCAGCAGGCAGACGCGTGGAAGATCGATTACCGCATCTATTATGACTTGTTTGTGAAAAACAGCAAAAAAGGCGCGGTATGGGCCGCCATTGCGAAATAAGATAAAGAAAGGGCAGGAACGGGTTTTCGTTCCTGCCCTTTAGGCCGTTATGCAGTTGACTGCAACAAAGGAGTGAAAACAGATGTATCATCTTATCAATCGCGAGGGAAATGTGCATCGTATGGTTAAGGACGCCGCAACTCGTGATCGGTTGATTGCCCAAGGGTTCCGTGTGGAGGAACAGGCGGAAAAGAAACCGAAGACCAAAAAGGTCGGTGAGGGCAAGTGAGAGCAGAGGTCGTTTTAGAGCGGGCATTGTCGCTACTCAATTACACAGATCCTACCGGCCGCACCGACGCCCTGCAAAGCACAGAATTACTGCGACGCGGAATGACGGCGATAAACACCATTCTCACGGATATTCTGTTTGTTCAGCGTAAAGACCCGGTACAACTATTGACCATTACAGACGGGTTGCCTGTGGACGACGGGACGGCGCTCGGCATCATGCCTTACGGTGTGGCCATGTTGTTGGCGCAGGGAGAAAATGACGGCGACAGCCAACAGATCTTCGCTTCGCTGTACAACCAAAAACGCAATGCGGTACCGCGGGAGAACGGAACACGGAAAAATGTGATACCGGTGCCAAGAGAATAAAAACAGACGATATACAAGGCATCATCGGCGAATCGGTGATGCTTTGTATGTTGTTTGAAGGAGGAAAACAATATGGAAGAACGGAAATGGTACGACCACACACTGATCTTAGAAGAATACAAAAAAGGCGCAGAGTTTAAAAGCGCTTTGTGTGAGCGGGGAATGGTGGAGCAAAACCGCATGAATGAGCGATTTTTTATCGGTGACCAGTGGCACGGTGCCCAATGTGGCGATGAACGGCCGTTGGTGCGGCATAATTTAATAAAACGGATCGGCGATTACAAAATGTCCATGGTGGGTAGTGCCTCGTTGGCTGTCAATTACAGTGCTGAAGGTGTGCCCAACACCAAGGATATTAAGAAGAATGTGCGTATTTTACGGGAACAGCTGCGTTCGCGTTCGGGCGGTGCGCCTGTGACGGAACTGCCCGATACGGCTATGAATACCGCCGATGAGATCAATCTGGTAATGAGCGCCATGACGGATTATTTTAAAACGACGGCAGAGCGGGTGAAGTTTGAGGACCTGAAAACGGCGGCACTTCGCAAAGCGTATATTACGGGGACAGGATTACTGTATACTTATTGGGACAGCACGTTGAAAACGGGGTTATACGCAGACGAAAGCCGAACGGAACCGATCATGGGAGATATTCGTTGCGAAATGCTGGACGTGGAAAACGTGTATTTCGGAGATCCCAACTTGGATAACGTACAGGAGCAGCCGTATATTCTTATTTCCCGTCGCCGCCGAGTGGATGATGTGCGTCGCGATGCGAAAGCGGCCGGAATGAAGAAAGAAGAGATTGAGCGTATCGTGCCCGATAACGACATGAACAATGAAGCAGGGGATATCTCTCAAAAAGAGCCGAACGATGCGGGACGGGTGTTGGTAGTTACCAAGTTGTATAAACAATGGAACGATGACGGAACGGAGTGCCGCATCCACGCGGTGACGGTAACCAAAGGATGCACGGTACGTCGACACTGGGATACGGGAATAGCTTTGTATCCTATTGCCAAATTCAGCTGGGAAACCCGCCCGAATTGCGTTTACGGAGAAAGCGAAGTAACTCACCTCATTCCTAATCAAATCGCCGTAAATCGGGCGTTAACGGCGGGAATTTGGGCGGCTGTTGAAGACGGCATGCCGACTTTGCTGGTAAACGGCGATGCGGTGCCGGGAGATTTTACAAACGATCCCGGACAGGTGATCCGTGTGTACGGTGAAGATCTGGGTAACGTGATGCGGTATGTGACGGCAGGGGGATTCCAAGGTCAGTTTGACAGTATGGTGAACAACCTGATCGGCAATACCCTAACGCAAGCGGGTGCTAACGACGCGGCTTTGGGTGATATCAAACACCCCGACAATACCAGTGCCATAATTGCGGCGCGGGAAGCGGCGACCATGCCCATGCAATTATTACAAAACCGTTTTTATTCTTTTGTGGAAGACGTGGCGCGGATCTGGGCGGAATTTTGGACACAGAAATACGGACGGCGCAGTTTGAAGGTGACGGACGAAGCGGGAGAATGGTATGTACCGTTTGACGGGGAACAATACCGCGATCTGATGATCACCGCGCGGGTAGATGTGGGCGCAGCCAGTATGTGGAGTGAGTTACAAAGCGTGAAAACATTGGACAATCTGTATGAGCGGCAGATCATTGACGTGGAGCAGTATCTTGAACGATTGCCGAAAGGCAGCGTGCCGCAGTTATCCCAACTAATGCGCGAGATCCAAGAACGAAAAGAAGCAGCACAGCAACAGGCGGCCGCAGCGGCGAAAACCCCCGCGCAACAAGGCGGCAGTGTGGATATGGCGGCGGTGGTACACGCATTGCCGGATGAGTACAAACAGGCTTATCAGCAGATGCCGCCGGAGATGCAAAGACAGGTAGTTGAAAAATTAGCGCAAGGAGGGGCGTTACGATGAGATTTCCGTCGATCCGTAAACAATCGTCGTATACAGTTAAGGTGCCTCAACTGAACGGTGGAGTGAACTATGCGGTGCCGCCGCATCTCATCGCGGATAATCAGTTATCCGACGTGAAAAATATGTGGTTTAAGGACGGCATTTTGCAAACGCGGCCTGGGCTGAAATATTTGGGAAATGTTCTTAGCAATAACAATCAAGCAGTTCCGGATAAGGTGATTTCGTTCGGTAACGTGGCTATTTCTTACGGTTTCGATTCCGGCGGTGAGATCCCGTCTATGTGTTTTGTCTTGATCGACAAAGATGGTAAGTTTCGTGATACGAACATTTCCACGCACTCCTGGAAAGAACT
>JAZQJE010000070.1:0-5207 GCA_045541495.1 Acutalibacteraceae bacterium | reverse complement strand
GTATTATATCAACGGCACGGATACACTGCCGCCGCCGTTGACACCGGAGGAAGAAACGCGGGCGATTGCCCAAGCAACACAAGGGGACGCCAAAGCACGAGAATTGCTCATAACCCACAACTTACGATTGGTGGTGTATATCGCCCGCAAATTTGAGAGTTCCGGTGTGGGAATCGAGGATCTGATCTCCATCGGTACCATCGGCCTCATTAAGGCGGTGGGAACTTTTCGGGCGGATAAAAATATCAAATTGGCAACCTATTCTTCCCGTTGTATCGAGAACGAGATCCTCATGTATCTTCGTAAAAACACCCAACTAAAAAACGAATTATCTATTGACGAGCCGCTGAATGTGGATTGGGATGGCAATGAGTTGTTGTTGTCGGATGTGTTGGGCAGTGATCCCGATGTTGTGAACCGTGACCTGGAACAGGAAGCGGAGCGTGATTTGTTGCTGGAATGTGTAGCGCGTTTATCACCGCGAGAACAAACCATCATGGAACTGCGATTCGGTATTCGAGGGAAACAAGAACATACACAGAAAGAGGTTGCCGATCTGTTGGGGATCTCTCAATCGTACATATCTCGACTGGAGAAAAAGATCATTAAACGGTTGCGAAAGGACATTGAAAAAGCCGAATGGGGGAGTTTTTAAAGTTGTTGCTTGATTTTATCCAGCGCACCTTTTTCCAAGCGTGAGACCTGTGCTTGGGAAATACCGATCTCGGCGGATACTTCAATCTGAGTCATGCCTTTGAAAAAGCGAAGATTGAGAATCTTTTTTTCACGGTCGCCCAAACCGCGGATAGCTTCTTTTAATGCTAATTCGTCTAACCAGGTACGGTCGTCGTTGACGTCACCCACCTGATCCATGACATAGATGGTATCCCCGCCGTCGGAATAGATGGGTTCGTACAAAGAAACGGGTTCCACGATGGATTCCAGTGCCAGTACGACCTCTTCTTTCGGAACATTCATTTGTGCGGCGATCTCTTCAACGGTTGGTTCACGCAGATGGGTATTGGTTAGTTGTTCTTTGATCTGCATGGCTTTATAAGCGGTGTCCCGCATGCTGCGGCTGATGCGAATGGCGTTGTTGTCCCGCAGATAACGGCGGATCTCACCGATGATCATAGGAACGGCATAGGTAGAGAAACGCACATTTTGAGAAATATCGAAATTGTCAATGGATTTGATAAGGCCGATGCATCCCACTTGAAACAGGTCGTCTAGATTTTCGCCTCGCTGGGTGAAACGTTGGATTACACTGAGCACCAACCGAAGATTGCCGTTTACCAAGTCCTCCCGTGCTTGTTGGTTTCCTTTTTTGGCAAGGCGCAATAAGCGCATTTTTTCTTGTTCGCTGAGCACTTTCAATGTAGCAGTGTTGACGCCGCAGATCTCCACCTTGTTGTACACGGACGATCCCTTCCTTTCGCAGAAGAAGTATTGCCCCGATTTGTTTGCCGCAAACAGGAAAAATGAGGAAGGTCTATGAGCGTTTTTTCGCGCATATAGATGATACGAATAGGAGGTTGAGACCATGTTTTGCAGAATTACGGACATGCATGACAAAGAAGTAATCAATATTTGTGACGGGTTACGCCTGGGTTGTGTGGACGATGTAGAAGTGGATACCTGTACAGCCCAGTTAGTTTCGCTTGTCATTTTCGGGCGTTCCAAGTGCTTAGGGTTATTGGGTCACGAAGACGATATCATCATTCATTGGAAAGAGATCGAAGTGATCGGGGAGCATACCATACTGGTCAATCATCCCCTGCCCATCGGGGCGTCCAACGCCTCTAAACGGCGGCGAAAAAGTAATTTGTTAAACGGAATTTTCGGCAATTCGTAAATGCGGAAAAAAGTGTAAAAAAAGACTTGCATTTTTTAATACGCTGTGATACAATACTACGGCAATATGCATACGGGTCGTATGGCTTCGGTGGTGCCGCACAAGCGGTTCCGAAGATGCGGGTAAAATTTTTCTTGTCCGTCAGCGCCCGTAGAGGTGAAAACCAAGGAGGATTTATTATGTCAGTCGTATCCATGAAGCAGCTGCTGGAAGCCGGTGTCCACTTCGGTCACCAAACCCGCCGCTGGAACCCCAAAATGGCGCCCTACATCTTTACAGAGCGCAACGGTATTTACATTATCGATTTGCAGAAGACCGTTCGCAAACTGGAAGAAGCGTACATGTTCGTTCGCGAACTGTCCGCCGAGGGCAAGACCGTACTGTTTGTCGGTACGAAAAAACAGGCGCAGGATTCCATTGCTGAGGAAGCGGTTCGTGCCGGTGCGTATTTCGTCAACGCTCGTTGGCTCGGCGGTATGCTCACCAACTTCCGCACCATCCGCGGCCGTATCGCTCGTTTAAACCAACTGAAGACTATGTCTGAAGACGGTACGTTCGACCTGTTGCCCAAGAAAGAAGTTATCAAACTGACCCACGAGATCGAGAAATTGGAGAAATTCCTCGGCGGTATCAAGGGTATGGACAAGATCCCCGGTGCGTTGTTCATCGTGGATCCCCGTAAAGAGAAGATCGCGGTTGCCGAAGCCAAGAAATTGGGTATTCCGATCGTGGCGATCGTGGATACCAACTGCGATCCCGACGATGTGGATTATGTGATCCCCGGTAACGACGATGCGATCCGTGCCGTAAAACTGATCGCCGGTGCCATGGCGGATGCTATCATCGAAGGCCGTCAAGGCGAGCAAGCCGCTCCCGAAGAGGAAGCCGCTGAAGAAGTCGCGGAATAAACAAAATTTTAAGAATAATCGCGTAATGCGCGTGGAGGTTAATTATGGCTTTTACTGCTAAAGACGTACAGACGCTGCGTGAGAGAACCGGCGTCGGCATGATGGATTGCAAAAAGGCTCTGGCTGCCACCGACGGTGACATGGAAAAAGCGATCGATATCCTTCGTGAGAAGGGTCTCGCCGCCGCCGCTAAAAAAGCGGGCCGTATCGCTGCTGAAGGTTTGGTCTATGCTTGTGTAGATGAGGATAAAAAAGTCGGCGTTGTCGTGGAAGTTAACTCCGAGACCGACTTTGCCGCCAAGAGTGAAAAATTCCAAGAATTTATCGCTAAGGTCGCTCGCGTAATTATCGATGAAAACCCCGCCGATGTGGAAGATCTGCTGACCAAGCCCTGCGATGGCTTGACCGTTGCGGATTCTCTGCGTGAGCATGTGCTCGTTATCGGCGAAAACTTGAGTATCCGCCGTTTTGCCCGCTATGAAGGCAACTGTGTTGCTTACATTCACGGCGGCGGCCGTATCGGTGTGTTGGTCCGTTATGAGACCGCTGCCGATAGCGATGCTTTGAAAGAATGCGGCAAAGACGTCGCCATGCAGATTGCGGCGTTAAATCCTGCGTATCTGGACAAGTCTGTTGTTCCCGCTGAGGATATCGAGCACGAGAAAGAAGTGCTGATTGCTCAGATCAAGAACGATCCCAAAATGGCCAGCAAACCCGACCAGATCATCGAGAAGATGGTGGGCGGCCGTATCGGCAAGTTCTACGAGAACAACTGCCTGATGCAACAGGCGTTCGTGAAAGACGGCAACGTATCGGTCGAGCAGTATGTGGAGAACACCGCGAAAACTGCCGGCACCGATATGAAAGTTGTTGCCTTTGCTCGCTTCGAAAAAGGCGAGGGTCTCCAAAAGAGAGAAGACGACTTCGCTTCCGAAGTTGCCAACATGGTAAAATAAGATTCCACAGAAGTCAGCCGGACCGCTACGGCGGCCCGCCTGATTTTTCGGAAAAATTCCCGCTTTTTTCGATTTATCCCTTGACAATCAGCGGGTTTTTGATATAATACCATAGTAATATACATCCGGGTGTAGCGCAGATTGGTAGCGCGCTTGAATGGGGTTCAAGAGGCCGCAGGTTCGACTCCTGTCACTCGGACCAGTTGTAGCAAGGGTTTCAAGGTTTTTTACAATCTTGGAACTCTTCTTTTTTTGCCCTTTTTCTAAAAATCTTCTAAAAATCGATTATCCCGCAATTTTGTCCCCGAAAAGGGTGTTGATTTTTTCCGCCATTCCTACTTTCATTCCGATATCAATATGGGTGTAAATGTTCATCGTGGTGCTGATATCGGAATGCCCTAACCAGATCTGAATCTCCTTGGGAGAGAACCCCAATTTGTTCAAATAACTGGCGGTGGAATGCCGCAGATCGTGCAGGCGAATGTGGCGCAGCCCATTCGCCTTTAATAATTTTGTGAGGGCTCGGTTTAAGTAACCAATATCGGGTAATTGCCCATTGTCCCATACGTACACATAATCGCTCTCTGCGTATGCTTCACGCATCACACGGCGATTCTCTTCCTGTTGCGCCTTGACTTTGAGGAGATGCTCTTTAACAGATGCGATCAAGGGAAACGTGCGGTGGCTGGCCTCGTTCTTTGGCTGCTTTTCCACATCGGTGCTGACCCGTACGCGCGTGTTGACAATGCTGATGGTGTTTTCCTCAAAATCAATATCGCACCATCGAAGTCCCAAGATCTCACCGCGGCGTAGCCCGTAATGGGTCGCCAGGATAATTGGTGTTTCAATGGCATGTCCTCGCACGGCAGCTAATAAACGTTCGATTTCATCCGTAGTGTAAAAGCTTCCCACAAAAGGTTTACTGCGTGGGTATTCCACGTACGAGGCGGGATTTTGCGTTAGCCAACCGATGCGGATCGCATGATTGAGTGCTTTCGTGATATTTCCCATATACTTGCGGATGGAGGCGGTGGATAAGCCGCCATCACCGTCCTTACGACCGTGGTGATGCAGGTCGTTGACAAATTGCTGGAAATGCCCGACGCGCAGTTGGTCCAGCTTGAGGTTTAACGGCTGAAAATAGGGGAGAATATGCAGCTTGTAGTTGGAGACATATCCCTCGTAGGTCGTGACCTCAATTTGCGGTTTAATGACGTTTTTGAGCCAATAATCCATATATTCCATAAACGTATAGGGACAGGTTTGCTCAAACATACCGTTTTCCATGCGTGTGAGGATCTCTCGCATGGCTTTGGTGGCGTCGCCTTTCTTGCGACAGTGGGTGGATACCCACTTGGTTTTGAATTTGCCGTTACCGGCAGGTACGCTGATAACAGCGTAGTACATGTTGCCTTTCTTATGAAGACTGGCATTCATTGATGACTGCTCCTTTCAACAGCCATACCTTTCATTATCCATTTTCATTAT
>JAZQJE010000069.1:0-33368 GCA_045541495.1 Acutalibacteraceae bacterium | reverse complement strand
ATCCAAGGAGGTAAGCCCTGAGATGTTTACAGTCGTCACTAATGTAAGATCTTCTTCTCGCTCACTCAATGCGGTGTTGATAGCTGCCACATCGGTAAATCCGCTGATGTTAAGCGTGGCACCGCTGTTTTCAAACGTGATAGAAGTCGCATCAGCTAATGCCAATTGCGGGAAAGATACCGCCATCAAACAGATGGTAAGCATGCATGCTGCTATACGTTGCCAAAGGGGAAATTTTTTCATACTGTTCCCTCCTAATTGTTTACAGGTGAAAAAGGGATTTTGGGGAGTAAAAGGGTAAAAGCGAAAAATATGAGACAATTCCACCAGCAGGGCTATCGCTTCTCTGCCATATCCTATGGTATGACTAACTCTCTCTATCAGGAGAGGCTTGTCCTTTGGAATTGTTCATAACTTAAGTATTAGAGCCTTCTTATAAAAATCGACTTTTTTCGAGTTTTTCCTAAATTGCACGATAGAGGACAGCAAAAAATGCGGTCCTCTAACGTGGCAATCATAAGATTTAGATTTAGATTTCGTTCTCGAAACGAGATGTCAACCGAGACAGGTTGGTGATCGGAGTATCCATATCGTATTCATCGTATTGGATCATGATGAGACCGATCGCCGTGCCGATGTCCTCAAACTCATATCCGGTCTGCTTAGAAATGGTTGTGAGCAGCAAATCGGTCAAGGTGAGCATGGGAACACCGCTTTCCTCTTTCACCGACGGGATAATGGCTGTACCGCCGCCGTGTTTCATGAAGGTGTCGCCAACCTCGAAAGTGAAGGTATCCCACTCACAAGCCACGGTGATGGTATCACCTTTGCGGGAATAGGTACCGCCAATCATGGTAGCGAAATCTTCCAGAGCGATCTTAGTGCACCAGCCGTTGGCACTGGTGTTCTCACGAGACGGAGCGACCTTCAAATCCACTTTTTCGCCGCGGATGTAAGCAAAGTCGTAACCCATGTAGAACACACCGGCGTTCGCGAACAGGTCTTCGTACTCATCAGCCACAAAGTTGTCGTCAATGCTGTTCACGGAACGCAGAGACATCAACTCAAAGGGGAATACCTCGATAGTACCGCGGCCGTCTACCAGGGTAAACGTGCCAACCATTTCGGAAATGGTGCTCTGAGGAGTGATGCTCCACATCTCAAACTCCTGCACGCCGGTACCGTACAAGGACCGAACATCCAGATTGATGGTCAAGGTCTCGCCGGCCATGGGTTTCATGGATTGCGAAGTCATGGACGCATAGATATCATCGTCGGTCTTGTTGAGGATGTTGATACCCCAAGTACCATCGGAATTGTGACCGGTGCTGAAAGCGACCTTTTCGTTGAACTGATCACGGCTCCAGTTGTCGCGCTCAGTCATCCAATCGATGCCGTCTTCAGTGACCATGTAGGACTTGTAGATGGTAGCATTCTGGCCGATGGTATTGTTGATCTGCTTCGTATACTTGTAGTTAGCGGAAATAGCGTAGGTGTCGCCCAAGCCCATGCCGCCAACGATATCAAAGTATACCAGGGAGAAATCAGTGGTGGCCGCAGTAGCACTGGTATCGGCAGGAGACACAGCGTTAAAGGTGAGATAACCGCTGGCACCCAAGTTCATATCGGTGAGGATCGCGGAGCTGTTTTGAATGGCCTTCATGTAATCCTCAACGGACATGATACCATCGGCATCACGTTTCAGCCAATCGCCGATCTTTTCGTCATATCCATCATAGCCGGAAGAGGTGCTGTACATGGGTTTGTTCCACGCGCTTTGGGCCTGAGACAATAGTTTAGTCACAACACCGGTATTAAAGTCGTGTCCGGAGATGGCACCCAACGCATCCCATGCGTCTTGATCCTGACGAAGTTCATGCAGGCCGTTGTTCAGTGCCAAGTTGGCAGTTTCGTTGGAAGCAATAACGGTATTGACGAGTCCGTACTTGTCGAGATATTGACGCATGGTCTTTACGATGACCGGCATTTGGTCGTCGCGGATAGCATTGGACAGGTCAGGCTCGTCGCCGGTGCCCATCAGCTTAACGTCAAGATCATAGTACTCTTTCAAGTCATACACAGCACGGGCCAGCATTTGAGCGTATTTTTCCAAATATTCGTCTTTTAATTTGCCTTCTTCCAGCATATAAGCGGGAATGTGGGCACTGGCACAGATGTCCAGTAACAGGTCACGCTCAATAGCACCATCCAACAGGCTACCATCGCCGATACCCAAGGTCTCACCAAAGTTCTGGACATAGTAACCGAACTCTTCGGTGGTGTGATAGTCGGTCAGCGGGAAGTTGACGCCTACCATACCAACATTAAGATCATCAAAAATCAATTTGTCGATGGTTTCGCGATCTTCGTCGGTGAGCATGGTGTATTTCAAGCTACTGGGATGAGTGAAGTACAGACCATAGTGATCCCACGTATGGCTGACTTCGTTATCGACTACGATAGTCAGTGCATCTTTGCTGTCGCTCCAGTTCTCGGTACCGGGAGGAATCAAGCCGTCAACATCGGTATCGGCTACGGGAGCATTAGCAGCCGAAACGACCTGCGTTAAAGTCGCTGTTGAAGCAAAGATCTTCTCTGTGATAACGATGGTGGAATCTTTTGCCGCGGTGGTAAATACCTCGGCAGTTATCTTCGCATTTGTTGGCACATCGGCGCCCGGCGTACAACCGGTAATCAGCACGGCCAACATCAGGAGTGCCGATAAAAGTGCAATATAATGTTTCATCGTCCTTCTCCTTCCGTCTTGCGTTTGTTGAGGGTCAGTCCTATACCGGCGAGTGCCACCAGCAACAGGAATGCCACCGGAATCACTACGCTGTTAACACCGGTGCCCGGAGCCTCGACATCGCCTTCGCTATCACCGGATTCGGTGGTGGAAGCGGTAGTGGGTTCCGTGGTGCTTTCGGTCGTCGTGGTAACATCCTCGGTCGTTGTTGTCACAACATCCTCGGTCGTTGTTGTAGTAACATCCTTGGTCGTTGTTGCGGTAACATCCTTGGTGGTCGTTGTGTCAACATCGCCAATCGTTGTTGTCGTGGTTCCCTCGGTAGTAGTTGTGTCTGCAACGGTAGTCGAGGTATCCTTACCGCCTGTTGTTTTCTTGGTACCATTGGTGGTGGTAGTGGTTGTCGTACCGGTATCAGGCTCGATATCAAAGGGCGGATAATTATCCTCGTTGTCCTCTTTACCCTTGATGGGCTCTTCCAGCTTGGAAAGATCAAACTCTTCGAACTGGTTGAGGCAGGTAACGATCACACCGCTTCTTCTGGCGAGATCAAAGGAGTAGAACAAGGTGTTGCCTTTAGTGGACAGGGCGTTCAGCGAACAGTAATCCAAATGGGCTTCCTGCAATCTCGACAAGGAGCGAATGTCGGCAACAAAGTTTTCTTCGGACAAGGCAATGTTGCCGCGCAGATCCAGATATTCCAACGTAGCATAGCTGCCGCTGAAGTTATCTTTAAACTGCAGGTCCGCGCTGCCGTGGTATTCCAAGGAGGTAAACATAGCGGAGCTGAAGATACCGCCGTTGAAGAACAGGTTAACGGTGTTGGGGATAACCAGTTCGCCACCCAAGTTATAGCAGTTGGCGAAGGCATCCATACCGATCTCTTCCAGTCCTTCGGGTAAGACGATGCTGGTCAAATCGTTGAACTCGAAGGCGTTCGCACCGATCTTCTTGATGCCCTGCGGGAAGGAGAAGGTGTGCAGTTTTTCCAACTGATACAGCGCTTTATCAGGAATGATATTGTCAACACAGGTGGTGTTGCTCAAATCTAATTCGCGCAGCGCCTTCGT
Source organism: Acutalibacteraceae bacterium (assembly GCA_045541495.1). Taxonomy (GTDB): domain Bacteria; phylum Bacillota; class Clostridia; order Oscillospirales; family Acutalibacteraceae; genus RGIG3009. The sequence continues at coordinate 29,552 of JAZQJE010000069.1, read as the reverse complement.
GTTGTTGCGCATGTAGGCAAAATCTTCAGGAGTCAACACAACGCCTTCGGCGGCAGTGACATCCATGATGGTGACGTTGCCGGCGGTGATGGATTGGCCGTTCTCTTGGTTATAGGCATCCACAGCCGCCTGCACAGCCTCTCCTAAGGTCTGACCTTCGTTGATAGTAACGGAGATCTCCACGGTGGGCGTGTCGTCAATACGGATGATACCGTCGTCGTATTCCACAACCGTGCCCTGAGCAAGATAATCGTTGATCATATTGGTAAGCATCTTACCACGGCCGGTGGTGTAGTCGATGGGACAACCGGTGAGGTTGAGGTACTTCAGACCGGGTCTGAAAGACATCTTGGTGATCTCGTTCTCGGTGATGGCGCTGTTGCTGAAGTCCACATGCTCGATGAGCGTACCGGAAATGTTAATGGCGCCGATCATGTTGATATAGAGAGCAGTGGGGCCCTGGCCATGGTATTCCACACCGGTGACAGGCATGTTGAAGAAGTTGTACCGGCTGAGGTTGTTGACCATGTCGTTGGCCTGGGGATTGGCAGAAGCCGTCGCACTGCCCCAAACCTGCAGGGAATCCGGAACGGTGTACATGCCGGGGGTGTCACCAACCTGGGTGATGCCGGAGGAACCTTGACCGAAGTTAGTGCCCAGCCACTCCAGACCTTCGGGAAGTACGATGGACGTTACTTTGAAGCAGTTCTGAAGCACATTCGCGCCGATCTTGGTAACAGTGGAAGGAATGTTGATCTTCTCCAGATTGCTATTCTGATAGAAGCAGTAATCCGGGAATTCACGGATACCTTCGGGCAGGATCACTTCGGTGATGATATTGTTCTTATAAGTACACGCGGGCAGGATGCTGTCCTTAAAGATAACATTGGACAGATCGAACTTAGCCATCTTGGGGAAGGTTTGGAATTCGGGATCGCACCAGGTGTTCGCGTACTCCGTGTTTTCGGGAGTGCTGAGCACCAACTTCGTGATATCGCCGTTACCCAATTCGGTGTCGTTCTCGGTGTTGTAGGCTTCGAGAGCGGCGGTGATGGCGGTTTTGACTTCGTCAAAGTTTACCGCGTCTTTAACCGTAGCGATGATTTCTTCACCTTCCACGGTAATGGTAGCGCTGAGGTTGGCTTCACCTTGGGGTTTTTTCTCGAAGTTGGCATAGATTTGTTGGAAGGATCTGACATCTTCGATGGTCAGAGAGTAGACACCATCCACGGGTTCGCCGGCTTCCACAGGCTCACCGTTTACGGTCCAACCGACAAAGTTGTAGATCTGGTTGGGGGTGGCGGTGATTGTGATGGTAGCGGGCACCTGCGCCGCGGGAATGGTAGTGGCACCGGTGACAACGCCACCTGCAGAGGGGGACGCTTCGACAAGGACTTCTACATCGGTGCTGCCGCTGAGGCCGAGAACGGTGGCACCAGCGTCTTTAATGGTACGGATATACGCTTGGAAATCTACGTTGGTCTCGTCGATGTTCGCACAATCGGTAATATCCAAATAGGTGATGTCGGTGGGGAATTGAGCGATGTGCACATCGGTGATGCCACTGCCGCTAAGATCCAATTTAGTAAGAGTAGCGGTGTTTTTGTGCAGAAGAGCACCTACCATATTGGTGAAGAACGCATCGCTACCCACGCCATGATATTCGATACCTTTGAGGGCGGAAACGAAGAACATGTACCGCGTAACGTTATCGGTCGCATTGTTGGCGGCAGGATTGTTGGATTTCACATCTTTACCAAAGATGGTGAGAGAAGTGGGCAGTTTGAGAATGCCGTTGGTGGAATTTTGAGTGAGGGCTGCAAGACCTTGTAATGAGTTAACGCCCAACGTGGTCATACCCTCAGGAAGAATAAGTTCGGTAAGACCACAGCTCTGGAAGGCATTTTCGCCGAAAACTTTCACGGTAGAAGGAATGTTGATCTTTGCCAGGTTGGTCATACCGGTGAGTGTCCAACCGGGGATCTCGACGATGCCTTCGGGCAGAACGATCTCTTTGATCACGGCGTTGTTGCGCAGGTAGCCGGGAGGAATTATGCCGTCTTTCAGGTTGACACCGGAGATGTCGACCTTGGTAACATTTTTGAGAGCATCCTCAGCGGCGCTGTTGGGATCCTCAATGAACTGAGTGCTTTCGTACGTAAATCCCTTGGGAGTGGAGAACACCAGCGTGGTGACATCCGCCTGGGTCAGTTCGGTGCTGTTGGCGGTGTTGTAGGCCGTCAATGCATCGGCGACAGCCTTTTTCACATCGTCCCAGTAAACCGCATCTTCCACGGTGGCGATGACTTCTTCACCTTCAACGGTGATGGTACCACTGAGTTCGATCTCCATATCGGGATCTTGTTCGAATTTGGCGACAACGGCGGTCGCTTCATTTTCAACGGTGAGGGTCAGAGAATAGACACCATCCACCGGTTCGCCGGCATCCACCGGTTCGCCGTTTACGGTCCAACCGGTGAACAGGTAGATGTCGCCGGGGGTGGCCGTAAAGGTGACCTGCGTGTTACCCACATCGGACAGACCGTAGGTGCCGCCACCGGTGACGGTGCCGCCCACGGCGGGATCCGCCGTAATAGTGTATTGGATCTTGGTGGAATCAAATTTCAATTTGCCGGCATCGTTCAACGCTTTGAGAGCGGTGTCGGTATCGGCAGGGACAAAATCTTTAAATTCATCAATGCCGGTCAGATCCAACGTCTTGATGATGTCGTTGTAGTTAGCCATCTCTGTCGCCATGGCATCCAGCGTGGCTTTAGAAACATCGCTGCCGCTGAAGTCCAGGTTGAGGTTGGTGGCTTTCCAGTCGCTAGTGGTATAGGTGGTTTGCAGATCCTTCAACAACGCCGCTACGAGGGTGTCCGCGTTGGTGCCGTTGTAGGCAATGGTGATGTTTTGGCTACGGGCGAAGGGAGAGGCAAAGGTGGTCACTGTGCTGGGCAAGGTGATGACCAGTTCTTCGCTGTACAGTCTACCGAAGGCGTGCGCTTTCAGCGTGGTCAAGCCTTCGGGGATGACGATCTCTTTCAAAGAGGTGGCTTGGAATGCACAATCCAGTGTTGTGATGTTCTTGTGCAGAATGACCTTGGTAATGCCGGTGCAGTTGGGGAACGTGCTATACAGTTGGGAATTTTCAGCAATGTTCATTTGGCTGAAATCCACCACGTTCTCGTCGGCATTGTTGGTGGAAATGGTGGTCAGTGCGGTGCAGCCACGATACAGGTCATATATGCCAACTACACTGATAGTGGCGGGCACATACAGTTTTTGGATGGTGGTGTTGTTCTTGAAGCCGGGAAGTACCGTAAGCTTGGTCTTTACGGCGTCGAGCACTGTCATACCGGGGAACAGAGTGGCGAAATTGAAGTTCGTAAAGTCCTCCAGTTCCGGGCAGTTGAAAATGACGTGGGTCACGCCGGTGAAATCGTATTCGTTGGCACCCAACTCGGTGTTGATATCAGCGACGGTGGCGAAGTTGGTAAAGATCGCCGTGCCGTCTTTCACCGTAATCTCGGGAGCGCCGGTATCGGTTTTCAGGTTGCCGGCAGCGTAGTACTCTTGAAGGATGGATACTTCACCTTCGGCAGGCTCGTAGCCCTGGAACGCCGTGATACCGGTAAGGTCAATGGACGCCACAAAGTTTTTATAGTCGGCAGCCAAAGTACCCAGGTTATTGATGGTATCGGCGGAGATATCGCTACGGCTGAAGTCCAAATGAATGTTGGACATTTGCTCAGTTACCCCGTTGCCAGTATAAGTAGAAGAAACTTGGAGTGCGGTAAACAATTTTTCAGCAATAGCATCCGCACCGGTACCATGATAAGCAATGGTGATATTGCTGGTGCGGCCGAAAGCGGAACCAACAATCGTTGTAATACCGCTTGACAGGGTGATGGTCAAATCCTCATTGACCAAGCCGCCCAAAGTGAAGCCGTCAATATGGCTCAAGCCAGGCGCCTCAAAGGTAGCAAGAGCGGTGCAATTTTGGAATGCAGAGTCTAATAATCCGGCGATATTGGCGGGGAGTTTGACCGCTGTGATCGAGGAGCAGTTAGCGAAAGTACGGGTTAAGGCAGACCCTGCTGCAAAGGACATGCCCGTAAAGTCTACCACATTCTCATCAGCCGTATTGGTGGACACGGTGGTGAGATTGGCGCAACCTTGGAAGGCACGACCCCACATATAACCAATAGTGGTGGGCAGATAGACCTTTTCAATGGTGGTCGAACCGGACATGAAGTCGAAATCCAAACCCGGAATGGTGGTTTCAGTCAAGTCCAACGTGGTCATGGCTGCAAAGTACTTGCCCCACAAACCCGCCACAGTTGTGCCTTCGGCTTTTGTTGCGGTGGTTAAATCGGAAATTTTGACGGTGGTACAGGCGGAATAATCCTCACCTGCCGCCACTTTTTCTTCCAATCCGGCTATAAGATTTGTAACAGTGTCATAACCGGAAATCGTGACGGTGGTTCCGTCTTTAACAATGCTGGGCGCGTCAGACGCACCTACCAGTGTCGACCACGGAACGACCGCTTGGATCACCAACAGGGCCATGAGTCCTGCCAGGATCCGGAGTGACATGGGAATCTTTTTTTTCATTTTTTGATCTCCTCCTATTGTACGATCTCGCGCAGTGCGAGGATTTCAAGGGGATGCACAGTGACGGTGCCTTTACCATCGATCAGTTCGACGATACCACCGTCTTTACAGACCGTATTGTTTTTACCGGTCTTGTAAACTTGGAATTTTTTGAGGCCGGAGCCTTCCAGGCCTTTGATGTCCAGCTCCACTTCTAAATCGACGGAGGGTAACATCATCATATACGCCTTGTGTTCGTCTTTGATTCTGGCGCGTTGTTTGCGGCGAAGTTCGGAATCGGTTTTGTTGAGGAGCACGATGCCCCAACTGCCGTCCTTATTAACACCGGCACAAGCGGCCATTTGGTTTTTTAAGAGATTGATGAGGTGATACCGCTCGGACATATCGCCTTCATCACTGCTTTCGCAGTAGCGCATGACCGCACCGGGCTCGATGGCTTTCATGGCGGTCTTGAAATAGTCGAAATCTTTGGTGGTAATCATATCGGTTCCGAGAAATTTCTCGTCGGGGTCCAACAGGAAATGACGGAAAAATACCGGTTGATCCAAAGAGTTGACATCAAACAGACCCAGCCACATGCCCATGTAGCTGATACGCAGGTTGATATCCACAATAAAAGCGGAAACATTGCCTACGGCAGCATCGTACGAGTCGCTGTAGCGGACACCGTTTTCGTCTACGGGCAGATCGCGTATGCAGATACCTAAATCAATGCCGGTAGAGTTGATATGTACCTCTTTGCCGGTGGCCAACGCCTGCTCGGCATGTTCGGTATCCATATAACCGGTACCGAAGCCGTGGATGGAGCAAATATCCACCGCATCCCATGCTTCTTTGTTTTTCATCATCTCTTGCGCATAGGCAAAGTTGATGCCGGCAAGCTCCGGGCCGCGGATCTTTACGTGCTGTAGACCGGCGGCATCCAGTTCCTTTCGCATACCGATAACGATCTGACACATCTGATCGGGAGCGATCATGCCGAAGTTGGGTTCGTCGTAGCAGGCTACCGAAGCAATGGGGAGCTTCCAATGCAAGCACATGCGTTTGACCAATTGGGCACAACGGTGAATGTAATTGGGGATACATTCATATTTGAGCATTTCTCCGCTCTTGATACCCATCCAGTCAAAATTGGTTCCGCCGGCAATGGTGCCGATGGTATCGGCGTTGGCGTTGAGATAATCTTCACGGTTTTCCACATATTCTATCCAGTTACCGTCGATCCCGCAGAGGGTGATACCCCATTCACAGCCGTATTGGGGGGCATAGTCGATGGGGCTGCCGTCGCCGATACCGAGTTCTTCAACGCAGGCAATGCGGATAACCTCGTCCAGCTTTTCTACGTCGTCGGCATCAAAGGAATACCGATCTTGCTTGTTGCCCCAACCGGGCATAATGCAGACATTGCTGTTGAGGGTGCGGCATTTGAGGTCTTCAAACAGGAATTTGGCGATCTTGTCTTTGGTCTCCTTTTTCATTTTACGGTAGGTGTCGCCACCGTGAGAAAGGTAAAAACCATAAGAGTTGAAGGTTTGGCGTTCTTCGGGATGAACGGTAATGGTAACGGGAGTCGTACCGTAGGTGCTCATATAATGTACTCCTTTTTACAGGATCTCCGTAAGATCCACTTCGCAAACGGTGCGGCGACCGGTGGCATCACTATCAAAAGAAATTTTCTTTCCGGAGGGGTGCCAACGGGCGTGCAGGTCGCAACGAAGGTCGATAATGGGATATTCTTGCGAATATACACGAACAATGGGGGTGTTCGTCCTCGTTACCGTATCGTACAAATGAATGGTGCGCATATGCTCACCATCGGGATAGCCATCACCCAAAATGTATCGCCGATCAGGCGAGTACAGACAATGGATATCCTCATTGTAGAAAGTTTTTTCGGGAATCAGCACATGATCGCGAGAGAAGTCTTTCATCACATAAAGGCCGTAATGTTGCAGATCCGGTCCGTAAACCATCAACAAATCTCGGTCGTTTTTCCAGTGATAATGTGAGTTGACCTCATAGTCGGTCATAGCAAACATATTCCCCTGCAAGTCGGAAGTAATTAACATAGTAGCATGTTTTTCACCCGGTTTGGGGAAATACCGTAATAAGAAAAGGAAACGGTCGCCGGACGGATTAAACGTGATATGATTGACTACCAGTTTTTGCTCGGAACAGGGGGGCTGCGGAAATTCCCGCGCCATCCGCTCATAACTGATGAGCAGACGAGTCTCCCCTGTGTGCAGGTCCTGTAGCCACACCCCGTCCTCCGCCGGTGCGTTTACACCGGCGAAGGGGTCGGGAACCCCGGAATAGCCATAACCGGGGCGAAAATCAAAGACACGACTTAGATTGATGGACAGAGAATAGCGTCCATCGGCTGAAACGTTGGCGGAGGGGAGTTTGAATACCTTCGTCTCCCCCGTCTTCCAGTTGGTAATCGCCGTCCGGAAGGTGTCGCCTTCGCGCACATTGTACAAGATACTGTCCGCACCGTACCATTGCAAGAACGACCCTTGTTGGAAGTTCCATGCGGTGGTGACGGCAAGGCGGTGGAATTCACCGGTGTGCAAATCGATGACCCCCAGTTCGTTGACGTCTTCCGGTGTGGGAAGACGGTCAACGAACGATACCTTATTGCACAGATGGTAACGGCCGGTGGAATCGTAGGGCTGTAAATCGTAGTAGCCGAAGAAATACTGACCGTCGGTGGGTGATATCTCCCGAACAGATAACTTGTGGGTGCTTTTCATGGTGTACCGGTTTCCTTATTTGATGTAGTTGGTGTTGTAGGTGTTACAGTCGCTGGCGTGCACATCCTTCAGTTTCGCAATAGCCTGACCGGTGGGTTCGTTGAACAGGACACCGTAGGTGGGATCGCTGGCATTGTAGGGGAAGTAGGTGTACACATCCGGATACTTGAGGATGGGCGTGGCATTTACAGTGGTGTCACGGACTTTCTTCTCGTAAGCGCAGTAGTTATAGCCATCTACCGTCGCTTTCCAGGGAGCCAAGATGGACAGAGCCAGATCCACGGACATGGCGGGGTTCGCCGCGCCTACGGGAACTACGAAGGAGAACACTTGCTCTTTGGAGATGTGCTCGCCATTCTTCGCAGCATTAGCATCCCTGGCGGGATAGGGAACAAATTCGCTGTAAACACCTTGGCTGAAGATCTTGGACTCGCCGTTGGTACCGTATTTGGGCTGGGCATCACTCTGATGGACAGACATAGCCAACTTGGCAGCGTCGGTAGAGAAGATCTGATCTTCCGTCTTCAAACGGTAGACCCATTGCAGGAGAGCAATGTTGTACGCGTCGGTGGCCAGAGTAGAGGTGACTTTACCATCGGCGGCAACTTTCACGATGTCGTGAGAGCCGTTGGTGGCAATCTGATGGAAGTTGACGAAGTAACCGATATCTTTCAGCTCTTTCGCAAAGGTGCGGAAAGTATCCCAAGTCCAGTTGCCTTCTTCAAAGTACTGACGGGGAGTCTTGATGTTGGGGTTGGCTTTAAGCAATTCGCGGTTGTAGGAAATGTAGGTACGACCACCGCCGCCGGCGATGCCCATGCCCCACACGTGACCTCTCCAGCTACCGTATTCGATAGATTTTTGGGTCAGAACTCTCTGGTTTGCAGGCAGATATTCTTCGATGGGTTGCACCAGACCGACAGCGCAAATCTCGGGGAAGCGCTCTACTTGATAGAACAGGTCGGGAGCATCACCGGCACTAAGAGCTTGCTGCAGATCGGCATAGCCCAAGTTGCTCATGGTGAATTTTACGGTGCTGCCATAGCGATTGGCCCAAGTGTTGATGCCTTGCAAGTAGGCCTTTTGAATGTCGGAAGAACCGGTAAAGTTGTCGTGAGACATGATGTACACGGTCTTGCCGCGGAAATCGTTGCTGTTGGAGCTGCTGCCACCTTGAGTGCGTTGGGTACGTTTTGTGGTCTCAACGATATAGGCAGTGGTGGTAGTAGCGTTGCTAACCGGATTGTTTACCGTAGTATTGTTGTCGACGGGCTTACCAGTGGTATTGTTGTCGACGGGCTTAACAGTGGTTTTGTTGTCGACGGGCTTACCAGTGGTATTGTTGTCGACGGGCTTAACAGTGGTTTTGTTGTCGACGGGCTTAACAGTGGTTTTGTTGTCGACGGGCTTACCGGTGGTGTTGTTGTCGACGGGTTTAACAGTGGTGGTGTTATTGCCGCCGCCGTTATTGTTGTTGCTGGGCGTAACGGTGGTGTTGTTGCCACCGTCATTGCCACCCTGCTGAACAGTAGTGGTTACATCCTCGCCTGTGGGGTCAGTCGCATCACCAGTAATGGTAGTGCCGTCACCAATGGTGGTGCTGACGTCGCCCGACGGAGCGGTGGTGGTGGTGATAATAACTCCATCACCGGTCGTGGTGGTCGTCCCCGTGTTACCCGGATTACCGGTACAAGCCGTTGAAAGCACCAGCAGTGCTACAACCAGCAGGGACAAGATTTTTTTGGCATTTGACATAAATTTTCCCTCCATTTTGTTTTTTTTGACACTTTTGTACAAGAACATTATACTTTTGTGAACGATTTGTGTACAGTGGAAAAATTGTACAATAGTTTGAAAATTATAGCATTTTCCTGTTTGCCAATCACTCTGCAAAAGTTCCGAGGGAGAGAGCCCTCAAAGTCCGATTTTTAAATAGACGGAACATAAGAAACCTGCGCCGTATCGTTACGGACCAAAACATTGTTTGTTGCTTTTCCTATCCTTTAATACCGGAGCGATCCATGCACTCCACAAAGAATTTTTGGCAGATAATATATACCAGCAACAGCGGCAATACTGTGAGAATGGCACCGGCGGCGTTTTGCACTTCGGTAAGACCATACACACGGTTAGCAATCTGCTGATAACCATAAAATTCGAAATTGTTTATCAGCAGGAACGATTCCTCACTGTTGAGGTAGATACCGGTGACGGTGCTGTCGTTCCAATAATCCACTGTGGTAAGGAGCGCTACCATGACAAAGACGGGGATCGCGTTGGGGACGATGATACGCAGATAGGTGGAAAGCGTGCCGCAACCGTCAATGTTTGCGGCTTCTTCCAAACCGGAAGGCATGCCTTTGAAAAACTCGCGGAATATGTAGATGTATAAGCCGGAGCGTAAGCCGAAACCAAAAGCAGCAGACAGAAACAGCGGCCAGTGTGTATTGATGAGGTTTACTGTCACATCGTTGCCTGTAAACCAGCCGATCACCGAACCGATCCCGAAGAAATCGAAATAGCGGAAGGTGGAGAACAGGGAGATATGCGCTGTTTGCGGTAACACGATGAGGGTGAAAATGGCCAGTAAGAAGGCCACATTAACACCTTTAAATTTGTACCGAGCTAACGCATAGGCAGTAATGGAACAGGAAATCAACTGCAGTATCACACAGGAAAGGATCACGAATACCGTGCGGCCCAACACCTTCAAATACTCCAATTGCTCGATCATAGAGCCGTAGTGGATCAATGTGGGGGTCTTGGGAATCCAAATAACGGTTTCGTCGTAAAATTCCTCCACGGTACGGAAAGAAACGCTTAGCAGATATAGGATGGGATACAATACCAGAAAGCTCAAACCAATCAGCAGGAAGTAACGCATCAACTTAAAAAACACATTGCCGACACGTTTCGTGTTTTTTTGGAACAACAGCTTGTTCCGTTCGGGTACGTTTTGTAATATATTCATTATTTTATTTCACCCCCCACTTAATCCATGTATTTGACCCAACGAGATACGATGGAGTAAATGACAATGATATACACGAAAACACCTATGAAGTACACCCACGCCATGGTAGCAGATAAGTGCAAGAATTTATCCGACATATTGGTGATGCTGTCGACCAGTTTTGCGTGAGTGAAGGTGTCTACGATCGTATAGATCAAACACACCAGCGTGATGGGCGATAAGCAAGGGAAGGTGATCTTCCAGAAGGCTTCCCACGGGGTGGCACCTTCGATGCTGCACACCTCGTAATAGGATTCCGGAATGGTTTGCAGGGCAGTCAGGTACAAAATGATCTGTACCGCTGAACTCCACGATATGGAGAACAGGTTATTAAAGAGACCTGAAAATTCCTCCAGTATAGTGCTACCAATACCGAGTGCGGACAGAATATTGGTAAAGAATCCATCTACACCGAAATCAAAATTTACAAGGTTGTTTCCCGCTTCACCTAATGTGGCATAACCGGAAATATCATTCATGATGCCGGTAACCACGCTGGACATAACGATCAGCGGAACAAAGAAAACGGAACGAAACAGTAAACGGCCGGGAAACTGCTTGTTGAGAAGCAGGGCTACCATCAGACTGAACAACACTACCAATGGTACTTGGTACAGAATCGAAGTCCACGCTTCGCTCAGGTTTTGTAAAAAACTCTTATCGGCAAAAATACTGGCGTAGTTTTCCCAACCGACCGCTTCGTATTCAAGGCCTTCATTACCAAAGGAAACCGTATTAAATGTGTAATACATAGATTCCGCCATGGGCTTGAGGAAGAAGAAAATGAAACCGATCACCCACGGGATCAGGAACAACATGCCCTTGCGCTCGCGCCTTTCGCCTAAGCTGGCGCCATGTCTTTTCCGTAACTTACTGCGCATCGATCTCACCCTCCTCTTTTATAACTTCATAGCTTTCGGCGGCGATCCGCTGACCATCGTAGGTCACCGCGGTCTCATTGTAATTGACAATGACACAGGTGTTGCCTTCGTAAGTGGTTTTGAAGACACCTTCCGCCACTTCTTCATGGCGAAGAATCTGCAACGCAGACAAAGCCGATAATTTCTCTTTCATGGTTTTATATTCCGTAGTGGCACTTTCAAACCACGCATCGAAGCCGACGCCGAACAAATCGTTGTAATCTGTATCCATCAATTGTTTAACGTCTTCGGCAATCCACGTGTATTTGAGCAAGCAACCCGTTTCCGCTGCTTTCAAGTACAGATATCGACTATCGGCAGACAGGTTGCAGGAAGGTACTGTCATGGGAACAAGTCCGTGTAAAACCATCTGATAAAACGGCACGCTGATATCCACGATATCATACCGGCTATTGGCCACCGGCGTATCGGCCATCATGTCCGCACCTTTAAAGGTATAGGCATTCCCTTCGCTGACTAACAGATCGTTAAACGAGGTGTCGAGGTTTTCAATACACGCCTCTATGATCTGCTGGGCTTTGGCACGTGACGTATAATGGTTTTTACTGTAATCGGAATACAGGGTATTACCCAGGGTGCCGATAGCAACATTACGAATGTTGGAATCGGCGAGGGATGCCGTGAATTTGTTTACAGCGTCCTGCACGCAAATAGGAGTTAGCAGGTACCAGCTGTTTTCTTTGTCCAGTTCATAGTTGTCGTAATTGTAACGACCGATGGGAGCAGTAGAGCCGATCAGCAAGCCGATGCCGTCACGGTTGGTAATATAGGCACCACCATTTTTATAGAGGTTCATGAAATCCTGTTCAAAGAAAGCGGTAATACCATTTTTCTCCGCATATTCCGTAAGAGAGGCAAAACCTTTCTTTCCGCCCAATACTTTTTCCGGCGTGAAACGGTCGGGTGCTGTGTTGCCCAAGCCACCGGATGTCCACCCTTTCATGGAGAGGGTGATATCTACACCGGCATTGCGCAGTTTTTCACACAACTCGATTGCTTGAGCATACGAAGTTAAATCCAACACCGTATCCGCCTTAAGGCTGAAATCGTCTTGCTTTTTCTGAACAGCACCATACAGCTCCATCAGCAAAGAATAGTCGTTTACCAGTTCGGAGCGATTTACCAGATCGTTATCCAACAAATATTCACGGTAACAACGCGCCATTCCGGAATAATTCGCATCCTCGTCGTACAACAAGAAGTACCGCACCGTAAAGGGTTCCTCTTGCAGCAGATGCTCGGTGTATTGGGACATGTTGAAGGTTCTGCCGCCCTTGTCCACTTTGGTGATCTCGCGGCGACGATATACCATTTCCGCATAGGCTTGGTTGTAGCTGTTGGTTTTTCTGCTGACCGAAGCGTTGATCTGACCCAAAGATTCGCCGGAGGTGATGACACCCAATGTGGCAGTGTTGTTGGTTTTAAGACCGAATACCGGCATACGAATAGATTCGGAGACACTGGCCTTTTTTTCCTCCTGTACGACCATATCGATGCCATAAATAGGAGCGCTGTAGGTTTGGCTGGTCTGTTTGCCGTTGTTGTATTCGATCAACGCACCGCTGCCGTCGGGGACGAACAAATATCCTTCGTCCTGTATACTGCCTGTACCGTAGAAAGGCAGTACGGATATCGACAATAGCTTGTATAGAGCCGGCATGGATTCCTTAATGCGGTTAGCATCGATCTGTACCGTGAAACCATCTTCCGTCAGCGCATATGCCAGCGGAACGGTGAAACCCAGTTCCGGGAAATCGTAAACGAATTCAATGCCACCGTCGATAGCGTTGCTGGTCACACCGGATACCTGCGCACTGCCGTACATGGTGTTCACTTGCGAGTCAATAGTGCTATCTACTAAATTGACGTAGGACAGTATCAATTGAGAGGCCAATATGGTCTTATCGTAACAAAGCACATCTTCCGCACGATCTTGGGGATTGCTGTACCATGTAGCCTCTTTTGCACGGTCAAACACTGCAATCTCACCGGTGCGTTTATCCGCATATAAAATGTATCCCGCATTTTCCGCGACGGTTTCAAAGGCGGGGTCGCCCAATTCCGTGCGAGGTAGTTGAATCACTTCACCGGCACTATCATCGTCGGAATCAATTTTCCGGTCGTTGATGACCATGGTAATCAAACCGATACCCATTGCCACCACAAATACCGCTGTGAGAAGATAGCCGATCGCTTTACCGATCCATTCGTGTTTTGATGATTTCATGCGATCTTACCTCCCTATCAATTCCATACGCAGGGTGCCTATAAAGAGCACCAGCTGTTGTAACAGCATGAAGCACAAGAAGGCGATGAACAGAATGATCAACATGCCCAGCACGGTAAGCAGTACGGATCCAATGGTCTTTTTAGCAGAGTACTCGTGGATGACGGACAGGCCGCTTAACGCGATCCAGGCGCTCCATAATTTGGCTAATAACAAGATGTACGTGAGGATGGCGGCTTCTTCTTGAACGAAAAACCAGCTCAACGGGACGGTTACAAGACTGACAAAAATATGAGGCAATAATGCATATGCGCATACCACACAAATATCTTTATAGGTTCCTTTACCGTCCATCAACGTGCAGAAACACCAGTTTGCCGCTGTCACCACCACAAAGATCACCACGGTGGAGAATAACAACATGATCACATTTATATCGTCAGGAGAAACGGTGTTGAAATCAAAGTCGGTGTTCATCTTGTAGATGACTTCTTCTAAAAACCACAACAGCAGAATGGAACTTACGATTAATTTAGAGCCTTTTTTGTTGTATTTGAGTTCTTGAAAGCCAACCGAGGGGTGTAGCATGATATAAAAGGGATACTTCCAAGGACTCATGGTATCAAAACCGCTGTATTTTGCCATCACGCTTTCCCTCCCTTTTTACGAAACTTGAAAATCTTTTTGAACAACGGGATCAGTTTATCAATAAACATCAAAGCGATTGCCAAAATCGCTACAATCACAGCAATGATACTAAAATTCTCTTTTAAAGACATATCCCGTAGTTCTTTTTGAGCATCGGAGTAATAGGCTGAGTTGTTGCCCAGTTTAAAATTTTCCATGGCGGTCTCGTAGTCACCAAGCATCATATTAGCCTTGCCGATGCCCACATATGCCAATCGGAAGTTCACATTCATACGCAACACATCGTTCCACGGTTCGATGGACTCCTCATACAAACCATCATGGAACAGGGTGATTGCCTCCTCCACTCTGGTTTGATAATAAGTGGGGCTGAATACGGTAATGTTGCCTTTCTCCGCATCCAATACCAATAAGTCGCCTTCCATGTTATAGGAAATGGCGGTGGGAATTTCGAATAATCCCTCTTGTTCACCGGGGGCACCAAAAGCTCCTAGCAGATTGCTATCGGAATCGTAGGTGTACAATTTGCAATTGTATTGGTCCAGAATGGTAAATAAGCCATTTTCAGAAACAGCAATATCCACAATAGTGGAAAACTCTTCACTGCCTAAGTTGGGATCACCAAATACGGCAGAACTGCTGAGGACACTGTCTCCCACCGCGTTCAGCTTGCTCACCTCGCTGGTAAGATACTCGTTCTTAGTGGATACCGCATAAATAAAACGGTCACTTCCCCAGAAAAGGTTATTGTACTGCACCGGCTGAAAACTATAGTCGGCTGACTCATTATCCTGATCACCTAACAGTTTACGCCACATCTTTTCCATCTGCACTGTGAAGGATGCTTTGATCTTGTTGGTGCCGTAAAAGCCGATGAAGTTATTGTTGCTGTCCGTCATCACCGCGCCGGTATTGATGTTTTTAGAAAGCACGTAGATGTTACCGTTGTTATCCACGATCACCTTCGAGGGCTGATAAGATACATACGCCTCGATCAAGTCGGTCTGCGGCATGGTATAAAGATGCCGAATATTGCCGTCGAGATCACTGATAAGAAGGCGATCGTTGTAAGTATCTGCCACATACAATAGTCCCGTGCTTTCTTGATAAAATAATCCCTCTGCGCCATATGAGATGGTATGCACTTCGCCATTGGCGGTGTTGAACGTGTCCAGTGTTTTAATAAGTTGATATTTTTCGTCCAATATTACTATACGTGCATTTTCAGAGTCGAGTATGTATAAATGGTTGTTTTTGTCCACAAAGAAATCTCGTGGTTCCTTAAAATCACCGCAACCCAAATGGTTGCCGTAGATAACCTTTTCCACCTCGTACAGATTCGGAGACGCCACAGGTTGGTTGTCCGTTGTATAGTTGTAGGCGCGATCCGGCTGTAGGGCAGCGGTAGGCATGCTGCTGCCGATAAGTATCAGTACAGCCAACAAGCCGCTTGTTATAATTTTTTTCTTCATGTTCCGATCCCCTTTCACCGCAACATCAATCCTTGATGCCGGAATGTGCCATCGTCTGCATCATGCTGCTCTGGGTAACGATGAACGCCAGTACCGGCGGGATCAGCATCAGCAATGCGGCGGCAGCCGCAGCACCTTGTCGGGCAATACCCGCCGCGCCGATCTGAGCCAGTGCCGAGGGCAGTAACTTCAGTTCCTCATTGAACACCAAACCGTCGGAGCCAGCCGCCCATGCCCCTTGGAAAGTCAACACCAACACCGTTAACCATGCGGGCTTAATATTGGGTAGGATGATATTCATAAAAATGCGGAATTCACCGGCGCCGTCGATCTTGGCCGCTTCCAGCAACGAGTCCGGAATCTGCCCCATAAACTGTTTCATCAGAAACATATACATGGGAGTGGCGACAGCCGGTAGAATCAGCGCCCAATTGGTATTGATCAGATGAAGTTCAGTCTGAATGATGTAAAGCGGCAACTGTGTAACGTTACCCTGATATAGCAAAGACACCATTATGATACCCCAGATGAAATTTTTACCCGGGAAACGATGCTTTGCAAATGGATATGCCGCTAACGCACCCACGAAGACTGAAAAGATCGTTTTGACAATCGTAATAAAGATACTATTGAACAAATAACGGGAAAACGGTACCCACGAGTTAGCAAACACCAATGACAGTTGACTAAAATTGTTGGATGTGGGATTTTGTACATACATCCGTGGCGGAAAAAGGAAAAGTTCTTCCGCCGGCTTAAACGCCGTTATAGCGGTGTACCACATGGGCAGGAACATAAACACACAGACGACCAACAACAGGAAGAGTACACCGAGGTTGCCCGTCAAGGAACGGTTGACCCGTCCCGCACTATTGCGCAATTTCACATTGACTCCTCCTTTTTAATCATCACGTAAGACCTTATGCACCACTTTGTTGGTCAGCAGCATAAGGATCAGCAAAATTGATGCCATGGCACTGGCATAGCCTAATTCATATCGAGTGGTACCGTAGTCGGCAATATGCGCCAATATGGTGTGAGTGGCATAGTCGGTGGACGGGTTACCGGTAAGAGAAATCTGAACCGCACCGACACCAAATGCGCCGGAAATCTGCATAACAGCAGCAAATAACAGCTGGGGTTTCATAGAAGGAAGGGTGACGTACCAAACTTCCTGGAAACGGTTGCGAACACCATCAATAGCCGCTGCCTCGTACAGCGTGGAGTCCACGCCTTTTAAACCGGCGCGATGGGCTAAAAAGCTGGTGCCCAACGATAACCACAGCTGGACGATGATGGTAGCCCCCAACATATAATTCGTATCTGTCAGCCACTGAACAGGGTCGCTAATCAAGCCGAGTTTCATCAACACGCCATTTAACAGACCGTATCGGTCACCGCTGAGGATCCATGCCCATATCGTATAAGCATTACCGCTGATAGACGGCGCGTACAAGATCACCGTGATGATAGCACTTAAATGGTGGGGAAGCTCGTTGACCAACCACGCAAAAAGGAAACACAATATGTAACTTAACGGGCCGGTGATCAACGCCAAAATCAAGGTGTTTTTTGCAGCGGTGATAAATACATCATCCGACATAAACAAGCGTTGATAGTTTTCAAACCAGACCCAGTTTGGTGTTTGTAGCATGTTAAAGTCGGTAAAGCTCAATGCGATCGAAGCAACGATGGGAGCAATCACAAAGATGGCAAAAAAGATCATAAATGGTGCGATCAATAGATAACTATAGCGGCTGGCCCACATCCGATGGCCCAAGCTCAATGAATTGCCGGTCTTTTTTCGCATAAGACCCCTTCCTTTCCCTCGGTTAATTATTTTTATCAAATTCCTTTTGTTTTCTTTCCAATTCCTCATTGACCAGTTTAGTCCATTTCAGCAGAACCTCACGGGGATTTTCACCTTGGTTGACCACGCCGGTAAAGGAGTTGGTATAACCGCGGTTGACATAATAGTAACCGGGGAGTATGGGCAATACAACCATATCTTTCATTTGTTCGTTCAAAATGCTCAATTCGCCCTCTGTCCATTGCAACTTTTTGAGTGTTTCGCGGTTAGCAGTTGCATAACGGGAAGATATACCGAGTCGGGCTTCCATTCGATTACCATATTCCGCTTGAATGTTTCCATCCGCCCACCATTTGAGGAATGTCCAAGCATCTTCCAAATTATCAGTGGTACCAAAAATTATAGAAGCGTTGGCACTACTTCCCACAGCAGTATGGTGGACAGTACCGTTCTCATCTTCTACACCGGGGAGCAATTTCATTGACCATAAGCCGTCAATTTCCGGTGCTGTATAACGAATGTTGTTATACATCCCATAGCTGGTGATAAAGATGGGCATCTCACCGGTACGGAAACGGGTGACTGCATCGTAAGACAGCGGAAAACTGTAATCCGTAAAGAACGATGTGAACGTTTTAAAAGCCTCAACCGCTACATTTTCGTCCCAAGCGACTTCACGTAGATCGTCGGTATAGTATGAACCGCCACTCTGGTACAAAATTTCGGCAAACACACCAGTGGTAACGGTGGCACCCACGGTAGTGGTAACACCGCCAACACCGATCTGCATGTTGTGACGTTGGATAATGGGGGCGATATCTAACAGTTCCTCCCAGGTTTTGGGGGCTTTCAAACCCATATCCTGCAGAACATCATCACGAACAAACATCATTTGAAACACTTGGGTGGCAGGAATAGCAAATACCACATCATCCATGGTAAAAGGAGTAAAGCTACCCTCAATATATTGCTCTTTCAGCTTTTCGAAACCATCCAATGTGGACAGGTCGACCAATGCGCCACGCAAGGCAAAGTTGACGGGGGTGTTGGAATCTACGTTAAGGGCAACATCTGGTGCCAGACCCGAAGCAGTGGCCTGCAACAGAGTGCCGGGAGACAATTTGACATCGACGCTGATACCGTGTTGCTGTGTGAACATGCCGTCCACCATTTTTTCAACGATCTGTAATTGATCACTACCACCGACGATCCACACTTCCAGATCAGCAGTATCGGCTTCGCTTTCCTCCACTTCACGATATGAGAAGGAAGTAATAAAGGTTTTCCACGTATAAACCAGCCATTCAAGGAAGTTTTGTTTGACACGGGGTTGTTTCATATCCACTGAGGATAAGGTAAGGTAGTCCAGATCCAGGCCCTGTCCTTGTAAAGTAGCCAATTTGGAGCTTAGAGTTACGATATCACTCTGGAAGGTAGACAAGCGGCCGTCAGTGGTCAAGGAAGCAACATTTTCGCCGTAACTTAACAACTGGTAAGCAACATTCTCATAGGTTGCCATCTCAGAACCCTTCATGCCCAGTTCATCGGTCAAACGTTGCATTTCCGCCAAAATGGCATTAGCATTTTCGGTAAAACGCTCGGTAATGTCCGGTATGCTCTTTTTAAGATAATAGTCGCGGTTGGGGTCGGGTTCGGAGCCGGTGATCATCATAATATCCAGATACAGCTCGTTCAGTTCGTCAATACAGATCTGCAGAGTGTCGATCGTTTGACTGAGAGCACCGGTGACATTCTCCAGCGTGATGGTATGCTTCTCGCCGGCAGTCAGATAGATACGATAGGGAGTGTCCTCACCTGCCACCTGATTCTTCCAGCTTGTGGTATAGTCGAACTGTACTGCTTCCAGTTCTTCAAAAGGAACCTCTCCGTCGATTAGAACCTTGCGGGACGAAAACAAGCCGTCCAGATAGCTTTGCCGATATTTAAAGCCAAGCGTGTAAAAACCGCTTTCCTCTACCTCAACTTCCCAACTGACCCATTGACCCGGTATAGTCCACTGAGCACCATTAAGGATATTGATGTTGGTATGTTCATAGGTAAACGGCTCCATCAGCGAACTGGAGCGGTCGGAGCCAACCAGGATGCTGGAATCGGATTTTTCCAGCAGCCCCTCGGCCTGGTAATTTTTCTGGAATCCGGTGGTATCCGAGGCACCCGCTTCTTCCCATTGCCGCAAATAGTCCTCATAAGTAGGTGCTGCGACTTTTTGCTGCAGGGAGAAGCTTTCCAACAGGAACGGCACGCCCTTAGTAATAAAGGACATCTCATGAGCACCCGCTGTAAGATAGAAGTAATACTCGCCGCTGCCACCGTAAATATCGTAGGCATACTGCGTGATCCAACGGGAAACTTGTTCAGCATCCGGTTCCACATCGTTGCCGTATACATCCTTCTGTATGTCACCATCGGTATACACCCGACCGAAGTTCAAGCTTCCCGCTTCCGTAAAGGGACGTACGCCATCGACCAACAGTTCCAGCAGGATGTCGCCGGTGTCTTCCGGCAATGCATAATACTTTAATACCATATTATACAGACCGGTTTCGGGTACTTCCACCGTGTAGGTCAACTTCACCGTGTCGTTTCCAGTCTCTACGCCACTTACAGAACCGAATTTATCCTGGTACGGACTCGCACCGATCTCAGGTTCTGCTATGAAATTTGAACCCGCCACGGAAACCGTGATACCCGGCTTTGCCGCGTCTCCATGGCCGGCAATGTATTGACTATAGGTGGTGGTGGTGACAGGTGCCACCGGATTGGTCGATATCGGCTTATCCACCGCACCGGTCACCTCGTCGGCTGCAACAGGATAACTGCCGCCTATCAATGTAATCAACATGGTCGCCGCGATCACCAAGGCGGAAATTCGACGACGATATTCACTCAAATGTTTCATGAATAAACTCACATCCTTACAAAACCATATCAAATCTTTTGCGTACAGAACTCAATCGTATAATATCCCTTTTCATTAAGGGAAGGGCAACGGGTAGGTAATGGATAAACGGGATTATCGGGTTGAATATTATCGAATACCTCTTTTGTCACCACATTACCGTTTTCGTCGGTAACGGTGACCGTCACTCGATAACGGTTACCGGTAAAGTCTCCTACCAGCACGGGAGTGAGTGGATGATCGCATCCCCACACTACATCGGTATCTCCCTGCATGGTCAAGAACGGCCGATAGCCTTCCTGTAAAGCATAAAACCCCAGTTTGGCATATCCATAAAAATCAATAATGGGTTTTAAGTAACTGGCATCGTTAGCACCACCGGTCAAACAGCACCATGTCATACCGTCTACATCCCGCAACCGTAGTTGTTTGATATCTGCCTTCGCGCATAACGCTTGAAAGGCTTGGCTGAGCAACCATCGTTCATGATCCGACGCGGTGTCGAACATATCCCCATAATCGGGCAATTCATAGGAATCGGTCTTGATATATTCAGCCGCCTCGGGAGTGGTGGGATCCTGCATGCCGATGACGGCAAATTCTGTAACCATATAGGCGTGCGAATCGCTTTCAAACAATTCGGGCTGCCATCGCCAATCCTGCTCACGCATGGTAGCCCAATCGGTGCCGTACCCCAGCAACAAGCAATAGGTGTGGGCACTACGCACCACAAGTGGATCGGTCCAGCCGGTAGTGGCTTGCCGTTCTGCTCCTGTCTGATCGGTTGTGCCGGTATCATTATAATATGCACAACCGTCTTTGTCGTACAACCCGCCCGCATAATACAGGTGGGAAATCGGGCAAATCAATCGACTGGTATCCACTGAGCGAACAGCTTCGGTAAAACCATCGTAAATACTGTCAATATCCTCAAGGGAAGGATGAAATTCATTGGAACCTTCCCACATAATAATGCTAGGATGGTTGATGACCTCGCCCATCTGTTGAACGTAAGCGTCCCGCTGCTTCCATCCGGAGCGCCATAAGCAACCCTCGATACTGTCGATACAGCGGGTGGTCCATATGAGCATCATACCCATGCGATCACACAAACGAGCAAAACGGGGGTCATTGGTGCCATATCCTAACATGTGCAATCGTAATAGATTGCCGTTCATGTTGTGCACCATTTGCGCCTGCCATACAATCTGTTCGTCAGAAGGACACACATGGTTGATGGGAATGCGGTCATATGGCGGTAGAAACTGCATGATCAGCGCGCCGTTAAGTAACACCCGCTCACCATTTAGGAAGATCTTACCGTCCTTCTGTTCAATGGTACGGAAACCGGTTTCTTCCAGAATATCGTCTACAGGTTGACGGTGGGCATCACAGATGACCAGTCGCACTTCGTATAAGGTAGGGTCTTCCGTGGACCACAACGCCGCGTCGGTGGAAAATGTCACATCCACCTGTTCGCTGTGTGTAAAGGTGAGCGGAAAGGTGTGGATACACCGTTCTTTTTCGTTGCTGTTACTTCGCTTTAAGTACAATCGCCCTTTTCCATGGAATGTGCCACCGCCGATAGCGGCGACTTGTGCCGTTACGCGGGCAGTCACACCGTTTTGTATATTTAAAGTGGTTATTCGCAGATCGGACACTTCCACAGTATTGTACAGGCATAACTTGACGCCTAAACAGAACCATCCGTTATACGGATCTTTGTGGCGGTGCCAAGAATACAGCACTTCCGGTGCGCGCGGGTCAACTTGAATTTCCAATTGGTTGACCCCTTCGCGGAGATGGGCGGTGATATCTACACGGTCAGAAAGAAAATTATCTTTACGCAGTACTTCGCTCCCGTTTATGTATACCCGACCGCCGGGATCCAAGGCATCTATCGCCAACACCGCTTTGGCAGGCAAGGTGGATACGATAAATACCGACCGCAAAATCAAATCTTTATCCCGATTGGCGTATGTGCCTAACGCGAAGGGAAGTTTTACCTCACCCAAATCTTCTTCTATAAAGGGGTAGGCTTGCACCGGCTCAAAGAAATCTGTAACAACAGTTTTGCCGAACTCCATAGAAACGGGCTCTATTTTCCAAGAACCCTGCGGCACCATGCCGCCGCCGAAAAACAGGATATCGGGGTCCGTCGCGGCGGAAAGGGGCAAGGTTGCACCGCACATCTTGCCGTCGATACCGATATCAAACGTGTCGCGATGAAGGATCAGTTGTACGGTATGCCATTCGCCGAACGTTATGGTGGCAAGTGACAGATTTTTGTGATGGTAGGGATCGCCTTTCACGATGCGGGTACATACCTGACCGTTGGAATAAATCTGTAGTTTGACTAGTTCTTGTATTCCCGCTCTCAGTTCCACCGTGCGTCCGGTGGTCTGATCCAAGATTCCGCCCGGGATAGCAGCTTCATATTCGGGACTGACCCAAAGCCGAAATTCCAGTTTGGTTAAGCGGCCTTGATCGCCGAACGTATAGGCGGCCGCGGGGACAGGCGGGAGATCACCGTCTGTAAAGGCGATGGTGTTATCGCACACAGCGGCGCGATCGGTATATAACTGCCACCCTTTGTAGCGTTGTTGTTTATCGCGCTTGTAGGCGTGCATGACGGGAAAACAAACGACCGCGCTGTGGTGAGCATCGGATAAGTCGTAGGATACGGCATGCAAGACGTCTTTGACCTGCGCCTCCGTTACGGCTTTTTCCGATCTGTCCACACCTTGATAAGACCGAATAAAGCGGGCATATTGCCGCAAAAAATCCAGCCGTTCACCCTCGTCCAACGGGGAACATGGACCGTTAAAGTCGCCGTGTTCACCCTTGAAATCGGGATCGTAATATATCAATTCGCGATACGTTGTTTCCATAATTCCCTCAAACTTTACGTGTTAATCTTAATACGGTATAGGGGACGTCACTCAACGTGGTTTCGGCAATGAGTTTACCGTCCTCTTGTTTGCCGTTGCAGGAAACGGCTGTGGGATACACCTGTTCCAGCGCGGTAAAGCCCTTTGCTTTCACCGTTAAGCGGGAGGTAGTGCCTTTTGTGCATTTGGGATTTAAAATGTGTACCGTGACGCTGTCATCCTGTTCCAACAGGGATAGGATCGCACCGTAAGGCAGGCCTTGGACATCCACATCGCGGCGGCTCAGGGAATCCAACAGGTCTTTTAGCCACATATTTGTCCAGTGGCAACGGGTGGTACCCTGACACAACGCGAATTGTTCGCACATGGTGAATGCGTCAAAGGTGATGAGCATCGCACTGCCGTTGCCCAGTTGATTGATAACGGCAGGAACGGATTTGGCTGTGTGTTTGCCGGGGACGGGCGGTTTCCACGCCCAGAACCGACGGCCGTCCAAATCGTTTTCCGAAATCGGCTCCAGATAGCGACCTACCGCTTTACCGGTGGTGCAAGATACTTTCAACCGATTGCCTGCCACACCAACGGGGTGTTTCCGCAAAAAGGCGGGAACACCGTCGTAATCACGGAAATCCGCATAGACAGAATAGTCGTTGGCGGTAAAAGAAGTGTCCGTGCCTTCCAACGTGACACCGAACAGCGTTTCAAACGCCTTACTGTGGTGGAAAGAACAATCGATGTTAGCAGGCATACGGCTAAGTGTCATCAGTACGCGACCGCCATTTTTCACAAAGCTTATCAATTGTTCATAGCTGGATTCGGGCAGCACTTCCGCACAGGGAATCACCACTAAATCGTTATTTTTTAAGGTCCAAGTGGTGGCATCGTCACCATTTAAACAACGGTAAGGCAAATGACCGTCCGAACAGATGGTCATAGCCGCGTGCAAAGCATCGCGATGGCGGGATTCTCTGGACCATTTATGGGCAAATTCTTTACGATCGGGCGCTACCTGATGAGAGCGGCCACTGAACATCAGCGCAATGTTGGATGTGGGTTTGCCCTGCCAAAATTCTTGTACCTTTTCCACTTCCGCAAAGGCGTCGGCAATGCGTTCCACTTCGTGATCGATCAAACCGCCGTCCCGGTCCATCGATTCGCTGTACAGGAAAGGACGAGCACCGTTCATGCCGATAGCGATCAGTTCCTGCGCAATCTTTTCGGACGGCATGGTGTCGTATACCAGTCCCAAATCGCCGGGGCCGATCTGCGGGCTCTTCATGAGACTGCTGACGAAGGCGCCGGAATAATGGTTGCCTGCCCACGGCTCGGCAAACTGATAATCCATCAGGTCCAACAAACTTTGAGGCATACCGGCGTTACAACCGTTGGTAGTGAGTAACGTGTTGGGACTGTAGGTATCGATGGCGGCTCTCACTCGACGGGTGAAAGGTAACCAAATCTCATTCTCTTCGAATTCCTGCAGGTGAAGCCACTGTTTATTGGCTTCTTCTCCCACGGGCATGTCTTTGCCCGTGATACGGCGGTAGAGTTCTTGGGTGTGTTTTCCGAAACCCAGTTCCGGCGGGAAACCGTCCAAGAACAAACCGTCGGGTTGATATTTTTGCAAGATCTCTTCCAACATGGTGATGACATAATCGCCGAAAGGACTAGCGACATCCGCCCTATACCACAGGTATCCGGGAAGTCCCACTTTCATCTTGTGGCCCCACTGATCGACAACCACCCAATCGGGATGGGTGGCTACCGCGCGGTCATCAATACCCACGCTATGATAGATCACGACGCCGATACCTGCTTCGCGGGCGGCACGCACCATTTCGCCGGTATAATCTAAGTCTAATTTTTTCATTTTGGGATGTTGGAAGCCCACTTCGGTGGGATACCAAGCAAGACCCCAGTGGTCTTTGGAATAGACCATTACATGGTCGATGTGCATATCTTTCAGTTGTTGCACGACTTCTTCATAGGAAAAGCCCTCAAAACTGACTTCAGGCAGATCGGCACGGTGACAGTCGATGAGATAACCACGCATACCGTACAACGCCAAGTTTTTCTCGCTCACTTATTATTTCCCCTCTCTTAGCAATTCCGCAAGAGGCGCATAGATTGCTTCCGCCATACGCATAAATCCTAAATCGTTGGGATGACATCTGCCGGTCATGCAACTGTCCCAACCCCGTTCGCCGAAAATGCTTTCCCCGTCCACGAAGCGGCAACGGGTATCCCCTTCTTTAGCCGCTTGTTCGTATACCGCGCGGATCACTTCGCGTCGTTCCGCGTTAACAACGGGGTTGTGTTTGAATTCAC
This sequence comes from Acutalibacteraceae bacterium, assembly GCA_045541495.1. GTDB lineage: Bacteria > Bacillota > Clostridia > Oscillospirales > Acutalibacteraceae > RGIG3009. The sequence continues at coordinate 3,932 of JAZQJE010000069.1, read as the reverse complement.
CGCGGCTCATACCCACAATGGGAAGGGTGGGATGGGCCTCTCGAATGATGCGGAAAAAATTGCCGTAAGTGTTGCACAAATGTTTCGAATCGGGAGCATTATTGTCATACTCCAACACCAGAGCACTCATTTTCAGCCCCGCAATATAGCGAGCCATGGCGGCTTCTCCCACCGCGCTGCCCGAAAATCCCAGATCCACAAAATCTGCATTCAGCCATCGGGCGATGATGGCTGCGTAGTTGTTGCCGGGACGCCCCGCACAAGCACCTTGTGTGATGGATGATCCGTAGAACACGATGGGATCGGTCATGGTGTACGGTGCGGGTTCCCAAACAGAAGCATCGGACGTGATACCCACTGCCAACATCCGTATACCGTTATACAGGGGGAAGTTGACGGTAATGGTTTCCGTGGTGTCGATGGACAAGCAAAGGGAATAGTGTGTTTGATCCTCTTTGCGAGGGAACATAAACCCTTCGAATCGTTGCTCGCTATCACCTATGTATATATCACAGCCGGAAGAGCCGGTGAGCGGCATATCGGGCATCAGTACCGTATCGCTGATTTCCACCCGAAACGCCACGGTCTTGGAGTTGGTGCGAAACCGAATACGACCGCCGGAAGTGCACATACCAAACCGTCGGTATCCCTCGTTGCCAATCTCCTTCAACACATCTTCGGGCAACCGTTGAAATTCGCCGTTTTTGTTTATATGTAACCCATACAGTTGTATCGGTTTTTCACGACATTCAAACCATGTCAAGCCGTCGGGTATTCCGTCGTTTACAAGGAAATTTTTGTCCCATTTGCTGACATCCACGAAAACTCCCCCTTTTATTCTACATTAGATTATATCGCAACAGAAAATCGCAGTACACCCTAAAAACTGTATGAAAGTCTAAAAATTATACTTGTTTTTCCACTTTATCGAGCAAAATGCTCAAACAAAAAGGCCTGTCTCGCAGGATAAGCCTTCTTGTATCCATTTTATTATTGTTGCTTCATGTATTCGACAGGGGAAACGCCCCTTTGCTTCTTAAACACCTTAGAAAAATAGAGAGGATCCGCATATCCGCACTGCGCCGCCAAGCGGGTAACGGAGGTTTCGCCTTGGCCGATCCGCTCATAAGCGTACTGTACCCGCAATCGATTAACGTATTGGTTAAAACCGGTACCCATGTTCTTTTTAAAAAGGTAAGATAAATACTTTTCCGCATAGGCGAAAATATCCGCCACCTTTTTCAAGGTCATGTCTTTGTCACGATAATGGTTGTCTACATAATCTACGATCAGTTCGAACAGTTTTTCACTGTCGTTTTTCAGTGGCGGCGTATCTTCGTCACTGCCGATAAACGAAAAAGTATATAATAACACGCTTTCCGCCAAAATATTGGCATTGAGCGCATTGATGCGGGTAATGGAAGTTTGCCAGAACTCCAACAAAGATTCAAACGAGTCGTATACCGGCTTGTCCATGGTGATGTGTAAATTTTCAAATAAAGTGGTAACACAGGATCCCATGAAACTGATGTAGATATACCGAAACTCCTCGTCACCGTCGATTTCATACGGGCAACCGGGGAATGCAAAAAATAAACACCCTCGGTGCAACGGATATGTGTTACCACCCAGTTTTAATACCGCGTTCCCGTTCACCACCAAATGAGCATAATAAATGGGGTGCAAAAACGGTTGCCGTTGTTTTGTGAATTCCGTTTCATAAACGAAATGAACGGTTTTAATGTTTCCGGTGTAATTTTTCGCGGGCACAAAACGGCATATACTGGTTCCCATATTCTCACCTCTCCTCTATTACCGCACAAAATCCGTCAAAAATCAAGGGAATATGGAAATTTTCCATATAAAACAGGGGGATTTCCATTTACAAACACCAAAAAATTGATATTCTTTAGTTAAAATTTTCAATAATTACGGTGAAGAACAATGGCCATGTTCCTGATCTTGATTGCCGGTATCACCGGCCTCGTGGAAGGCGCTCTTATTAAAAAGTATAATGCCCGTCATGCCAAAGGCGGTTTTTTGTTTACCGCACTGGTATCTTTATTTTCCATGGTGTACTTCGTCATTACCGATCAAAACGGGTTGCACTTCGAGAGTGGAATTTTTCCATACGCGATCATTTCGGGACTACTATACTGCGCCGCTTCTTTTCTTACCTTTGTGGCGCTGAGTTGCGGGTCATTCACACTGTCCATGTTGATTTTGTCTTATTCCGGTGTGTTCACGGTGCTGTACGGGTTGCTGTTTCTCAAGGAATCCGCCTCCCTGTTCACCTATATCGGTTTTGCCATCATCGTGGTATCCTTGTATCTGGTACGGGGTGAAAAGGAAAACGAGAACACCAAATTTTCTGCCAAGTGGCTGATATGTATTCTCATCTCGTTCTTTGCCGGCGGTATGTTTGCCGTGGTGCAGCGGATGCAGCAGATCCGTTTTAACGATGCCTATACCAACGAGTTTATGATCGTCACATTGGGCCTGTCGACTGTCATCCTCTTTGCGGTAGGTTTGATACGGGATGGCAAAGACCTGGGCTACATTCTGAAAAACGGCGGCTTATACGCCACCGTGGCGGGGTTGTCCAACGGTACCACCAACGGATTGGGGTTGGTCATCAATACCCTCATTCCCCTATCCTTATCTTCGCCCATGAAAGCGGGCATAAAGATCATTCTTTCATTTTTATTGTCGGTACTGATTTTTAAAGAACACTTTTTAAAACGGCAGGTCATCGGCGTATTGCTTGGTGCCGTCGCGCTGGTGTTCTTAAATTTATAAAAAAGGAGCAGGCAAACATGGAAAAAAAGATCGTAAAATTGGGTGTTGTCGGATTGGACAGAGGTCGCTGGATGATCTCGGAGGTCATCAAGCAAGACAACGTACAAATGACCGCCATCTGCGACAAAAATCCGGAACGGTTAGCCATCGGTAAAAAACATTTCGAAGATCGCGGCGTGGAAAATCTGCAATGCTATGCCGATTACGACGAGTTTTTGAAATCGGACGTGGAAGCCGTCGTTGTCGCCACACCCGCCACCGATCACGTATCTTTTGTAGTAAAAGCATTAGAGGCGGGCAAGCACGTTTTAAGTGAGATCCCCACTGTGCACACCTTGGAGGAAGCCAAAATTTTGCGCGCAGCCGTAAAAGCACATCCCAACCAAAAATACATGGCGGGTGAAAACTGCTGTTATTGGGCGTTTATCCAGATGTGGAAAAAGATGCGGGAAGAAGGCAAGTTCGGCGATCCGCTATATGCCGAAGCAGAATACATTCACAGCCAAGATTACCGCGATATCAAAGCGGAAGATTACCCCGACGAGTACTGGCGTACTACCCATCCCGGTATCCGTTATTTGACCCACAGTTTAGGGCCGCTTTTGTATATCATGGACGATTATTGCGTCAGTGTAAGCGCCATGACACCCGATATTCAGTATACGCCTTATCGTCCCGCCTGCAAAAACGGCGTTGCCCTATTTAAAACTGCCAAAGGCGCGGTTATTCGTATTCTCATCTGTTTTGACGCATATGTGGGATATGACCACAATTATACGTTGATCGGCACTCGCGGTTCCATTGAAACCGATAAGATCAAATCGGTCCGCGCCGCTCATTCCTTTGCCCGCTTATCGGATATACCCGGTTCCATCGATGAAAAAATTGAAATCCCCGTATCCGCCCGTTTCCCCAATGAGCCGAAGGCGGGTCATGATGGCGCCGACCAAAAAATGATGAGTGATTTTATTCGTTGTATCGTCGAGGATACCGAACCTACGATAGACGTAGATATGGGCATTCGTATGTCCTTGCCGGGCGTTATTGCCGACGAGTCCGCCAAACAAGGCGGTGCCTTGATAGAGATCCCCGATATCACCAACTGGTAAATAACAAATGCCTCCGCACTGTGG
>JAZQJE010000068.1:0-42572 GCA_045541495.1 Acutalibacteraceae bacterium | reverse complement strand
GCAAACTCTTTGTTGATTTCGAATCCGTAAGAGTGCCGCCCCAATTCATAAGCCGCCCGTAGTGTCGTGCCGGAACCGGCGCAAGGGTCTATTACCACATCACCCGGATCGGTGAATACCTCGATTAACTGCTTTAAGAGTGCAACCGGCTTTTGTGACGGGTGGATTTTCGGGATCTCTTTGCCGTCGCGTGTCCATTCGAACCAGTTAAAAACCATGTGTCCGGTTCCGCGTATGTTCTTCCCTGTCACCGGGTCAATTTCAAGGCCGTTGCGAAATTTCGGTAATTTGTCCTGGTAAAACAACAGGGCGTATTCTGTCGCACCGACAACGCGCATATTGGCTTTCAGAACTTGCGGTGAGTAGTGCTTGATAAACACCAGCGGAATGTAATTTGGAAATCCGTTTTTCGCCGCCTTTTCAACGACGATATGCGCCCGTTCAAAGCTGGTGAAAACAATCATACAAGGCGCATCCGATGACCGGCCCCGCGCCGATTGCCATCCGCCTTTAGGCGGTTTCTTTAAAAGGCTGTGGCAAAAGTGCCAAAATTCCGCCTCGTTGAAATAAAAATCAGAAGGGAAAGCAGCCTTTCCGGCTTTGTCGCTTTCGCCGTTCTTATTATCGCCGCCCTTATACCAAACAGGATTAGAACCATAAAAGTTATTCCCCACGTTATAAGGGATATCAGCAATAACTAATTGGGCCTTGTGTATCGGGTATAACTTCCACGACTGGAAATTGTCGTTGTAAAGTTCGCATTTAATGCGGTTCTGATGTGTCATTGGTTGATTGCTCATTTTTTCTATTCTTTCCCCCGTGTTTTGCTTGTAATGCCGTTCCAGCGTAAGCGGGATATCGGACAGATACAGAATCCGCCCGCGTTCCGTCCTTCTCGGTAAAATACATATCTCTTTCTTTGCTTAGTTTTACTAGCCGTTTCGCCCGGTCACGGGCTGCGGCGGTATCCGGCTGCTTCATGGTTAGTTGCTCTGCGCCTCCAACATTTCTATGTACCTGTTTACAAGGTTTATAAATATGTCTTCCTGTCCCCGTGGGACTATTTCCCGGATTTCGGCAACCAGGCGATCCCATGATTCGCCGTCATCCTTCGCCGGGATGCGCGACCGCCAGCGCCGGAACCATTCCCGCATATCGGTTAAAACTTCATTATTTGGTATCATTTTGTGCTACTTTTACCCCTTTTTATGCTACCGCCCGAAATCGTGCTACCTTCAAATTTGGCTTAGTTAAGCCATTTGTAAGCATTGGTAGCACGGTAGCACGGGTAGCATTAACTTTTTCTCATGCGCGCGAAAGAAAAAAAGTTCTGTCTTTCGCCCTGTTCAATCCGACACTTTTTTTATTTTTCTATATATATATGTGTGAAATTTTATGCTACCATGCTACCAATCCCCGAAACCCCAATAACGACAGGCGTTTTCGCGGTAGCATTGCCAATGTTACCGAATGCTACTTTTGCTACCTAATCAAACGGAAGCCCGCCGGGGTCGTCCTCTGAAACCTGTATAAAGTCATCTTTTGACTGGTTTTCGTCCTCTGTGGGCAGCGTCATAAAGTACAAGCGCAAGTTTTTTCCGCCGATCTTCTTCTGCTTTTGCGGGTTCCCTCTGATGTCCACTTGAAACAGCCCACGTTTTACGGCGTAATCCTTGAATGCCTTAAAGGAATAACCGCCGCTGGCGCATATCCGGGCTATCGCCGTTGGGAACAAGCAAACGATCGAATCAGATTCGAACAATCCCCATTGTTCTATAGGTTTGTCCGGGTCAAATCGCGACTTATTCATGTGGATTTCATCGACGATGTATTTATAACAGCGCTCATTTGCTGATACTTCGTCCGGGTCCGCCAACAATGACAACGCCGCCGGAACCGGAATATAAATTCCGTCAAAGAAAAGGTTATCTGTCGCGATCCTGTCAGCCAAAACAATTACGGCTAAAGACATAATCTGTTTTTGCATACTGTCACCAGCGGCGGCGCGCAGCTCTTCAACGATAGATTCGTATTGCGCCATTAATTCCGCGTCGCTTATTCCCTTGATGACATCCACAAATTCGCGCCCGGCGAACCCGTAATTGTGTTTAACAATTTCGGCGGTTTCGTGGGGGTCCTTAAATATCCGTGTCAGCGCGTGAACCTCAAGAATTCTATTCATCGCGCCGCCCTGGCTGACAAATCCATTAATCGGGCTTTCGCCGGTGGTAATGATTGCAAGCCTCCACGCGTTTTCTGCCCGGAAGCCCAGCGACTTATCAGAACGGCTTTTTCCCTTGCCGGATGTCATGTCATATATGAACCCTTCGAAGTTTTCCCGGATGCGCTTTGATGTTTTGGCGGTATCGTCAAGAATCAGCGGTAAGTGATTTAACGCCGCCGCTTTCGTTTCCAACGAAACTTCCGTTGCTTTGAAATCCCCGATATACTTTGATTCTGTCGGGTCCGCCCAAATAGAACAGGTCAGCATCTCTGCAACGGTCTTTCCGGCTTCTGTATCGCCCCACAAGTCAACCACGAACGGAAGCGCGCCCAGCTTTTCCAACAGGACGGAACCGAACGAAGCAGCCATTAGAATTTGCGCCGGTAATGATTTACTTTTGCGGATGCCCCGAACGTGTTCAAACCAGGCATCCCGATCCCCGTGTTCCTTAATTGCCGCGACTAATTGCGGGAATTCGGAATCCGAATCAAATTCGATATCTTCCGAATCATAGGGAAGGAACCGCCCACGGACAAAACCGAATTTGCTTGATGATTCCCGCAACCCGATAATGCCGCCGCTTCTGGCCTCGACTTCTGACAGATATCTAACTAACGCTTTCGCGCTCTCAGATGTCACCAAAACCGAATAAGCAGCCAAACCGATGATCTGACTTGCTGATGCGATTACTTCCTTCTTGACGGTCTGAAACTGCCACCGGCCCCCGCGTTTATATCCGATTGTGATTTTCTCTTTGCCGGTTTGGATGTTCTTTAACCGCTGAACCGGTAAAATCGGATGTGGGCAAGCAACCACCTTGTATTCTTTCCGGTCAAACATCCAAACGCCGGATTCGTCAGCCGTCCAAGGGCCGCAAGGCAAGTTCGAAAAACCATATTCCTCTAAGCCATCAAACCGGGTTTCGTTTGTCTGTTCCTGTTCGGCGGCTTTCCGTTTCTGCTTTGCTGTTTCTGCCCGCCGCCGTTCCTCTCTCTCCATGTCACGAATTGCCCGTTTCCGGGCTAGTATCGCCGCGTCAAATTCCGCTGTTAGATGCCTGTCTTTTGCAATCTGTCGCAGCTCGTTTATTCGGCGCTGGCGGGATAGTTCGTTTTCGTCATCAAAGATAGAATCAAGCGTGTTTTCATCCATGAAATCCATCTTTGATGATGCCGAAACGCTCATTTAATCCCCCCTTTTAAAATATTCTTCCTCTAACAGTTCATTGTTTAATCGTTCATTTTCGTATTGCGCCAACAGCGCCGCCCGTAGTGGCGAATCTGCCGGAATTAAATCAAGCGCGTTCCGGTACGCGGCAAGCATCGCCCGCGAATCGTCCAGGGCTTCCGCCTTTCGTGCCGTCTGCTTTTCCCTTGTGCGCTTGTCTGCATCGCGTTTATAGGCGCTTAAAGCGTGTTTTTTTGTGTGGCTGTCAAATTCCCCGCCCAACATCCGAAACGCCGTTTTGAAGTCGCATCGTTCGTATAAACGGACAAAATCAATGACATCGCCACCAGCGCCGCACCCAAAACAATAAAAGCTCTGCGCGTAAATCTTCATGGATGCCGTTCTTTCGTTGTGGAAGGGACACCGGCAGAACCCGGCGCGGTTAATTTCTATGCCGTATTGGCGCACGACTTCCGGCATTGGGTGTTCCCGTTTGATATCGTCAATGTTCGCCATTGCTCAGAATCTCCACAATCCGCCGCCCTGTTTCGCCCTTGTCGCAGAACAGGAACGAAACGCCGTATTTGCGCTGCATGGTGCAAAGGATTTTATAAAGCGTGTCCCCGTGCATCACCTTTTGTTCGGTCCAGGTCCAGCGCCCGTTAATCAGCTTTTTGGTTCTCGCTCTCGGATTCCGCCAAAACAGAACATCGTCAAGGCTTTTGATTCCGTGTCCGTGTTCGCAAAGGATAATTAGCCGGATGCCGTTTTCCTGGGCGCGTATCAGCTCCGCCCGGAATCGTTCATGTTGGCGGCACACGTTCCCGCATAGCTCATCAAGGTTTTGTTTCCGGTCAACGATTACGCGGGGGTTATCAAGGTTCATGTAATCCCCGATGTAAAGTTTGGAAATGTAATATTTGACCCCGGAAGCGTGGAAATATTCCAGTATCCGCGCTATCGCGTGTGCCTTTTCCCGGCTATCAACCTGTATCGTCATTAGTTAAACGGCAGACCGGGATCCTCTACGCCATCCGGGATATTAACGAAACCATCAGCGTTTGCGGGTGTGGCGCTGGCGGATGCGCTCTTACTCTCGACAAATTCCACGTTTTCCGCGATGACATCAAATGTATAAACCTTCTTGCCGTCCTTCCCTTCATAGCTGCCGGTCTGAATCCGTCCGTTAATGCCGATGCGCTGGCCCTTGCGGAAATATCTTTCGATAAATTCGGATGTCTTGCCGAATGCGACAATGTTGATAAAGTCGGTTCCGGCATCCTTCCCGCGCCGGTCAACCGCGATAGAAAAACGGGCGTAAGAGCTGCAGGAATTCGTGGCTTTGATCTCCGGATCCCTGGTTAATCGTCCAACTAAAGAAACATTATTCATTCTCTTTTGCCTCCGGTTCATTCTTGTGTGCTTCGTTGTATGCTTCCGCCTGTTTCGCCGCTGTTGCTAATTGTTCCGGCGTCATGGCATCGATAGAATCGACTTTGTAATGTTTCATAATCTGACCGCCGAAATCCCGATAAGCATATTTGACGATCATCCGCTTCAGATAATTCTTTGTTGCTGTTTCGGCGGTTCCGCTGTCCTTCGGGGCGCTGGCGGTCTTCTTGCCCTTTGTGGCGCTGGCGGTCTTCTTGCCCTTTGTGGCGTTCTGTGGCTGTCCGTTTGCGTCGCTCCAGGCGTCAGCATCCGGCGGCATACTGTCAATGCAGAACAGGCCGCATAAACAGTATTTGCGGGCGTAGGATGACGCCGCGCCGGTAATCTGTGAAGCATCCGCACCTTTTTTCTCCTCTGCTTCCCGTGCATAAGCCGTATTAATGATTTTGTCCCCCGGCTTTTCGATGTCGGTAAGCGTTGCCGTTGCGAGAACGTAATACCGCCCCTCCACGAATTCGATCATGTCTGAAATGGTTAGTGTTGTTTTGGTTTCTGCTAACAACGGTTTGAGCGCTTCCAAGATGTTTTCCGCGCTTCTGTACTGATAGCCGCCGAATTTGTTGGTTTGATCTTTGGGCGCTTTCAGCTTTTGCTGAATAACCGCCAGCTTTTCATAAATGTTCATTCAATCCTCCACAATGTGTTATAATGTGGGCATAAGGGCGCAAACCTTATACCTTAAAGCGCATTCGGGCCGTTTTCCCGGTGCGCTTTTTCATGCTCCCGCTACCATCAGCATCAGCGAAAAAGCCGCGAAGACCGCCGCCAGCGTGAAAAACTCGCCCATGCCAAGAACAAAATTCATCAGCGGGCCGGGGCCGTCCATTTCATCCAAATCGTCATCCGGCAGATCGGGCATAGATAACCCTCTTTTGGGATCGCTTGTAATAGGGATATATTCCAAATGTGCCGACATTCCCGGCAGACTGCAAAGCGCTTTATTCGCATTTGTCATCGTTGGTTTCCTCCTTCATTCCGTACATAAGAACCGAAAGGACCTGTTTCTTTTCGTCGATGCTTAACGTGTTGAACCGGATCACATCTTCCATCAGCTCGTTTCTAAGTCTTTCGATTTCCTTTTTTGCCTTTTTGGCGTCATAATCAAAATGTTCGCGCTCCAATACTGCCGCTAATGTCAGATAACCTTTTAATGTCATTGTTTGGCTCTCCCTTCCTCACGGTTACATCAAGCCCGGTACGCTCCGACAGGATGACGGAAAGCGCCGCCAGTAACCGATCAACATTCAAACTGTTTTCCATCTTCGTTGCCCTCTCTCAGAATGTCTAAAAGAGTTTCTTTGCCTTGCCCGGAAATATCGCCCCGAACCCATGCCGCCATGATGTGATCCTCAATCCGGCGATGCTCATTGACAGCTTCCGGGATTCGCATTTTTTCGCGCTTGTTAAAATATGCGCTGATTTCCTGTACTAATTCCGCAAATGGTGACATTGTTACACCCCTTCACTTTCAAGCATTTTTAAAAGGTCTTCCGCTGTCATGGTTTCGACGCATTCGCCGGTTTCGAAATCATATTCAAGCTGTCCGGCTATGGTGTCATTGCTTCTGATATGCCGCTTGATGTTTGCAAGAATCTGCTCTGCTTTGTCGCGTGTCATCTTCTGATTGTTGAACAGCCGCGCCACCAGTTCCGGGCGCATCGTATTTTCATTTACGAAAAAGCCCTTTCCCCGGATGACGCTTCTATAATTCGCCTGGTACAGAAGGCAACGAACATAAGCAGAAACAAATCTGTATTCCAGGTCTTCACGGGATAAACCGCTTAAATCGGAATTCCAAAGAATCTCCCGTGTCATCTTGTTCGCATCAATGATGATTTCGTCTTTCCGTTCCTTTGCGGAAAGCATTGTCTTAAAGTGTTCTACGATATCAAACTTTCCCATTCGCCCCTCCAATCTGCGCGTTTAGTGCTACCAACATTGAAATCAGCTTTTCAAGCTGCATCCGAATATCGCCCTGTTCTTCCGGCGTCAGTTCGGCAATGATTGACTTTTGGTCACCCTTCAAAAGTGAAATGTCCTGTGCCGCGTTAATCGCCCGCGTTACTCGCTTGCTAAGTTCTAGCGCCAGTATCCGCCGGTTCTCTTTGTCCACGGCGGCATCCGTCACACTGACAATCCCGGAATCCTTTTTCTGTTGATATTCCGCGTGCTGTTCTTCGGCCTCTTTCGCGATATCGGCTTTTCTAAGCGGGCGCATGATGTTAGTTGTCTGCCGGTATGCTTCATTCGTTGAAATCTCACCGCGCCGGGCCTTCTCTTTGATTTCGGCGGGCGCGTTCTTTTCGATTACTTCCACCTTGTGGATCGTGTCATGACTGACACCGGCAATCCGGGCAAGTTCTTTTTTTGTGTCTGTGTAACCTCTGTCAGATTTCTGACAAAGGTCTGTTCTTGCGCCTTGTGTCTGTTTCGCCTGTTCCGCTATAACCGGCTTCAATCTCAACGCCAATTGCGCTTTAACGTATGTCGGAAGGTTACGCCGCCCAATCTGATTCTTTAGAATCCATGTTTCAGCCTCCGCCCGATTTTCGAACCGCATCTGAACAATCTTGAACGGAATACCGGCATTCTTCGCGGATATTTCCCATCGGTTATGACCATCAATCAGAATTTGGTTTCCGTCATCCTGTGGCCATGTCACCAGCGGATCCCGGATGCCGTCCCGGATGCAGTTTTCCTCAAGCTGGCGGAATTCGTCATCCGACAGGGGCGGAATCAACGCTTGAAATTCTTTGTCAATGATTATTCCCATTAATTAACCCCCATTAGTTTAGTTTAATTCAACTCTCCGGGCAATAAAATATCATCCGGGCTGAACCCGGTAACATGACAGACGGCATACAGATAAACCGGCTTGATTGGTTTGTTGGTGTTTTCCCATTCCCATACAAGCTGGGAAGAAACGCCAAGTTTATCGGCTAAATCCTTCTGTGTTAACCCCTTCGCGACTCTTGCCGCGGCAATCGGAATTTTTGCCATTTTTTCACCTCCTTGTGATTTTTGTGATTGTTGGAACTATTGATAGTATAGTTTAGTTTAACTCAACTGTCAACAGGATTTTTAAACTACGCTTGATTTTATAAGCCATGAAAAGTACAATATTTTTATAGGAGGGAAAGCCGATGATCATCAATGAAAAAGAATATGCAAATGTGATCGCGAAAAACTTACGACGATTAGCACTAGAATATGATAAGACACAAAACGACATCGCAAGCGCATTGAACGTTAGCAAATCTTCAGTTTCATTATGGTTTAACGGAAAAAGCACTCCGCGAATGGATAAGATCGATGCGCTCTGCAAAATGTTTAATGTTCGTCGCGCTGACATCATGGAACCAAAAGAAGAAACTATCCACGCGGCGCTGACGGCAGAAGACATTCGGCTGCTTTCGGCATATCATGCCGCAACGGAAGAACAAAAGAAAATAGTTGGGTATATTTTGAAAATCAATGAAATAACAATAAATATTGAAGAATAAGAAAACGCCCGACACAAGGCCGGGCGCGGTGATAGGGGGAGAATACCATGAAAAAATGATTGGTGCTTCTCTTTGGGGTAATAATATTCTAAACGACGCGGACGGGTTCCGCAATGGGGGGTAAATACGAACCAATAATTTTATGATGCTGGTTATATATATTTTTTGAAAGAATTTCATCAGCGGGCCATCCGTTTTTCCACCTTGCATAAATCACACCAGCAGGGATTCCTATAATATCGGCCCATTCTTTCGCGGTATGTGTAGCCCCATTATATGTTATTGTATAAGAATTGCGCCTGTTATTGCTTTGTGTCCGCATATCCGCCCATCTGCAATTATCGGGCGAATATCCTTTTGATGTGTCGATTCGATCCAATGTGCATTTTCCGCGTGGCGCTGTTGAATCGTATCCGTTCTCTATGGCCCATTTTTTAAATGCAGAATAATCGGTTTGCCATTCATCGCAAACAGTTACCCCGATTGCGCCGTAATTATGATAACTTATATCTTTCGGATTGTTGCATCTGTTTCTCATGTCACACCAAACAAAATACAGACGCGCAAAAGAATCGCCGTGTTTTGTTTTTGCGATAGTCCGGTGTGCATTGTTTCGGAATTTTTGCTTTGTATCGCATCCGCAGCTCAAGCCTTGCATTTTGCGAAGCTGGGCGCCATATTTACGCACCATTTTCCCGCAATCACATTTGCACAACCATACGCTTTGGCCTTTGGCGGATCCAGCTCGTTCTATTACTGTAAGTTTTCCGGCGCGGAATCCAACCATATCAATTAATTTGCTCATTATGGCACCTCGTTATTTTTTATTTGCTTTATAGAAAGCATAGCACATTTTTGGGGAGTATTCCATGATAAGGACAGCATTATACGTTAGGGTTTCAACGAATCGACAGGCAAAAGAAGGCGATAGTATACCCGCGCAATTATCAGCATTGCGGGAATATGTAAATAATAACGATAAATGTATTAATGTCGGGGAGTATATCGACGATGGCGTTTCCGGCACAAAAAATGATAGGGAAGAATTGCAACGCCTCTTGAATGATGTGAAAGAAGATAAAATAGATAAAATTATATTTGTGAAATTAGATCGTTGGTTCCGCTCAATAAAACATTATATTAACACTCAGGACATTCTAGAAAAGCATCATTGCGATTGGCTGGCAATCTGGGAGCCGATATACGATTCTTCGACTCCACAAGGCCGAATGATTATAAATACGATGATGAATCTTGCGCAATTTGAGGCGGAAAACACCGGCGCCAGGATAAAACAGGTATTCGCGTACAAGGCCGAACAGGGCGAAGTGTTAAGCGGTAAAACGCCAATAGGCTATAGCATCGTGGATAAACGATTAACGCCTAACGCGGATGCAGACTTTGCGCGGGAAATCTTCGCATATTATGACCGGACTAACTCGCTACGGCAAACCGCACTATTCATGTCGGCGCGTGGCGTCATGTTGGCCCCGCGGTCAGTTAAACACATGCTATCGAATAAAAAATACATTGGCATCAATCGCGACAACCCGGAATTTTGCGAACCCATCATAGACCGTGAACTATTCGACCGGGTGCAAATCGCTCTTTCCCGGAATATCAAACTAAACTCAAAACATGAATATATCTTTCAAGGCTTGATATACTGCCCGGAATGCAAAAAAAAATTATCGGCATATTATCGCGAACGGCGCCAGCGGGGGCGAAAAACCGCATACGCAGAAGTCATATATCGTTGTCCCCGGCATTATTGCAACCCACATAAGCCCTGTTCGTTTTCCGGGCAGGTTTCCGAAAAGCGCGTTGAAAGATGGCTTTTAAACAATGTTAACACGCTGATTGATAATTTAATCGTAGAACAGAAACAAAAGCAGTCTGAGGGGCGCAGAAACGCGCAGAAGGCACAAACATTAACGCGGAAGCTCGACAGGCTGAAAGAAGCATATTTAAACGAAATCATAACCTTGTCGGAATACCGGGAAGACCGCGAACGGATAACGGCAGAAATTGCCGCGTTAAACGCGTCAGAACCGCCCAAAACGGTTTTAAATCCAAGCATCAATAAAGTGTTCGCATCTGACTTTAAAACGGTTTATGACGGCTTAACGGCGCCGGAAAAGCGGCGGCTGTGGCGGTCGGTACTCGAAAAGATAACCATCGATGAAAAGCGGGATCTCCACGCTGTTTTTTTATAGGCCGCACCCGTCATAAATGGAACTAACCACCCGGTTATGTCCATTTACTACTGGAACAAAAAACACCCCGCGCCGGTAATGACGCGGGGATTTCTTTTTAAAGTGTCCAAACGGTTTGAACGCCGTTTGAATCCGTGCGATAAAGGGCGCCTTCATCGGCGTTCTTTGTTGTTTCGAAGAAATACCAATCATTCCCGATAAGCTGCCATCCAGTCAGCATATACCCGGCTTCATCGAAATAGTAGCGGTGTTTTCCGCTGGCGCTTTCTAAGTCTTTCCAACCGACAGCCCACGACCGATCCGCGTACTCATACCACCAGCGCACACCGTCGGCAGCTTTCCGCCATCCTTCAACAACAGCAATATCTTTGCCGTAAGCGGGGCGCCCATATCCGGCGATCCGGCTATAGTTTATCGGGTATTGTTTCCGGCAGACCGCGCCGCCGTTCGCGATGACGGAAGATCCGCCGCTGGTGTTGCCTTCTATGGTGTAAACGGTGTCATTCTCGACATGGTAAACAATGCCGGTATGATAGACTCGGCTTGAATTCTGAAAGAAGATCTGATCGCCGCGTTTCGGTACCGCATACCATGCGCCCATCTTCTTATAAAGGGCGGCACTCTGCACCGTGTAATCGTCAAACTGACCGCCGATCATCTTCCGGGCGCTAGAAACGCCGTAAGCCTTTTGAAAGCACCAATCAACAAAGCAATCACACCATGCCGCCGGGTAATCCATGACAGCGGGGTAAATCTGATGCATTTCATAGCCGTATTTCGTGTAATTGTTAGATCCGGCGTTCTTTGTTTTGTTGTACAGATAAGTTAAATCGCCGTTCTTCTTTTCCAGGTATCCGATCTCATCCTCTGCGACCGACAGAACCCGCGCAACATCAAAAGCCATATTAGCCCCCTTAATAAAAAAGGGCGGGCAGCTAAAAGCCCCCGCCGTAAAGTGAAATGTCAAATGAAAAGTGAAATCAGATTTCAGTTTTTGTTTTAGTTTTTGCATTCCAGCGCCGGACCGGTGCCGCGCTTTTTCTGTTCGGACTTCTGCCGGGTAAGGAATGCTTCCCGCGCCTGTGCCGGGCCAAGGGCCGGAAGCACAAGATCGAATTCTTCCTGTGTCATCAGCTCGAATTCGGATGTTTTGAACGGTCCGCCAGCTTTCACGCGCTCATCAAAATCTGCACTTCTTTCGGTGATCTTCTCATTAGCCATTTTCAGAACCTCCTTTTTCATCATCAGGGATTATTGTTTCTGATTTCTTTTTAAGTAACTTTTCCGTGACGGCTAACCCATCAATCAGGATTTCCGGCACGTTATAATTCATTTCTACAAGGTTTTCCAATATGCTCCGAATTTCGTTAACGATTAAAGTTGCAAGCGTGAACCATCCAAGCAGCATTAAAAATTCCAGGTTGATTCCAAGGGTATCGCGCCCTAACTTGATGAATAAATCGGGGATCATGAAGGCTATCAGAACGATAACCCAATAGCCGGTCTTTTTGATGATTCCATGCAAACCAACCATCGATGATTCCTTATGCTGTTTGTTAGCCCTTCGCCATCCGGTGATCCAGTCAATGATATTCAAGACAAGATACCCGGCGAACAGATACCAATAGATACCAAATACGGCGCTAAAGACGGCAACCGCCGCGCCCACAACCATATTGTAATGATCGATAAAATCGAATTCCATTATTTTTTCTCCTAATAGACGATTACGGCCTGGATACAAGTTACTGTTGCATCGCCAGATGTCGCGGTTGCTTCAACCTTGATAACATCGCCCGCGTTTGCCGCAAATGACTTATTGAACATGGAACCACGCACATAATAAGTTCCAAGATCGCGGTTATCAACAACGGAATTGTTTTTGTAAATCCGGCAATTCCCGCTGCCGCCATAATAGCCGGAAGACATCCCGCCATAATAAACGGTTCCCGAATCGGGCATTGTGAAAGACTGTGTTTCTGACGGATTCGGATCGCCAAGCCCGCGCCCGCACCAGGCGCAAGCGCCTATCGTTTTCTTATTTCCGTACCATGTGCCGGTAGTACTGAACACGTTTGCATTACCGTTATTAATATAAATACTTACGCCTTTTCTGACATTCCCGGCGGAAAGATTCGTCTGTGATAGCTTGCTGATGGTCTGCGCACCGC
The DNA here is from genome assembly GCA_045541495.1 of Acutalibacteraceae bacterium. Taxonomy (GTDB): domain Bacteria; phylum Bacillota; class Clostridia; order Oscillospirales; family Acutalibacteraceae; genus RGIG3009. Next base: position 29,839 of record JAZQJE010000068.1, on the reverse strand, counting down.
TCAAATACTGATCCTTCGCTATTGTCTGATTCGATGTTGTGGCGTAATATGTCGCGGCGGCTTTCGTGGTCATGTTGCCTTTAATTTCCGGGCCGCCGGAAACAAAAGCGCTATACCCCGGCAGAATCTGCTTAGATGCCGCGCCAAGCTGCCCGGCCGATGGGGTTGTATATGTCCCGGCGATCTCTTTGATTCTTCCAGCGTTGTTCGCATCACCAACTTTAACGGTTACGCCCTTTCTGATATTCCCGGCATCAATGTTTTCCGTTGTAACGGCTTTAATCGTCTGATTGCCTCCGAGATACTGCCCGGAATTAATCGTCTGATCTGCCGTTGATGTGTTATAAGTTGCCGCTTCTTTTGTTGGGATCGTTCCCTCTTTCGGCTCACCGTCAGAATCCGATGTGATAGCCGTATAAGGCGCAAGAACCTGAGCGGCGGATGCTGTTACATCATCGGAACCGCTGGCACCGCCGCCAACGCCTAAGATTAAACATTCAGCCATGCTTACACCCCCTTGATGCTAATCGGAATATCAACTGTCGGTTTCTTTGAGTAGCAATAGAATGTAATCTGATTGTTGCCGGTAACAGCTCTGTCAATCATCGCATACGCTTTATGAATCGCTTTGTATTTCTCTGCCGTAGGCGATGACACTTTGCCACACGCGATAACCGGCGCATAATCTGCCGTCATGCCAACGATTCCAATGGTATTTGTATACGGTTCGGTATCCGTCCATCTGCTTGCGGGGAGTGTCGCATCCAGTACAAGGCACATCCGATAACCCATCTGCGCATCAAGCGGCGTTCCGGGCGTGTCGGTTGTGATGTTGTTCTGAATCATCGCCCATGCACCGTCACCGCGCAGAACCGATACATTATCACCCGCTGCCGGTGCCGGAACAATGCCACGTTCGCCCGCCGTGTCATTTGTCGCGCCTGTGAACGGGTTCAGAATATCCGCGAAGAATTTGATAATCTTTCCGACAATCACGGCGATTGAATCGCCAGCCGCCGGAACAGGGAACGAATCTTCATTTGCAATAGGGTTATCAACGACAGTTGCCGAAACATCCCCGCCGATTGTGTTAACCTTCCCGTCAATCAGATTCTGCAAATGGTTAATATCCGCCACCGTCGCGGTGCCGGTATCATTCACAGCAAAAGTGATGCTTTCAGCTTCGCTTATCTGCATCAAGATATTGTAAATAAATGCCGTCGGGGAATTCTCATCAAATACCGGCTGTCTGTCCGGCGTGATAGCTGTCAGCACCGCAAAAAGGAATTCCGCGCCGCCCGCCAGCGATGCATAAACGCCGATTGTGTTGATATAATATTCCGTTGCAATGTTGGTATTGGAAAACCTGGCGTAAACCTGTACCGTGTTTGAATTGTAAACCGACGGCGTGGGCAGCTCCACCGACTGAACAATATCCCGGAGTGATGTCATCGCCCGGATGTTTGTTCCGTCCGGGATTGCGTAGCTTGATGTTTTAGCCGTCTTAAATGCCAGCGTCTGCGATTCTGCGATAGCTTGCGCGATGGCATTGATTCCGGCGTTTGTAATTATTGTTTTGTTATAAACACCCATGCGGAATTTCCTTTCGTCCTAAATAAAGCCCCCGAAATAATCGGGGGCCGGTTGCTGATTTAATTTGTCCTTTAATTCAGTTAAAAAGCGTTCACGTTTACGCAATCATATTCTTTGTAATCTTTGAAATAAATTGCAACTTCGCCATTTTCATTGATGATATGGTTGGCAATATCTGCACTGGTGTATAGCTTTGCGAACATGGTTTCATATACCTTTCTTGTGGGTATAACAGGCGCTACGTTAGAACCATATAATTCTGTTTCATTTTCCGGGTCTGCAAGCCCAACATACGCAACTTCGTTTCCGCCGCGCATCGGTTTGAGCGTGTGCGTACCGTTTGAATCAATGACGGTCAACTCAAAAATCCCGGGATTGCCAACTTTTACGTGTAACCGTAACGTAATCCACTCGTCAGCAAGCGCCTCAAAGTCTGATACGTTAAATGCTATTGTTTCATAGCTTTCGACTCCGCCAACAACTTCCCTTTTTCGATTGATGATATTGTAATGCACCTTGTCGTCTTCGGCGTTTGTTTTGTACAACTGTACGAAGTTGGAACTGCCAGAATATAGATTAGTTGAAGTTCCACTAACGCTTCCATATGGTGCCCAGTCAGCCGATAAAGCAAACCAATGAACGTATCCCGGATAAGAAATAATGGCATCGAGTAATTCTTTCGTGAAATAAGCCTTCACCTCGTGATAAAATTCTGTATAACTGACACTCCTATATAACTGACACCTTATAAGATTGCCTGTCACCTGTGTGTTTCTGCTGATTTTTAAAACTTTTCCTGCGGCACCCGCAGGGTCGTCAGCGAAACTCCACATATTCGAACCGTTTTCTTCATAAACTCCCATCCCATATAATGCAGTCGAAAAATCATTTGAAAAATCAGGGTAGCTTTTCTGAAATTTATTGTATTCAAATCTCAGTTCGTCCCCCTGATTCACAGCCCCTGATACAAACTGCGCTTTTCCATGAGGATATAACGTATATAATGACGGAGAAACAAGAACTCCGTTCTTGAACACATTTACGTTTTCCAAATCTTTAAAATCATCTTCTGCCTGATATGTATTTTCTCCATTAATCGCATTATTCACCGCACTACATACGGTTCGTGTGTTTACTGTTTCGGCAGTCAGGGCGTTCGCTATAGTTGGAGAGTAATATGAATTTGACAAATCGTTCACGGTAATATTTGCGTATATAGTCTGACCTGGACTTTCTTCAGATACGTCAAATATAATGTATCCAGATATAGTATCGTTTGTGCCATTAATAACAAGGTCATTAAACTCATATACTTTGTTATTATAATAGTTAATGCTCGCTATGGCTTGTTCTGAAGTGGCGTAACCGTTTTGCAGACAAATTCGAATAAATCGGCTTGGATTATTGTTAAATTCCAATCTGATTTCAGAAAAGTAAAGACCGGTTGAAGATGCAACCGCACCAATAAACACACTAAGCCGATATAATGTATACCCTTTCAAGTCTTGAATGTACAGCTCTTTGATGAACCTAGATGCTCCTGGTATCGGATATGCTTTTTCGAAGTCGTATGTTTTACCTTCGATAATACTTATTCTTTTGGAAATATAACCGTGATAACAAACACCAAGATATTTAGTTTCTGAATTTATAATGATGTTTTTAGCTTTATTTGGTGCGATGATTACAAGGTCATCCCCGGCAAGAGAGTTTGTTGAAACTGACAACAATTTGTTATCATCATCAATAAATGCCCAAAGTCTAGGCGCACCACCACCCATTCCATTTATAACAAAAATATCTCCGGCGTTACATGCATTTATCGAATAACTGTAAGCTGTTGCGGCAACAGGCGTTAAATTAACAACGCTTCCGACACTAATATTAGTTTTTATATATGCTCGATTAACAAAAGATGTAATCCTTTCCGTGTTTGTCTGGAAATTTAAATCGCTCTTTAAATCATCAATTTCGCCCCGGATTTCAACCTTTGCGGCGTTCAAATCCGCCACATTAACAAGGCCCGCAGCGTTTACCGTAACAGTCACATTTGCTGCGTTCTGCATGGTTAAGTTAATCTCATAAATGTACGAATATGGCTTGCTGTCATACGCTGGCATTGTATCAGCCGCCGAAGCTGTCACAACGGCAAAAAGGGATTCCGCAGACGAACCGACTTTCGCATAGATCCCGATGGTGTTAATCGTATATGCTGTCGAAATGCCGGTATTATCCACCGCCGCAGAAATCTTGATTACGCGGGAATTGTAAACCGTTGCGCTGGTGATGTCTTTTGACTGCTTAATTCCGTTGATCGTTGTCAGAGTTGCAAAATTCGTTCCGGCGGGGTATGCGTAACTTGATGTTTTAATGGTGGTAAATTCAAGCGATGCGCCCGCTACGGCTTGCGCAATCATTGACTGCCCGCCGTTAGTAATCACGGCGCTGTTATATGTTCCCATAATCAGCCTCCTTTAAATGCTTTGTACAACAGCAACGCTCATCAGCGCCGCGTTATAATTGTTACCAACGATAACGGACACAACATCCGAATCATTCCCGCCTACGGTCTGCTCTAATGTTCTTGCAATCAGCATTGCGGCGTAATTGTTCGAATTGATGGTGTTGTTAACTTCCTGGTTCGCGATGATGGCTAAATGAGTAGGCATAATCTCATTTATAACATCATAAAGTAAATCAACAGCGCCATAACGATCCGATGTAATTGTAATCTTTGCCGTGTTCTGTTGCGGGTCAACCTCCATCGCGTATTCCGTTCCGAAAAGTTCTGTCAGTTTGTCCCGCAGATCCCAAACGGTGATCGGGGGACGCTGGTTAATTCGAAGCATAATCCGCGCCCGCCGGAATTCCAATGTATCGCCCGCCCGTTGCGGAATGTTCATCAGGTCTTCCCAATATTTCAGCGTGTCAGCATCGGCGGTTTCAACAAAATAATTCGCCTGGATTTTTGCCGCCGCAGCTTCCACACCGGACAGCTCCGCGGCATACGCTTGCATGATTGCGATATATTCTAATACCGGCTTGAACCAATCCGGCAACTGTTCCATTAGAATCTCATGTGCTTCGGGGATTGTATGAACGCTACTGCTCATTTAACACCACCTCGCCCAATACCGGCACCTGTTGAAGTGCTGATGTTTCTGTTAAAGATAAATCTGTTGAACCGCCGTTAACCGTTAGATTGGTAACGTTGGCAACGGCAGAAACTGACAGAATCGCATAAATGATACGCGCCACATAAACAGTTACGGGATACGAAATCTGATGCGCTACAAGGGCCTTACCCCATTCTTTTGCAACAGATGTTATGTATTCACTAATTGCCGCCTTTATGTCATCCGTATATGTTGCAAGGCCGTTCTCCACGTTGGAATTAAAGCGGATGTTTGCCGTAATGTTGATAGCTAACGCTGATGCACTTGTAATCGTCACAGCCGCACCAATTGGCGCGATGCCATAACCGTTCGGGGATGGCGTTGATGTGTTCACCTCAAAGGGACAAATAGCTTCTTGCACCGTTTCCACCAGCGCCGCGGATGCCGGGCCGAAATCATCATCGATGATGCTGCAAAGAGTTGTTCCGCCGCCGTTGTATGCGTTTGCCGGGTAAATCTGCGCTCCGCCAACACCGGGGATCGCTAATATAGCCTGTCGATATTCGGAAATGTTGCCGCCATATGGAACCGCGCCGAAGGATTCGACATATCTTTCCTTCAAGGCGTTGTCGGTTTCTTCTTCCGTGCCTTCCGTGATAATTTCGCCAATCTGTGCGCTTGTCAGTCCGGGAATCGCCGTGATTGGCATAATTGGCCCGGAATAACTGTTGCCGATGATTCCCACGGTGTCACAGGTCATCTCATACCGATACACGCCGCCTTCTGCCGATATCTGATCGCCGCTTGTGAAGTTGACGGAATCGGCACCGTTGATTGTCTTGAACACGGACCCGGCAGAAACTGGCGCGTTAAAAATGCCCTGTCTGACTGCCGCTGTTGCCGGTTTCCGCGTCAGGCCACGGTTAGCAACACCAAGATCCAGCGCTTCGCCTTGTGCCGTCAGGACAAAAGCATTCTTTTGAAGGTTTGCAAGATCCATATACAAGCCTTCAAGATACCATGCGCCCGGTCCTAATGCCGTCTGAATCAGCGATCCCTGTCGTTTATCAAGGCTGTTATCCACCTGTGAAAGCATCGCCGCCAGAATATCGGCATAGCTTTTATTCGTTGTGAAATCAATCATATCAGCAATTCCTCCGTAAGTTGTCCATATACGGTGTTAACAGTAAATGAAACCGTCATGGAATCGCCATTGACGGAAAAAACATAATCGGTTGTATCAATCACTCTGTCATCAACCGACAGCGCGTCATCAACCATACGGGGAAGTTCCGACTGGATGTAATCCGCGTCATCCCCTATTAATTCTTCTAACTCATTCCCGAAATTGGTGTTGTAAATTTGCCATCGGAACCGTTCAACGTTCAAGGCGATTTCGACAGACTGCCGGACAGCCTCCAAACCCTCATCCATGAAACCAACTTGCATTGTATTCCTGTCAATAATCCATGTCCGGGAAGGCCGCGATGTTAATTGTATGTCCGTATCAAAGCCGATGATATCCGGCAATGTGTTTGCCATGATCTGCCCTCCTTAATACGCCCGCGACAGGACTATAAACCGCTGTCCCGATGCGCACCGAAGCATAACCACCCGTTCACCCGGCATTAGTCCGGTGCTTAACGGAATCGTAACGCTGGCGCCGTCAGATGTCGTTTTTGTGACTGAACGCGGAACCACATTATCAGTTAGAATCAATGCGGATGCCGGTATGGGAAGCATTGTATTTTCAAGAATCACCGTGCCGCCCGCCGCAACGGTGCCAAAAACTAGATCTGTTGGCTTCGTGCCGTTTTGCGCTTCCTGTGCGATCTTCTGTATAACCTCAATCAAATCAGACAACGCTTGCACCTCCCAACTGTTCGAAGTTCTTTACATCAATTTTCATCTTGTGGTATGCGCTGCCTTCGTATGTGTGCGTAACCTTTTCTGCCAATAGAACGCGGTTATAACTTAACGATTCAACATCATTTATCAGCACCGGAAGAATCATCCCGGCCCGGATGCCAGTTATTCCCATCGCTTCAAGGCTCAAAGACTGAGTTACTTTGTTGTAATACTTCAAATAGTTCTGACACAGCAAATCAATCTGCGCTTCGTTCAGCTCGTCATCAACCTTGTCATAGTATTGCAACAGTCCCCATTTGCTGATCGTTTCGGTATCCTCATGCACATAAATATCAGTTCTGCCGGTATCCTTATTGGGCCGCGCCAGCTTAACCCGGTTATATGTCTGGCTGTCGATATCCCGTTTATATTCATAATCCGTCATCATGGAACCGTCACCGATGACCGTGGTTATCTGCAAATTCTTTGCTTCGCGCAATGTCAGCGCCCCGGCGTCATCGTAAAATATCCAAATCTTTCCAGTCTGATAAATGGTTTTTGAAAGCGCGTCAAAGATGATATCAAGGCACGTTTCATTTTCTTTTATCAGCGAAGGGAATATATATCCTGTCGGTTCCAGGGTTCCCAATGTCAGATTAAAGTCTGTCGCAATTTGCGTTATGATTTGCTCTAATGACTGATTTTCGAAAGTGTATGATTGTTTCGCCTTCAAATACCGAAGCTGATCATATGCCGTATAACTGACATTGCCATATCTGTCACGCTTTGCCGTGAACACATAGCCTTTAAAAACCACCGTTCCGCCGTCCGTGAATGTCACCGCTGACCCTTCGGGCAATGCGATCCCGGAATCCTCCACGCCCTCGAATGTCATCTTTCCGGGCGTATCCATGCGGTTTGTTTGGATTTCGGCTTTCTTTAGCGCGTCAGTATAATCTATCATGCGGTTATCGTAAGTGACGCCCGTTAATCTGATAGCCATTCCGCGCCTCCTATACTAGCTGAATCGCATCAGCACCAACCCAACCATAGCCGCCCACATGATACGGCTTGTCAGCGCCCGGAACAATGCGCGTAATGGTTGTCTGTAAACCGCTGGCGGTGTAATGCGGGGACGCTCCAAGCGATGAATAGTAATAATCGCCGTTCACAACCACATTCGCACCGACAACCGCCACGGGGTTATCTACGGGGCGTTGCGGTTCCGCTGTCGCGTACACTACATTATTCGATGCGGTTTCCGGGGATGATGCACCCGAACCGCCGGGGCCCGCCGCTAATGACATAATCAATGTCGCATCGGATGCCGGGCCGGTTGCGGTTTCGGAAACAACTTGCATCTGAGATGCCCCATAGCTGCGGTATTCCTTCAGCGTGATTTCGTAATACAGATCGCCGGGTTCGCCGCCCTTGTCGGTGTATTTGAAATCAGATATACGGCACTTGATATTTGTATCAAAGCCGTTAGAACGTGTGATCACCAATCGGCATGACTGGCGCAGTTTCCACGCCTTTTCAAAAGCCTTTGCAATCGTTGCCGGGTTCGTTCTGCCGGTCACATACGGATCGCCATCCCATGACGGGAAAAAGCTGTTCCATGTTGCCGTCATCAATCCCGGCTTCTGCGGAATCAGAATTTCACCAACGCCCGCCACCTGTTCGGTTTTATCCACCGTGCCATGTGACACCGATATTTCGGAAGGATTAACCGGGATGCGGTATTTCTTCCGCTTCACTTTGAGAAAAATCTTTGTTTCGGGATTTACAAGCACCCCGATCCCCTCCAATCTTTAACCGTGTGAAACGGCGGTATGCGCCGCCGCCTGTTCAATCAGCATCAATTTTATTCTGTCTGCGACATCCTGAGCCGTCAGATTCTGCGCCTGTCCTTCCGGGATGGACACAGTAATATTCGGCGCCAGCGTCTGCAGCTCGATATTGTTCATGTATCGCTGTTCGGCAAGATCACGATAAATCTTTAAATCCTCATCCGACAGCTTGCAATCTTCAACTTTCTTTACCTTATCGACGGATCCAACGTTTCCTTTGCCGCCGCCACCTCCGCCACCGGCACCGCCGCCCATAGCATCCGCTAAAGCGTCATTACTGCCGATCAAGTCAGCGATGGAACCGCCGCCCATAAGATCGCCCAATCCGTTTTTGATCTCGCTGAATTTGTCGGTGATGCCGTTCTGCGCGGAATCGCCCCATGACGAACCCTTTTCAAAACCTTTATTGAAAGCATCGCCCATTGATGTTGTTTCAAATCTCGGAAGTGCCGCTTTTCCGGGTTTTGAAGGCATCGCAATATTACCAACAGAAAGACGGGCGGAAATAACGGATCCCACCTGTCCGATTTCGCCAACGGTTCCAATGCTGACGCCGGGGATCGCGTTCATAGCTTCAATCAACTTGTTAATGCCGCCGATAGCCGCGTTTGCGCCGCTGATGAAAGCATTTGCAATAGCCGTTGCCGCGCCGTCTGCCGCGTCAATCATGCTGTTAAAGGCATTGACCGCCCCGACAGCAAGGTTATAAAAGGCCATCTGAATCTGATAAACGCCTTGATTGTAAGCGTTAACGATGAATTCAACAGCGGATATGATGGCATTTGCAACTATTGCCATCGCGTTTAAAATCACGGCAAAACATCCAAGGGCAACACCGGCGATATCACCGAATACTGTATGCCCGGTTGCGGCCAGCTCATGCAGCCACAGAATCAGGGCGATAACAGCCACGATAGCCGCCGCGATAGCCGCAACAAGCCACGTTATCGGACAAGCCGCCAGCGCCGCATTAAATGCAGACTGTCCGCCAGCCGCCGCCGTGACTGCCGCCGAATAAATGCCCTGGACAACAGCCGCAACACCCATTACGGCATCATGCGCAGCTTGTAAGCCTGTCGATATCGCCAACAGGGCATTGTAAATAGTGAAAGCCGCAACAAGGGCCGTCAGCACCGGCGCGATCTTGCCCATGTTGTCAGCGGCAAATTTCGCAAGGTTTCCGATAGTCGTAAATGCAATCGTGCCAACCACCGCAAGATTCATAATTCCGTTAGCTATAACGTTCATAGCGGCGTTAAACTGTGGCGAATTGATAGCGTTTGCAATCATGCGTCCTAGCGGCTGGAAGGCGCGAACGCCCATATTCTTGCACTTCTGCACGGCATCCCCGAAGGTCATTGGCATCGATTCGAATTGCTCATTGATATCATCCGCCGCGCTCAACATGGCATTTTTCACGATGTCCGCCGTGATCTTTCCTTCGGCGCCCATTTTCTTTATTTCGCCAACCGACACGCCCATATAATCCGCGATTCTCTGCGCAATTTGCGGGGCATTCGACATAACGATATTTAAATCATTGCCGCGCAGAACGCCGGTTGAAAGGGCCTGCGTCAAGTTGTACATCGTGGATGATATGCCGGTGGCATCCGTTCCGGCTATCTTAAATTGCTTTGTCAGCAATTCAGCAAATCCGGCGGCTTCTCTAACGCTGCTGAACGTATCGCCTGTCTGCGCTTTAAGGCTTGCCACCATCTGCGCCATATCCTGATAGGAACCACGCGAACGCTGCGCCGCGTTGTAAATCATGTCTTGAAGTTCTGCCGTTGTCTGCAAGCCATCATTGACATTTCTTAGCCGGGCCTCCGTCAACGACAGCTCATCCGACAGGGCAATAGCACCGCGTACAAGCGCCGCGCCGCCGATTGCACCCATTAGCCGGGTAACAACAGAACCCAACCGCGAAAAGCGATCCATTTCGTTATTAATCCGGCCCATAGCGCGTTCTGTCTGCCCGAATTTGTTTGTGATCGCCGTCAGCGGCCCCGTGGCTTTATCGACGATTTCAAAAGGTTCTCTGATTCCCGCCATTTACTTGTGCCGCCTTCCTTTCATCTCACGTTTTGCCATCTCCCAGCATACAAGTTTTTCTCTGTCCGACATCGCCGCGACGGTTTCCGGCAAAGTCCCAAAGTTAGCGAACATATAAAAAGCTAATTCCGTTTCCATGTGTCCGCTGTTTATTAGTTTTTTGCTTCATCCTCCAGGGAATCCACATCATCGAAATCATTAAGATCCATGATTTCTTGTGTTAACTTTGTGAATTCGCCCGCCGTCAGCATCCGGGACGGAACATCAAGCGGATCCATTGTGTGATAAGCGTCACAGATATCAGCCTCCCGGAAATCCGGCTTGACCGTACACGCCACAACAAGCATATTCGTATACTTAACCGAATCAAAGGATTCCATCCGCATTCCCTTAACGGTTTCGATGCGCTTGCATTTCTTGTTTAATGCGGTGTTTTCTTCCTGTGTAATGTTCTTGATGGTAAACGGAACGATCTTTCCGTCCTCATCTTTGAAACGATTTGAAATGATAACATCCTTTGTCTTTTCGATTGGTTCCGGGTGTAAGAATGCGTATAAAGTAGCCATTTAGATTGTCCTCCGAAAAAAGAATTCCGGCGGGTTATTCGCCCACCGGAACATTGATTTGATGTTGGATTAGTTGCCCAGCGTTGCCGGGTTATGGAATGCGTTCAGCACTTCCACGTTGGTATAGCTGAAGCTGATTTCTTCCTCTAACCATTCCGCGTCTGCATCAAGCATAGCGACAGGAACCTTTGACAGTTTCACATTGTACAGTACAACGGTCTGAACGCCCACGGATGCAGACGGATCATCGTTCGTAATCTGGAATGTGAAATAGGGCAGTTTGCCGGTTTTAAGATATTCCTGAAGCATTTCAAGGAAAATCGGGGTTCCGTAATAAACCGTAGCGGAACCGGTAAGGCTAACGCCCGTTGTCTTCTTCTGAACAAGGGTTGTTCCGACAACCTTAAAATCGGATTCCTGGAATTCTGCATCAGACTGGAATTTCTTCAGTCCGAACAGCTCATAGTTTTTTCCGTTCTTTGTGATAAACGCCTTGCCGGATTTGCCGTTAAGGGCGTCACGCTCAAGTAAAAAGCTCATCTTTTACCCCCTTTATGCTACTGCAACGGTTGTTCCGTTGGCGGTTACGGTTACGGAAATATATATCTTCTCGATTGCGTCAACCGGCATGATGTTGATGTTGATGATAACCGCGTCAATCTCTGCACCCGGCAGAACCTCGACATCTTCGGCAACGAAATTCTGAATGCCATTATTGGCCATCATTTCATTGCAATAACCGACAATCCAACCGCGCAGAAGGTTTCTTCCGGCGGCGTTGTTATCTACTTTGCCGATAAAGTTGTTGCTGAAATGCTCATAAACATCATTGCAAAGCTGCATGATTACACGCATAACGCGGTTCTTCTTGAATTCCGCGCCCTCTGTCGGGGTAACGGTTGTCTTTGTGTTGATGTCCGAGCAAACCTTAACAACTCCAAAAGTATCGATGAATGCAATCTGTCCGGCGCTGACAGCGGATGCCGCCTGTTCATCCGTCAGTTTCGGGTTGGCGGAAATCGCGCCCGGATACTGCGCATAAGTAAGGGACTGATAATACATTGCGCCAGCTTCTGCACCAGCCACCCACCAAACAGCGTTGTTTGCTGTCAGTTCGGAACCGTCAGCCAGCTTGACACCGTTCTGAACGCTGATGGCGTATTTGGTATTTGCGGCGGTAATGTTTGCCGCTACCATCTGACACTTGCGGCCTACGGATTCATTCAGACGCTTAACAAATGCCACATACGCGTCAATTACTGTCGGTGCCGTGCCGTCATAAGCGATGATATCAAAATCGTATGCTTCAATAGCCGTCATGAATGCCGCGTCATCTGTTGCGGATGCTGTCGGGTCCACGCCGCCGGAAAGTGATTTCGCCGCCGCTGCGGAAAGTGCGCCGGAACCGCTAAAGTTAACCCATGCGTTGTTAACAAGACCGCTGATCGCGGTTACGCTCTGATTATCAACAACAGCGCCGCCGACAATCGTTTCCACAATAAAAGTTCCTTCAGCATCGGGATCCGCGATTACCGCCACCGCGATATCGTTACCACGAACACCAACATATTTTGCCGTTGCAGTCAGACCGCCGTTGGTTGCGGTTGCCGCTACGCCACCCGCACCCTGTGCGCGCCACAGAAGAATCTTCATCGGGCCGCTGGTAACATCGGAACCTTTCATCATCTCGCGCAGAAACTGCGCCTGTGATGTGCTGATGTCATAGCCGATATACGGGGTAACATCGGTTCCGGGGGTAATCTCCATTACCTCCCCAACCGGCCCCCAGGATAATGCTTTGGCGATTGCTACAATGCCCTTATCTCCAACATTCGCGGTTACCGAAGGCTGTGATTTAACATTGATGTATACGCCGGGGATTGTCTTATTCTGACTAGTCCAAATTCCACCCGCCATTGTTAATGACTCCTTTCTTTAAGGACGGCTTCAACCGCCTTTATTGCTTCCGGGATTGTGTATTCCCGTTCCTTTAGTGCCACGCTTACAAAGTCCTTCTGATATTTAGCAAGGGCCTTGCAATTTATAAGGCGTTCCCGTGTGTATTTCGGTTCTGCCGTTTCCGGGGCCGTCTTTTTAACCTTCTTTGATTCCGACATCGGTTTCCTCCGTCTGCATAAGGATCGGGGTATATGGCCGCGATACCCTTGCTATAATCTTGAATTTGTAATGCAACTCTTGATCGTCAATACTGTAATTCCGTTCGTGCGTGTGAAGCGGTACGGATTCGCCATCAGCGGTATAATTTACCACATCCAACAACTCATCAAGCGAATCGGCAATGTTGTAAAGAGTGCCATAAGCGTTCGGCGCGTTGCGCTCCTGGACAAATACCACATCAAAATAGATTTCCCGTTTATCGCGCCGGTCAATCTGATCGCTGATATTTGACGGCATCAAGAACACAAAAAAACAAGGGTATTTGCACCCTTGCAATGTGTAACTGTCGTATACCGGCAAATCCGGGTAAACCGTTTTAAGCTGCGCGGCGATACTCTCTATCAAGTTGTCAATCGAATAAGTCATTTGAGAACCTCCCGCGCCTTTTCGCTCAACATCCGATAAACCGTTGACCGATATTTTCCAATGGCCTTTTCTTTCATGAATAAGCCTTGAACGTAACTTGTTTGTGTACCGACAACAATACCGCCGACATTAGGATCCACACGTTCCAGCAAACCGCCGTTCGGGTAAAGGCCCGGGACATAATGTTGATCGACCCGATGCCCATCATTAACGTATGATGCATAAAGCTGTGAGTTGACAAGAACTGTTTTTCCGTGTGTCGGGGTTGTTATGCTGTCCTTCTCCCACGCTGCCGCCATCGCGCCGGTTCGCATATTGGTACCGGCAAGCGGTGCGCCCCCGTTCGGCGGGGTGTTGTCCCTTGCTTTTCTAACCGCTTCAATGGTGGCAACTTCCGCCACCTCATCAATTATTTTCGGGATGTCCTGTTGTGCCTTCCGCAGCTCTTCCAGCCGTTTCCGGCATTGTGCGCCAAAACCCGACATACTGACACCCCCTTAAAAAGCTAGATCGGCGTCATTCATAGAATCTTCGCGCAATCCAACCTCCAAATGTTCCAACCCTGTCAGCGCCCCGCCAACAGGATCGAAAAACGCTTGCGGCTGACTGGCGATATACCGGACCGGGGAAAGTCCCCGATTTAGTGCGCCGCCACGCGTTACCATCAGAACATCACCGGCTTTTATGTCCGTATCAACGGAACAGGCTAATTTATCATTCTTGTTTGCCGTTGCCGCTGTCGGATTGATAGCAAGGTTGTTTGTCTGACTGGAATACACCCGACACGGGACACCTTCATACAAAAGTGTTAGATTCTGCCGGGTGATCGCGCCGCCGCTGTTAATGACGCGGTAAACATCCATTAAATCGGTGTACCAATTCGAAAGAACGAACATCGGACACCTCCTAAATAACGTATGTTCCGGCTATGCCTAACATCCGCGCCATAGTCGCAAGCTGGGAACCGTACTTTGTAAGATTCCAGGCGCCCCATTTTTCGGTTCCGGCATTGGTTGCCGTGTTGTCATAGCCGATAGATGTATCGCCCAGCGTTGCGGTTTTGACAGTTCCGACATTCGCCGAATTTGCCGCTGCCGCGCCGGGTGTGCTTCCGTCCGAATAGGTCTGTAATCTAAGCGCCACAAGATGCGCCGTATACAGTCCGACCGCCAGCCGCCAATCATTGCCCCATCGGGACGGGATAACGGCGGCATTTGCTGATTGAATAAACCTTTCAAGCATAGCCGCCGGAATCATCGGCGTGTATGTGCCGTCCGTCAGCGTGTAGAATTCCGGGTAATCTTCCGCGAAGTCTTCCGCCGTGTAAGTTCCCTGTTCACCGGGGCCGGGAATGTTCGCCGCCGTTCTTCTTGCCGCCGCGAACAGCGGAAGCATTGGGTTTTCGCCCCATGTATCAAAAGGCCACATAACCGCGCCCCCTTCCGTTAAATGTTACTTTCTAACGCGTTTCTTTGGCTCTGTAACAGGCTTTTCTTCTTCGCCCGGTGCCTTTTCCGCATCGGGGCGGATATCGTGTTCTGCGGCTTTGTGGGCCGCTTTAGCGTCTGCCTTGATAAGTGCCGCATCGGCTGATGTGTCCGGGGTTGCAATCCAGCCGCAAGCAATCGCGGAACGGATCAGCGGATGCTCCGCCACATCTGCCGGAATGGTTCCGACAAAATCCTTCTGAATTCTGAACACCTCACCATCAGCACGACGGATTTTAAAATTACGCTTTGAGATAATAAACATTTGGATTGTCCTCCTTTATGCGGGATTAGATGCCGTCAACGTATACCATTGTCTGATTGTAGAAAAGCTCCACCTCAGACACGTTAGCAGCGTATGCGGTATCGTAGCTGAAACGCTCCGCGTTCGGGGTTGTCATTGCACGGGTAAGCGGTACAAGCTCATCAACAGCCACATAACGCTCTTTGTTGCAGTAAACAGCCATTCTATCAGCGCTATTAGCACCGGCGCCCTTTGCCCATGCGGTTGCACCGATAAAGAGATCCGCGCCGTTCTGCTTTGCAACGTTGTTTTCAAGAAGGAACGTAAGGATCGTCTTCTCTGCAAGGTCACCGATCCGGGTGGTTGCAATGTAGTTATACTGCTCATACGGCATGATGATATGATTCGGGATAGCGTCAAGGTCATAGCCGGAAGCCTCCCAAGCATCAAGAATAGCGGTATTGATGATGCCGAGAATCTCATCCGGGGTTGCGGTTGCAAAAGTCTTTGCCGCCGAGGTAACGGTCACATCCGCGTTGTTAAGAAGTCCTGTAGAACCATAACGGGCGAATCCGGCATAGACATTTTCGTCCATGTGCTTATCGTAAGTCAGGCGCAGGCCGTCGCGCAGAAGGGTATCCATGTTTCTGCCGGTCATGTTTCCGCGCTGCATATCGATCCAAAATACACGGGTACCAACGCTGACAAGATGGGTTTTCCAAAGGTCTTTTCCGAAATTGGCCTGTACCAGCGGAATGCCATCAACTGCGCCCGCCTGGATCACACCGTCACCGGATCCACCGGTAACACCATAGCCAACATTCATAGCAGAAACAAACTCTGCCCAACCGCCGCCAACGCGGATCGGGATGTCGCGGGTGTAAGTGTAAGATGTCAGCGGGGTTCTCACCAGCATATCCCGCTTTTCAAGTTCGGACTCCAGGAAAGCCTGACCGGAAGCGATACCGGCGGCATCCATTGCGAACGGTTTAGACTGTCCGCCACCAATGGAACCAAGATCGAAAGTTCCCATATTCTTATAAGCCATGATTTAACCTCTCTTTCTGTTATCGCAATTATGCGTGAAGGGTGGTCATGATGCGAATCTCTGCAACGCCGTTAGCGTCTGCCGCACCCTTCCACTTGACATTAGTCAGCGCAACGGTATTAGTTCCGTCTGCCGCAGCTTCAAAACCGCCAACGACTGCATCCGGCTTGCTGGCGTTTACCTTAACTCTCAGATAAACAGCGCCATCAAGGGCCGGGGTTCCGCTCTGACAGATAACGTTAACGCATCCGCGCTTGATAACCGGCACGGCGTCAAACTGCACATAAGAACCAACATTCTGATCAAGATAGCTTGTTGCGCTCTTAACCTCGCGGCAAGCAACGCCGACAAACTGCGCAGCGGTTGCGGATTCGCCCGGAAGGGTTACAACGCCATTATCGCCGTATACAACACCCTGACCGAAAGCGATAGCACCGCCAGCCGGATGAGAATCAATAATAGTGTCAGGCTGACGGGAATAAGATCCCGCATAGCCGTGGAACATGGATTTACCAATAACCTGATTAGTCATATTAGTTACCTCCCTTTTTGAGATGCGGATTCCGGGCATCGTAAAGCGCCTGGATTTCATCAATATCTAACTTCTTTGTCTGATTTGCCGCCGCATTCTTTGCGACTGTTTCGGCAATCTTTGCCGCGTCGTTTGCCTTCGCCGGTTTCCGTACAAAAGCAACAACGGCATCTGTTACGGCCTTGCGCTGTTCATCATCGGTGATAGCTGCAATGACAGGTCTAACAGCCATCAGAAGCGCTTTAGCGGTTGCGCTATCCATAGCGCCGCAATCCTTCGCGCCGCAATCTTCGGCGGGCTTTTCTTCTTCTGCGCTTGCCGGATCGGTTTCGTCGCTGTCCATTTCCTCAGCGGGAACAACGGCGGCCTCCTCGCTCTCATCGGCATCTTCTGCCGGTGCGGTTTCGGGATCGCCTTCATTCATGGCATCGTGGGCGGTTTCCTCAATCTCTTTAAGTGCCGCTTCAATGGGATCAACCGGGGCCGCGCCGTCTTCCGGGGCCACTTCGGGATCGCCTTCATTCTTCGGTGCCATCAGTTCGATAAGCCGATCCAGCTTTGCGCCGAATCCATCGATAGATTCAAATAGGCGCTTCTGATAATCGCTGTCTTCATCTGCGACCGGCTCAATCGGTTCGTCTTCCGGCTCTGCATCTGTGGCGGATGTTTCAGCCTCAAGCGCTTCCGCCGTATCCATAGCAAGCCGATTGATCTCTTCGGCGGTCCGACCGTTTGCCGCCAGTCCGAAAAGATTAAGAAGTGCATTATGTTTGCTCATTTTGTTTTTCCTTTCCGGCGGTGTAGTGACCGCCATCTGTTTATTTGAGTCCATGATCGCCGCTTTTGCCCCGGCCCTGCCTTCCGTGACAAGTGCAACATGGTTTCCTCTGATGTTGGATTGGGTTAATGTGCCGTCACCGTTATCGGTGTATTCGCACTCATAACCGCAACTGATTTCCCGCTTGCCGTTCTGAATCTCGTTGATCGTCGCGGCATCGTGTATATGGATGTCAGCCACCAGATAATCCGCGAATTCACCAGTTCCCCGGCGCACGTTCTGAACGTGTCCCACGGTGTATTGTGTCGCGTTTTCCGGCGTCAGCAATACCGGCGGATGATCATTCGTGAACGGTTTTCCTTCAAAGCTGGCAACCGCCGCCGCGCTGAATACTTCTTCCGGCGGACGGTATACCTTTACAATATCTTTACCGGGTGCGCCCACCTCATCGCCCGTGTAATCCTGTTCGCCAGTCCGGGCAATTGGCACATTCCGGCAAATCAAAAAGCCCTCACCGGTTTCTAGCTGGTGTGGGCTGATTGTATAGCCGTAATATGTAATCATGTCTTTTCCTTTCGGCAACAAAAAAGCACCGGGGAACATCCCCGGCACTTTATCGCCTGTCTTTGAAAAAGTTTTTCCAGTATGGATTTTCCCGGTCAAAAATGATTCGCTGTTGCTCTGTCAGTTTCCAGGGATAATCCTCAAACAGATTAAAAGTTGTCTTTTTGTCGAACGAAAACAGGAAGACCCCGACGCGATCAAGGTCATCTCTCCACCAAATAGCATCATTCGGGTTCTGTTTGTAGAAATCACTTAACACCGCCGCCAGCTCCTTTCATTTGAGAATCTTTGTTAGTATTAATATAACATAACATCTCTCTGAAATCAGCATTATCTTTTAGGCTGTCAGCATCAATGATAAGGCTTCCGCTTTCGACTTTCTGCCCCATTACAGTATGTGATTTTCTGCAACCGAAACGGCGTTTCAGAATCGCATCATCCAACGGATGGAATCCATTGTTAAAACCGCTCTGTAATTCCAAATATTCGATGCCGGTTCCCGTGTTCCGAATAACGGCTGCGTGTCTTCCGGTGGTGAAATAGTACACTTTATCTTTAACAGTCTTTTTCAACAGCTCATGCGCCGCCACAAAATCATTACTGTGTTTGATAAATTCGCCTTTCACGCCGTCAAAATCCAATACCTTTTTAATGTTCCCAAATCGTGAAAAGAAGCTGCAACTAATGCCGCCCCGGAAATCAAGCACATCGCCCCCGGCTTCGTTTCCGATAAAGGCGAACGCCAGCGAAGAACAAGATCCCTTTGTCTTATCAGCGCCGCCCAAATTGGCAATAATATCATTTGTCGGTTTCGGCTTGCTGTGCCAAGTAATTTCTTTCCGTTCGATTTTGTTTACATTTAATGCTTCAAACATCGGGCCGGTTGGTTTCGGCGGTGCTGGCGGTGTCTTCGGTGCCGTTGGGGTTGCCGGTGTTGTTGGTGTCTTCGGTGCTTTCGGCGTCTTCGGGGCATCCGGGGTTTTGGGCGCTTTCGGCGCTGTCGGTGTCTTCGGCGGTTTCGGCTGTCCGTTCATCATCGCAAGCCATGATTTATACTTGTCATCATTCAGCTTTTTGTGCTTTTGGAACGTTGCGAACGTTGCCGGGACTTTATCCCCAAGGGCCTCGCGCATCTTTTCCCATTGCTTGATATCCGCCCGAAGTTCCCGGCGGTTCTTTTCTTTCTGCCGGTATGCGGCAATCTCTTTCTTTGTTCGGGGATCACCCTTCGGCGGGTTCTTCTCAAAGCTGGACTTGTCGCGCATCCGCTGCACCTGTTCCGGGGTTTTGCCCTGTTCGGTGTACTTCGTGATAGTACATAAGCAGTTAGGATGAATGTTCAAATATGTATTGCTCAATACATCCGGCCCGGCGGCGTCAACCTTTCCGAAGGCTTGCGCCAACGAAGGATAATTAGGATTCGTTCCGCTTTTGGAATACACCCGGCCCGAATAGATGGCGCACACCCGACAGGGCGCCGGATGCCGCAACACCTCATATAAATCGTGATCGTCCTTTGTCAGCTCTGCCGCCGTCTGCGCTTGCCGAAAGGTTGTCCGGGTTGCCATGTTGCCATAATCGCGTAATGACCATTTGCGCCCCGCCCGGTCAATGAATGCCGGGATGCCTTCCTTTTCAATCGAACGTGCGACAGCTTCAACGGATGTTAAAGGCCCCGCGCCTGTCGCTGTGGTTGTCAAAACGCCCGTCAGAACGTTTTTTCTGTATATGTCGGGGGAATGTCTGCCTATTAGCGTTTTGCCGTTTTCAGCGGCTTTTAACGCGTTCTGCGCTGTGATTAAATCCGCGCTTGACTGGTAAGCAGTCGCGGCGGCTTCCGTGATCTCACCAAGCAGATTATCCGAAAGCTGCTCGATTAATCGCCGGGTTTCCGCGTCTGTTCGCTGGATGATCTCCTCTGCGGAACCATACCCTTTAAAGGTTCCCTTTCCAGTCATAAACGGATAAGCCATCATCTGCGGAACGTACTTTTCCGAATCGTCAACCATATCGCGCAGAATCTGTTGCACCCGCCGCAGCGTTGCGTGTTCTGAGTAGTCTACAAAGCCCTGATTCCGTTTCCGCGTAATCTCTGCAATTAGGCGCTGTTCCGTCTGAAAGAACAGTTTCTGAATGAATTCAGCGGCAACATTGCCCGAAGGCGGAATAATCTTTTGCGGCTTATCGCCTATCATTCAACATCACCACCCGGCGCGACTGGTTCCGGTTCATCTTCCGGGACAGGTTCCGCAAATATACCGGCCATCGGATCGCGCATCTGCATGGACTGAGAATACGTTACGCCGCGCCCGGATGTTATAAGGTCATCCGACAGATTGCCAAACATACCCGTTTCAGCATCAAGGGCGTTTAACTCTTTCCGGGCGGTTTCAAGGTCAATCAAATCTGCCTGATATGCCTGGACGATTGCCGCCGTCTTCTTCGCGGTAATATCCGCAATCTCAATGTTGTTCGGCGTCTGCATCGGCTCAAAGTCAATATCAAGGTCATCGGGAATCTTTCCCCATGCTGACATTGCAAGAACCGGCAGAAGTCGTTCTATGATTGTCCGGAACGTTGTATCGCGGATGCTGTCGATATAATCGTAATAGTTCCGCATATCGGATTCGCCGGTGCTGTTCATTCCAGCCGGTGACCGTCCAAACAGTTTTGTGACCGGAATTCGTGCTGCTCCGGCAACATCCATCATCATGCATTCATAGACATCAGCCAAGCCGGTAAAGGTATACTGTGTGTTGTGGATTGCATCGCCCTTGTTGATAACACGGGTCCCGAAATTGGATTCCATGATGCTTTGCGCTTGCATCACGTTCCAAAAACGCCGCTGCATTTCCGCGTTACCGGTTCCAAGTAGCTGATCCAGTCCGTCAGACTCCATGTAATTCACGTTTGCACGGAAGGTAAGCGCCGCCATATTTGCGGCTACGTTATCATGTCTGATTAAATCCTGATAGATGGATTCAATCTCAGATTCACCCCAATACTGTTCGACAACCTTTTCCAGCCACGGCAATTCGCGCCCCACAAAGCGGATGACGCGGGAATGATGGACATTTGCCACCGTTGCGCCGCGTTCCTGGTCCATGATGGTATAGTATTCCGGCAAGCCGTAATCGGGATCGCCGGGGTCTGTTACAAGGGATGCGCCCGGATAAATGCCTGTCCACCGGTCAAGAATCAACAGCTTTTCGAAACTGTCCGGCATGATGCGGTTTATATCCAGCGGTTCAGATAAATCATCATCGCCTTTTATCATGATGATTCCGGCTGCGCCGCCGTAAAGCCGCCCCCAATACATCCCCTCTTTGATGGACTTCCGCAGCCCGCTCTGACGCTCTGCCCGTGTGAATCTGTCGATGTATTCCGGGGCGATTGCTGTTTTTACGGTGTACCATTTGCGGGTCACATCATCCGGCACAAGCTGAATGATATTCTGAATGATCCAGTTATCACGATAAAGGCTTGTCAGCTTCTGATAGTCCTGTGAAAGCCTCGTCATCGGGTACGCTGTCCCGTTGATTAGGTCCATCGTGCCAAAGCCAATACGCGCCGCCGGATTGCTGAACGCATCATTGACCGGCATTGTATTTCTGTTGGCGGTGCCGCGCCGCCTTCTTCGTCTGCTCATTATGCGCCTCCATCACCGGCATAATAAAACCGCCCCGAAGGGCGGCAAATTATTTCTTGTTAACTCTGTTGATTAGGTTGATCCGCTGAAGAACGGAAAAGCACTCTTTTGAACACGTTTTTGTCCTTTGGTACTTGCTAACGCTGAATGTTCGGCCACATACAACGCATATCCGATCAACGTTATCCAATCCAAGCTTGATGCGTTGGGCTGTTTTGTGCGCATTACAACAATATTTGGAACCCGCTTTTGTGGAGCTGAACGGCTTTCCGCAATAGGCACAAACAAAATCATGTTTGATATAAAGCGAATCTTTCATCTTTTCGTAATGCTGTTTATGCCATTCGCGCCCCTCTTGCGAATGATGCCAGGCTTTTGTCAATGGCCGGATTGATTCCATCTGCTTAGTCATTTCTTCTTTGTGTCCGTCTGCATAAGCCCGGGAATGATAGCTTAAATGGTTATGCAACGGAATACACGCCAAATTGTTGATATCGTTGTGGCTTTTGTCCCCGTCTATGTGATGAATCTGATAACCGGCTGGAACGGCCCGCCCGCGCTCACACTCATAAACGTATATGTGTAACCGCTTTCGGCGCGGTCCGATTTTGATGGATGAAAGATAATATCCTGTCTTGTCATCTCGCGTAAATCGATATCCGTTATAGTATGCAATCTTTCCAGCGTCTTGATATTTTACTTCCATGCGTTCACCTCCTATCAATATTATAATTGGTGATCGCGTTAGTTTCAATATCGAAGTGCATGTAAACGGCTTAAATTATGTGCTTTTTCTCCATTCCGGCAATATAGTATTTATAACGTAGCGTAATCCATCCGGCCCGTGATCTAGCATCTTTACCGGCTTTTCCTCGCCGCGTTCGCCCGCCTTTTCATCCCAAACATAAGAATGCAATTCTTTTATCAGTCCTTCACACCGCCGATGAACGTGTAAGCGATGCCGGGTAAACAGCGACGCCACCAGGCGGATGCCGTCCAGCACATCGTTATCACCTTCTTTGACATAAAAGCCACGATTCCGCAGCTCTGTTATGAATGACTTTGCCGAAGGGTCAACAACTATCATGCATTGCTTTTCGGGGTCTTCCGTCATGAATCCCCGCATTGCATCCGCGTATTCGCTGTCGGTCTTGTTCGGCACCGGCAAACGCTGGGCCTGTTCGCTTTTGCTGTCCCATCTCCATTCACCATCAACCCATATATCTTGACCGTCATCCCGGATATCCAAGAATACACATGGGTTTGTGGTGCCATAGTCAACAGCGATATATCTAACCGCCGTTGCATCAAGGGCAATCGGGCGGGATGCGTCATCATACATATTCGATTCGCCGAACATGGGATATATCAAGCCTTCTGCAACTGCCCATAGTCCTTTGATATACCGTGAGTAGAACACGCCGGAATACATGGACTTGTAACGCGCCTTGATGGCATCCGAAAGGGAAAGGTTATCATCCATCGTGAAGTGAAGGAACAAAAGATGTTTTTCGTCCCGTTTATCAATCCATTCACGTTTAAACCAGTGCATGGGGCCTTCCGGGTTGCAGTTAAACCACAGTTTCGAACCATCGACCGAACATCGACCCGTTGCCTGGTTGACGAATGATTCCGGCATCAGCGCCACCTCATCGAAATAAGCGCCCGCCGCCGTCATACCTTGTACAAGATCCTGTGATGCTTCGTCTTTGCCGCCGAACACATAAAAGTCATTCGATACGCGGCCCCGCGTGACCCTCAAAAGGTTGTCTGTCTGATGATAACGGAACGAATAGCCGCGCCCCGGCAATATCTGTTTAAGGGGCGTTAATACGTTACGCTGGAAGGACTTCACCGTCTTTCCGGCCATGATGAAATTCTGACCGTCAAAGGACTCCATCGCCCACATGATGAATGACAGCGCCATAGCAACGGTCTTGCCGGAACGAATCGCCCCGTCAGCTATGATTCCGTCATAGTCTTTAACCGGCGAAGTGTCCACCCACCAGTTAAAAAGCATCCGCTGTTTTCTTGAAAGGGGTTGCCACTTAAACATTGTCATCACCCCAATCATCAGCGGCGGTTGCCTTGAAGGCATCCACAAAGCCATCATTCGCCACATCATCCGGGGCGCTGTCTTCGCCCAACAGCTTTAGGGCGTATTCCATATATTTGCTGTTACCCTTTAGCGCGTTCTTTAGGATTGCCGCCGTTAGAACGGCTTTGCCTTCGTCCGTATCAAGTCCGAAAGATTCGGCTTGCTTTTTAAGCTGCGCGTTAGATATCGGGCTATCTGCCCAATCCTTCAACAGCGATTTGATGGTGCTTTTCTTGCGCCGCGCTATGCCGGATGCGATGCCGCCAGCTTTAGCCGTTTTCGCCTGTTCTTCCCCTGTTCGAAATTGATAAATGGCGCCCTTTTTTAGGTTATCTTCTTTTCTAGCCATGCCGCATATCACCCGCCTTTCTGCGGCTATGCGGTCAGCCAAAATATAAAAATCCCCCGGCCCGAACACCGACACGGCGCGAAGCCGTACCGATGCCCGGATGGAGGACAATCCAAAAAAGCGGGGAAACCTTTCGGCCTCCCGCGCTTTCTCATTTTACAGTATAACATAATGGGTGTGTGACATGTGTGACAATTTCAATCATCCGGGGTTGTTGCCCTTCGCATCTCCCGACTGAACATCTGGCGGCAAGATTCGGCGGTATAACCCGGCCCCATTTCTTCCGCCACCTGGTCCCACGTTTTCAGATGACCGTCACCATCGGCACAGTAAAGAGTAAGCAGCCGTCGAATTTCATCATCCTTCATCCCGGCTATGTATTCTTCGACATCGGCGATCCGTTCCTCAAGGGCGGCAACCTGTAAATGCTTAATTGATATCCGGCGGCGCATATTGGCGATCTTCTTGTTGATAGCCGAATGATCATAAAAGCCATGAATCTTTTTAGTCGCAATCGGCTTTTTGCCACGTTTGCCACAGGATACAATATCGGTGACTTCCCGCGCCTTCGGTTTCATATCGTTTATCTGTCGCTGAAGCTGATTAATGCGCCGGTCATTTTCGTCAATCTCTTTCAAAAGGTTAATGTAATTCTTGAATGCTTCTCTGTCCATCGTTCTATATCTCCCTGAACAAATTAAACATTGTTAATTGCGCTGATTCCTGTTGGAATCGTTTCATTGCCTGTTGATAATAATAACGGTCCAGTTCGCATCCGACAAATCGACGGTTCAGCGCTTGCGCCGCAATCAGGCTTGACGCGCTCCCAACATGGGTATCAAGAATAATATCCGTCGGTTTTGTAAACCTGTCGATTAACCAGCGATACAATGCGACCGGTTTTTGTGTCGGGTGTATTCTGTGTTCTTTGTTCTTCATATCGCCCTGGAGCATCCCGTTCCACTTGAACTCGTAAATCCGGGACTGGCCCGGAAGGGAAGTCCAAGCAATTTCACAATCCGCTTGATCCATCCCCCGGCGCCCCTTGTCCCAAACAATCATGCAAGACGCTTTCCCAAGATAATCCAAGAAGAAATTACCGCCCCATATAATCTGCGCTTTTGATACTCGCATAAGTTCCGCGAAGTATTCCCCGTCCGGCGCCGCGCTATCGTCGAACGGATGATAAAATTTACTTTTGCTAATGCTTTTGTGTTTTCCCCATATACTGATATTTGGTGAGTACCCCCCGAACGGGCGTTCGTACCCCCCCCTACCAATTCCGCAAGTATGGCCCATATTGATGCCATAGGGCGGATCGACGATAGCAAGGTTAAAATAACCGTCCGGGAATCGGCGCATAACATCCATGCAATCGGCGCAGACAAAAGCTGATTCTGATTCCGCCGGAAGCTGATTAATGTCTGTGATCATCATCTTCCTCCCATAACTTAACCACAAGCACCAGCGTTACAACAAACCCGGCAACCGTTACGATGCCCATCAGGAACGCCACAACGGCGGCACAAGTCAAAAGGAAATCAATCATTCGCTCACCTCCCGCCGTTCTGCCAACGAGCAAAACCCATTCTGATTGGTCATGCCATATAGTAAAGTGCAACCAGCATTCCCGGCTGTCGGTGGCATATCGTTATTTTTGCAATCCCTGCACCGGATGATTTCGGGCTGTGCGATGGTCGGCATGTGATTTATGGTTGCCCTTACCGATGCTATCAATACCGGCCTGCTGTTTTCGCTTGCCGGGAATGCTGTTTTCAATTCATCCGCATCAATCAGTCTCATGATCATCCTCCCGCATATCTGCTCCGCAGTTCGGGCAATACCGCGTATTGTTGTACCTTTTAACCCGATAGCCGCAACACCCGCATTCCCACATAAACGGGTCACCGTCATCAATCCATTTCCCCCGCTTGCGTTCCGGCTGTGCGGCGGCCATCTGCTTTACGCTTTGAATGAGCATTGCTTGCGTTATCGCTTCTTCCGGCGGCATCGAGGAAAGAAGATTTAAAACCGCCTGCCTGCTTATCATCTCATCCATCTTGGCCCTTCCTTCCCGAATATCTCGCGGTATATCTCGCGGATGTAATACTTGGTAGCCGCCACGCCCTCCGCCGATGTATGCGGGCTCGTGTTCCGATAGATGTTGTACAGGGCATCAGATATCTTTTCCTCGTCCGGCTGTGCGGACGGCAAATCCTCAAGCGCCCGATATTCGGGCATTTCATCCGGCGTGTGAACATCGCCGTATTTATCAACCCAATCATGAAAGCAGTTAAGCGCTACTTCACGGTCAATTAAATCGCTCATTTCTTCCCCCTTAGCCTTATACATCGAAATTTTTCGGGTTGTAATCGTCGGCGGTGAGTTCGTCAAAATGGGACTGAACGAAATCCTTAAAATCTCCCGCCGCCATGCTATCGATTTCTGCCTTGAATGCACCTCTTGCGATTTCGGCGGCAAACTTAGAATATTCTTCAGCGCCCATTAATTCGCGTAATTTTTCCTCACATTTTCCGATCATGTACATATATCCGATTTCGCTCATATCTTTTTCCCTTTCCTTTCCCCGCGCATCCGGCGGATCATCCGGTTATCTGCCGTCACCAGCGGGGTTAATCCCCCGCCGGTGTATCGGCTAATGTTTAACAGTTTGCCGGTGCTGTTGTGCTTGCTTTTGTTTGCTCTTTTCATGGCATCACCTCATATCATCACCAGCCAGTATTGCAACGGCCTTTTCATCATCAATTTCCCCGCTAATCGGGCACCAATGCGGGCGCTTGCCGTATGGGTCAACCGGCGGATGACAACAGATCATGCAGTCGTTCAGATTCCGGTTGAACATAAAGCAGTTTATGCAGTTCGGCGGCATGGGCCAATCAACTAATAACATAGTTTCCCCCTTTCCCTTAAAACCAACAGTTAAATTCGCATGGCGTGTATTCGTTCAGCTCTTTCAGGCGAAATCGTAGAACATCAGCCTCCCATTTCTGCACCGTCAGCGGATGCAGCTTTAAAATGCCCTTTAAGGCTGCGCGGGCAATATTCCATTCAATCGCGAAGGTTTCACGACTCACCGGACATCACCTCCGGCATATTCGCCACGACTTCGGCGGCGTCCTGGAATCCCATCAGATAATAGATATTAATATCCGCCACTTCTTCATCTTTCCGGCGTTCGATGGCTTCCAGCGTGGCCTGTTTATCAATTAATCCTTTCATCGCTTATTTCTCCTAATGTTCATCGTAAACTTTATCGATGGACGCTTGATAAATACCGTTTTCCCCGGTTCCAGGTTCCGGATCATTTCGCGGTCATCATCATTAATCACGTTCAGAATTCCCGCCAGCCGTTCGGCCTGTTTAATTGCCTCATCGGCTGTTTTGGCTTTCACGGAATCGTCAAACATTGCGCCATCGCTACAGGTTAGCCATCGCCTAATTGAATAGCTCATTCTGTATACCCCATCGGATCAATTGGCTGTTTGGGCGGCTTGATTTCGCCTAGAACAATAGTTGCGCTGTTTGCGTTCCGTTCTGACATTGTTTTGTTCATCTTTCGCAGTTCATTTCTGATTTCCGCAAGGCGGCTGTTTAACTGCCGGAACTGATAATCTGTCATTCGCTCACCCATTTAAACACCTTCCCGCGCTGAACGCCCTTTTGCAAGCAAGCGCTATGTGAATTCATATAAATGTCGATATGCCGCCCGGAAACGCCGCGATCCTCTACGATAAATTCGCCCTGTCCAGCGATTAAGATCCGCGTCCCCAGCGGAAGCGAACCACACGCCACGGTGCGACCCTCTGCGGGCATCGTGCCGGATGCCGTGGGGCCTCCCGCCCATTTGCCGCAACACCGGCGGCAGTTACAGTAAAATGTCAACTTGTAATCCCCGATATCGACCCAATGGCCCGCCGGGGCGGTAACATCCTCTGATACAATTTCGGTGTTAGTGTCGGCAAGGCAAATAAGCGGCGCACCAGCGGCGGCAATTGCGCAGCCGATAACAAAACCGGCGGCGCGAAGTAAAAACGGCTTAATCATTCCATTCCTCCTCAATCAATCTGTCATCGTGTTCAAAATCTGCCCGGTCGAACGGGTCATACTCTGGCGGCGGCGTTGGTTCTCCAAATAGGCCGTCATAGGGTTCATGCTTCCGTCCGTCTTCCGTCAGATACGGCATATCGTTTATATGGTCCTCAATTTTTAATGTGCAGAAATCAACGGCGGCATTTTTGCCAGCGGGGAACATTTCGCCCATCCAATCAATAAGGTCGTATTTGTTTACATACTTGTTTGTTTTATCAATTGGCTGTTCAAGTATCGACAGCGCCGCCTGAAGGGTGTTTAAATCGCGTTCGTCAGCTTCCGACCATGTTCCGAACCGGATTTCTCGTTCCCGTGCCACCAGGCGCCCGCCAATCATGGTTTTAAGATTAGCAACAATCTGTTTTACATCGCCCATTTCGCGCCCTCCTTTTCAAGCGGTATCGGTGCGCCCTTCCTGTAATGCAAGGCGATTTCGCACCATTTAACAGATTCGCCATTGGCAAACACGCATATATGCGGCATCGTGTATTTGACGGTCAACCGCCCGCTAACAAAAACGGTGTTTTCGCTTGCGTACCGCCGGACTATCGGCAGAACATCGCCGGGCTTTGTCCGGGCCTTTGCCGCCACGACTTCCCCGCGTGAAATCCCGGTGCCAATGTTCCGAGGGTTACGGACTGGATGCGGCGCGATGCTTTCGCCGTCTTTTAATTCCGGTTCTTTCGGTGTCTTGCGCTCATACTTAGCTAACAGCGGCTTGTATTCGTCACGGTTGATGATATAGCCGGTATAAATCGCCGCTTGTGACGGACCGTCGATGACGCTGATGGTGCGCCCTTCGCGTTGTAAGGCGTTCAGACCGCGTTTTATGTCGTTGCTTGATAGATTTGTCATCCGTGTTACATCGGCACTCTTAGCGGCCCTTCCAGCGTCGTTAACAGCCTTTATAACGCCCATAACAACATCGGTTCTCGCTGTTGGCCATTCGGCGCAGCTCCCAACCAGGCGAAAATAGGTATGTCCGGCGGTTCCGGCGGTTCGCGACTCTATGCGACCGTCAGCAAGTAAAGCATCCGCCGCTTTATCAAATCGCGTTCGGCCTACTCTCATCTGATCGAATATCCGTGATAACGTGGGCGCGATATCGTTTTTTCGGTGGTACTCTGCCAACAGGTCAATGATTTGCTGGCGGATCTCATCGTCGGTCAAAACGGCATCTGAATTTATCATTTTCCGCACCCCCTAATCGAACAGCGAAAGCTGCCGGGGCATCGAATCGAAATTGAGCATTTCTTCTTTTGCTCTCCGTGCAAACTCTTTGTTGATTTCGAATCCGTAAGAGTGCCGCCCCAATTCATAAGCCGCCCGTAGTGTCGTGCCGGAACCGGCGCAAGGGTCTATTACCACATCACCCGGATCGGTGAATACCTCGATTAACTGCTTTAAGAGT
>JAZQJE010000067.1:0-12183 GCA_045541495.1 Acutalibacteraceae bacterium | reverse complement strand
CACCCGACCAAAAACCCGAAAAAGTTTTCCACAATTGTGGATAACCCTGTTGATAACAAAATTCCGCATTTGTGGAAAACTATAATTGTTTCAATGTGTTAGATTTTGCTACCATTATAGGTGGGGTATGGGTCTATGTGACCAGCTTGAACCCGTGTGAACCGGATGACAGGGCTAACCGCTCCCGGCACGGGGTGGGTTGTCTCCCCCATTATGGTCTTGCCTGTATCCCACCAATGGGGGAGGTGAATTTAATGGATATGGATATTAGCGTTATCACGAACCTGATTAGCAACCAGCTTTTCCCGATTGCAATTTGCCTCTTATTGATGTGGTATATTAAGGGAAATCAAGACAAGGAACGGGAAACGCTGGAATCTCTCGGAAAGATTGTGCAGGAAAATACCATGGTTATGCGTGAACTGCAAAACGTGGTAAAAGAACACCTGTGCAACCCGCAGAAATAAACAGGAAAGGGGCTACGTGCTATGGATCCAGCAGAACCGCAGACATTAACTACAATCGTGTCTAGTGTGGGAACCTCAAACGGGCAAACGGAACCCGCAACCGAACCGACACCGGAACCGATGCACACAGACGCTGAAGCGGCACTTCTCCAGCAGGTGCAAACGCTGACGGCAGAGGTTGTCAAACTCCGGGATGAGAACAAGAAACTGTTTCTCCGCATCGGCGGCGGGGATCCCGAACCCACAAAGAGCCCTGACGATGAAATTAGAACAATGTTGCAGGGCTTCCGGGAATCCGGATATAACCCGAACAAACTATACGGAGGTGTTTAACCAATGGCCGACTTTGCCCAGACTACATTTACACAGATTGCGAACGAAAACCCGGTTCTTAATTCGCGCCTTCCGGCGGGCGTCCTGACTGATATCAACACGATTAAAGCTGTTCTCGACAGCGTCCCGGAAGCGTATAACGCTTACGTTTCCGCTATGGTTCAGCGAATCGGACGCGTTTATATGGATGTCTCCGAATTCGAGAACCCGCTTCGTAGGCTTGTTGACGGCGATAATCCTATGGGTCATCTCGTTCAGGAACTGCATTTTAATCCTATTGAAGCCGAAGGCGATTTCAACCCGCAGGGCCCGAACCCGCTTGGCAGGCGTGATGACGAGAATGTGAACGTTGCCTATCATCAGATGAATTATCAGCCCTATTATGCGATCTCTGTTGATCGTGTAGGCATGATGAACGCTATGGCATCGTGGGCCGATCTTGATCGTTTCTGGGCGGCGAAAATGCAGTCCATGTATTTGGGCGCGGGCATCGACGAATACGTGGCTATGCGGAAAGTGATCAACAATGCCATTGCCGCCACTGGCACGGGCGTGGCTCTACCGTCTGCGTATCTTGGCACGGTCACGGCGAAGGACGAAGCCAGCGGCAAAGCGTTTGTTCAGGCGCTCAAAGTGATCGTTGAAAGTCTGAAATTCCCGCATGTCTACAATCAGGCGGGCGTAACCAATATTAACCGCCCTTCCGATTTTGTTCTTCTCCTGAATAAAGCGATAGCGCCCAATATTGATGTTTATACGCTTGCATCTCTCTTCAACCCGGGGCTTGCGGAGATTCCGCAGAGTGCGGCGAATGTATTTACTATTGATACGTTCGCATCTGAGAATGGCACGAATGCCAGTGTGCTTGCTGTTCTGACAACTCGTAGATGGTTCAAATTTTTCGAAACGCTTCGGACGGTTCGTCCGATCGAAAACCCGCAGGGCCTCTTCACCAATTTCTTCTTGCATCGTTGGCTCACTCTGTCGCTGTCTCCGTTTGAGTCCTGTGTTGTCCTGCGCTCCGGGACGGGCGCCTGACATATTGGTTCTTTCCTCCTATTCACATCCCCCGTAGCTATGCTCGGCTGCGGGGGAACCCTTATAAAGGCGGGGTGATCATGTGGCAAGGGATACGATTTATCAATTGTATAAAACCGGGCGCACAGATCCGACGCTAACGCATATCTGGGCGTTTGCGTCTGAGTCTGAGCGCACAAACTGGCTATTGTCGCGCCCGATGCTGACCATATCGGCAAATAAATATTGGCGTGTCGGGGATACGATCAAGATCAACGTGAACTATGAAACGGCCCTAAATTATGACTATATCCGAATCACCAACGACAGCTTAGACGCAACAAAAAGGCGCGAGTGGTACGCGTTTATCACGGCCCGCGCGTATGTTTCGCCTAGCGTGACCTTGCTTACGCTTGATGTTGACTATATCCAAACCTATTATTTTTCCGGCACTGCTCCGTTTTGGCATGTTCCCGGGTTCCTCGTAAAGTCAACCGACATGGATGAATTGCCCCCTGTCGGAACTACGTCCGAATATCCCGTCCAGCAATCACAGTGTGCGGCGTTTGAGGCAATCGACACCGGAAACTATGCCTTTGTAATCTATAGTACGGTAGATCTTCGCGTCACATCGTCCGAAACGCACACGATGAGCATGATTAACGGGCTCTTCATGGTCGCCACGCCGTATATTATTGCTTCCGATAATGCGGCTACGTTGCTTCAGAACCTTTCTACACTGCTCAGGCATTTTAACGATTTAGGCATAACGGATGCAATCAGTGGTATTTATGCGATACCTATTGCCTTCGTTCCTTCGGGCATCAGGGATGCGGCTATCCATTTAGGTTCGGATGCTAATGTCTTGCAGTCCATTGTTTACGAAATCGCGCAACCCACAACGATTGACGGAGGCACTTACGAAACGCTTCCGTTGCTGTCCGATTATGATTATAGTTATATTGTGATCAATAACGGACAAGGTGAAACGGCAACGTTCCATTTTAACGAATTTACAGGAACGCCAACGTTTCAAATCTCCTGCTCCCTGACGGGCGGTTCTCCTACCCTGTTTTGTACTCCGGTTAATTTGGCGTTTAACTCGCTTGATGCAATCCGTCAGCGGTCTTTAAAAATTACACAGGCTCCCAGTTGTGCATGGCTGAATGACTCCTATAAAATTTGGCTGGCTCAGACGCAAGCCAGCAGACAAGCTGCAATTGACGATGCAGAAATTCAGATCCGGCACGCGGTCGAAGCGCGGCAAAAATCCTTCGCTTACAATCTGTCTTCTTCCGGAATCATGCAGACGGAAACGGATATCGGCGAACGGGTCGCGGAAGCCTCCCAGCAAGGTATCATCGGGAGCTTTGACGCGCTGGCGCGCCCGATCAAGTCAGCGGCGGCGGCGGCGGCTTCGGCGCTCAGCGGTCGGCAGATTGACATTGACGCACCGGAGAACAAGCTGACAACTATGTTAGGCGTACAGCAGGATACAGGCGCGGCCCCATGGATCAATCAATTGTATCAATTAGGCGTTACCTATTTGAATCATCAACTTGGAATAGAACGCGCCTATCAATATGATCATGCCGTAGCAAACGCAAACAGCGCGTTGAATCAGCTAATGGCGGGCTATCAGGATAAAAGCCGGATCCCGCCAACGGCTAGAGGGTCGAACGCGTATGGCGATATGGTAACGCTTCGGCAATATGGCTTCATGATCGGCACATATACCCCAAACGGTGAAAGCGCGTATTTGCTGGATACGTTGTTACGGTCTTCGGGTCATACGGTTAACCAACACGTTTCGTATCCGATCAGGAAATCACATGAACTTTATGATTATGTGGTCTTGAACAGCGCAAAAATAGCCGTAAACCTCGGAACCCGCCCGGAGTTTGTCCGCAAAATGATGATTGATTTGCTTGGGCGTGGCGTGTATCTTTGGTATATAAGCGGCGGCGATTTTTCCGAATATTACGGCTCACCCTATGGAATTGACAACCCGGAGGTGGGCGGCAATGGGTAAGAGACAGAAAATTGAATATAGCTTTGCGGAAATCGTTGTGCGCGATATGATAACGAATTTGGTTCAGGGCCGTTTCAAGTGGACGGGCTTACCGGAGCGGCTGACATCGGAACAGCTTGAGCGGTTTATCTGTCTATGGGATAGAGACGGGCTTGCCGTGGGCTTTTCCGATCCTGTCGGCGGGCCGATGCTGTTACCGGGTTACCCCTCAGGGGCTTTCGATATCTACTGGCTGCCGCGATCCTATACTGTTACGGGCGCGGATTATGATAGGGTTATAGATTCGGATAACTGCGTACCGTTTTACAATGACGCATCCCGCACGGGTCTCTTTCCGATCTTTGACGATACCATTCATCAAATGGCGCGGTGTTGGTCGGCGATGGCGTACAATCTGGAACAGCAAAAAAACCCAATTGTTTTCAGCGGAACAAAAGAAGAGATTGAGAGTTTGAAAGAAGCGAACCGCCGGCGGCTTGAGTATGAATCTGTTATCGGTGTTACCGCTTCCGCAATGTCTACGATTGAAACGGCAAAGAGGTTTTTCCCCACCCGCACGGAATTTGAAGGTGCGGCATACATTGAACATTACAACCAGCTTTTGAACCGCTTCTTGACGGTTTGCGGCATCAACAATCAACCGATACAGAAGCGGGAACGGCTTATTTCCGGTGAGACAACAGCCAATAACCAACTGATTACGTTCTATCGTGATTCGGCAATCAGGGCAAGAGAAGAGGCGGCGAACGCTTACAATAGGTTGTTCGGTGCGTCTCTGAATGTAGAATGGCGCGGAGGTGATATCCTTGAAATTGGCGGTTCTGATGAATCCGGAATCCCCAGTATTCAACGTACCGGGATTTCCGGAAACGCTGTTTCCAGAACTGGGGAGTGAATACCAGTCATATACGGACATTAAAGCCCAAATTGGTGCGCACTTCCTAGATTATGATTTGGCTATAATGCCTCCGTGGCGGTGGGTGGAACGGTTCCATTTTGTAATCAAGCGGCATATTGCGCAATGGCAAAGACTTATTGATACTGAAACCGCACTCCGTCCAGACGATGCTATTTATAACTATGATCTTCATGAAACCAGCGAGTACGAATCCGAAAACACGAGCGAATCCGAAACGACAACAACGGACGAACAATTCACGAGTGACACCCCGGACGGCAGTTTAAGCGACATTGAGAATTATATGTCGGCGGGCGGGCGCGGTAATAGCGAGTCCTCCGGATCCAGCACTGGAACCGGAAGCGGTTCTTCGTCCATGCGGCGGTATGGTAATATCGGTGTCATGACTTCCGCGCAAATCCTAGGTGGATACCGGGAAGCAACAGACTTTGACGCATACACGTATATCTTTAGAGACTTGGAGTCTCTTTTCATTGGCGTATTCGATCTCGAAACAGACGGAGAGTTTGTATTGACAGTAAATCCGGAGGTGTAAACAATGGCAAAATTCATCATGCCTATTAACGGGGTCTTCAAACCTTCCAGCGCGGACATTGCGTCATGGCTCTATCAGATCTGGCAATATCTGCAAGACAATCCGATCGCCAACGAACAGGAGCTAACGGAGCTAATCAATCAGACCATGCCGGACGCGGTCGCGGCCTATCTGGAGGAACACCCGGTGCAGGTGGATTACCCCGTCGATTCCGTGAACGGCAGAACGGGAGACGTAGTCATTAGCTATGCGGAACTGGTGGACGGTCTTACCGTTCCGATCTATCGCGCGGAAAATGACGAAGTCGGCCCGAACGACCTTTTAACTGCTTATAATGAGGGTTGCCGCTTTGCGGTTGTTGACGATACGAATACCTTTGTATTGCTCAAAACGGGGAACACGGTAACCATGCTACCCATTGGCGGCGGCGGGTCAAGCGGCGGCGGGGACGGCATCCTGTCTATTAACGGAACTATTTACCCGGGTTCAAACGGTGACGCAACCGTTACTGGCGCAAATCTCCCGATGTCTTCCAGCAATTCCACAACGATTAAATCAGCCATTGAGGGAATCACGCCCGGCGCGACAATTACTGAGGTCATCAACACGGTTTATCCGGTCGGTGCTGTTTACATCAGCACGGCAAATACATCCCCTGCAACGCTGTTCCCGGGCACGACATGGCAACCGATCGCAGACCGTTTCCTCCTTGCCGCCGGATCTACGTACACGGCGGGCGATACTGGCGGCGAAGCTACGCACACGCTGTCTATTAACGAAATGCCATCGCACAATCACGCGATGCGGCGGGATGGTTCAACCTATGATTCTATTGTTGTGTGGACGGGTACCGGGGGTCAA
Source organism: Acutalibacteraceae bacterium (assembly GCA_045541495.1). Taxonomy (GTDB): domain Bacteria; phylum Bacillota; class Clostridia; order Oscillospirales; family Acutalibacteraceae; genus RGIG3009. Next base: position 6,019 of record JAZQJE010000067.1, on the reverse strand, counting down.
AAATCTGTCGGCAGTGGCTCCAACGTAATCGGCGCGGAAATGGTCAATGCTGGCGGGGGTCAGCCCCACAACAATATGCCGCCTTATCTTGTCGTGTATATGTGGCAGAGGGTCGCGTAATGTTGGTCTATGTCAATCCCGACATAACCGGGAACGTATTTATCAGGGAAGGCCCGTCAAGGGCCTCCCCGTCTATTCGTATTCCCGCGTACAATTATCACGACTTCGGCATTATGTACGAAGTCGATGACGAGCGCGACAACACGGGTGTTAGATGGTACCATCTTCGCGGGCTCGGCTGGTCAATGGCTGAGTTCTTCCGCGCCTACGGTGACGGGCCGGATGACGAAACAAAAACGTGGCTGTTGGGTTTGACGCGGGAAGAAATAGAAGAATGCATTGCCTATCTCAGAAGTACCATACCGGACGGAGTTGATTAAATGGCATGGTTAGATACGCTCCATACAGTTAACCTCCCGTATAACCGAACGTTTACGGAAAAGTACGGCTACGAGACGGAGAAGGGCAAACAGAATGCCCGGTATATCTTTACATGGTTCCTGACTCGCACTACTGGCGTACAATATAAACCCTTGTGCGGCATGATGGGATGTTTTAACGGCGAGTCAAGGCTTAACCCGGCGGCGGTCTTTGGCTTCAATGATCTGCAATACCTTTTCAACAATCGCGGTCGCGCGTTCGGTATCTCCCAGTTTGTGCCCGGATGTCTCCCGACCAGCAGAACGCCGGAATACTGGAGAAACTATCACGGCACCAATAAACCCATCTTTGCTTATTGGCTATTGGACAATCAGGGCGGCACGTTAAACAGCCTGTATAACGAAAATGACGCGCCTTGCAGTGATATGCGGGCACAGCTTGAATATATCTATAAACAAAACGGATGGAAACCGACAACAAGCACGGATTATGCGGTACTGACACATAAAGTCTACAGGGGTAGCATTAACGACTTTTTAAGGTCTACAAGCTACAGCGTCCGCGAGTATTGCGAATGGTTTTATGCGGCGTTCGTCCGTTCCGGTGGTGCGCCTAAAACGCTCCCGGTATATGCCAATTTCGCGGAACGTATCTATACCGCATTCTATGACGAATTCGGGGACGGAAGCGACCCGCCGGATCCCGGCCCGGATCCCGGCCCGGATCCAGAGCCCGAACCCGGCCCGGTACCCGAAAGAAAGCTGTCTAACTTTATCGTTGTTGCGAAGGCGGCGAAGTTGTTTTGAGATACTACGATAAGTCTCAGCTTCTGAGTTACAACAAACTATTTAGCTTTGTGATCGGTGCACGCGGCATCGGGAAAACCTATCAATTCAAGTTGTGGGCTATCTCTGACTATCTCCGCAATGGCAATAAGTGCTGGTGGGTCATGCGGTATAAAACCGAACTGGACAAGGTCACGAAAGACGGCAGATTTTTTGCGGATGTCGCGGAGCGGTTCCCGGAGTACGGTTTTAAAATTGATGGGAATGTTGGCTATCTTACGCGAACGCCGGGAATAAAAAGCCCGGCTTGGGAACCATTCATTTCATTTCAAGCCTTGAGCGAATCGGCAATCAAGGCAATCTCCGACCCGCTATGCACGAAAATCATTTTTGATGAGTTTATCCCGCTCCCCGGTATCAGGTACTTAAATAATGAGGTTGAACGGTTCCTTGAGTTTTACTTTACTATTTCGCGCGGGCGCGATGTCCGCGCTTTCTTCCTCGCAAACAATGTCACGGTTGCGTCTCCCTATTTCACGTATTTTAAAATTCACCCTGCTAATAGGCAGTTTACGGTCGCGGATGAAATCGTGATCGAGAACGCGCGAACGGATGAATTTACGACTCAGATGCAGTCAACCCGATTCGGTCGGCTCGTGGCGGGTACGCATTATAGCGAATATGCAATCAATAATGAGTCCCTTGCGGATTCTGATGCGTTCATCTCGGAAGAAATCCCGAAGCGTTCACGCGAATTGTTCAATCTAAAAACCGGGTACGGTGTGTTTCAGATCCTGATCTGTCAACCTGCCTCCCTATATGTGCGTAAACGTAAAAACAGCGCAAACGCTGAGTCTGTCGTTTACGCTGTCGATATGTCATTGCACGATGAGAACACAACCGCCGTTACGGTGCATTATCAGATGGTGAGAAACATCCTTACCCGATATTATGCAGAAGGGTTAATGATATTTGAGTCCGTAGAGACAAAAGCGGAGTTTCTTCAATCCTGTTGGAAACTGCTGGTTAAAACGTGAAACTCGTTTCATGTATAGTAAAATCTCGTTCCACCAAATCCACACCGCCGGGCCGGATGATCGGAACCAGTTTGCCGGGAAACGTCGCGCCAACGCGAAAATTGTCCCATGTAATTAGCTGTTTGATGCTGTCAGGCATCCCGCAAGCTTTTACCTCCAGCGTTCCGTCTTCGTGTTCCTCAATATACGTTTTCTGCCGCAAGTATTTTGCGCGGGTGAATTCGCTTTCACGTTTCCAACAGCCTAATTTTACCGGATCCACGGAACCGCCAAACGCTGGCGGTTCTCCGTTTATCGTGGCAAGATGGACAGAGTCCGTATCACAATAACAAAAACCCCTTGACGCGTTCACGCCCCGGTGCAGTTCCCGGCGGGCGTACGCCGTGATAAATGCGGCAATCGCTACGTTGTTGCAATCAGTGTATTCATATTCGCTATTCGCCATTGCTATGCAGTCCGAAGACGGCGAAAAGCTCATGATTTTGTGCCGTCTTAGGGGATTCATCCCAAATTTGCCGTAACCGCTATTCATCATGAGTTTGTCTATCTGTCTCTTTCCGCCCTTATCGTGTTCCTTTCGGGTTCCCCAATATGTCACGAATTCGCGGAAAAGATCCGGATCAGAGTGTCTCCACTTATAGCCGCGTATAAACTCATAATCAACGATATAGTTTTCCAGCATCATTTCAAAGTCAACACTGGTTAGCGTCACGCGTCCTTCGTAATAGGTGTCAACCCAACTCTTTCCAACGCGCAACGTTGGCAATGCTCCGGGAATATGCTCGGCTCGTACGTTAAATTCAGCAATCCATAGGCAGCCGTCCAGATCCATGTACCCGTCAATCTTTACGGGCCAATAAACAGGATACGGATATTCACGCATTACATACGGGTAAAGGGAATTGACATCATAGACAACCCCGGCCCCGACTTCGCGTTCCTGTATGTCCGGTTTAACGTAACTGATCCCGCCGTAGTACGCTTGACGGCAAAACGCTTCAACCTCCGGGTGCTGTCTCATGTATTGAATACCTAATTTTCTATAGGCATCCGTAACCGTTCGCTTGATCCCGTCGAGCGCGTCACTGGGTGCGGTCATTCGCTTTAGTCCCGCGTCAAAGTGTATTTTAAGCGCACGGGCTACAATCTCCGTATCTTTCCAAACGTAATCCAGTTCTGTTTCAGTGGGCGCGTATCCTACGGGGCGGTGGAGATTGTAATCTATTTCACCTTTAGACATGGGCAGGTTGTACGCTTCGCCGATCCGGCGAACGGGAAGCGGGATCTTCTTTAACGAGTCGTAAAAGCGGAGTTTTTTACCCGTTTTCGTTACAACAGTCCCGGCGAACCACTGCCCGACATCCGAAACTAGAAAGTTAAACGTTCCCGGATCTGTCGGCTTGTCTGACCATTTATAGCCGGAGCGGAATAGCCAGTCCGTAATATACGAGCCGTCAAATTTCAAGTTATGGAAATACACGCTTATATCATTGTCTTCTATGCTGTCGAGCCATGCGAAGCCGTCCGCAATTGAAGTAAACGTACAATGCTGGAGACTCTCAATATCACACAGATCGAACAGCCAAACCCGCATAGAGATAGCCCCGTATTCGTCTATGTCGCGCGTTGTCTCAAAGTCTCCCACAAGTTGCATAGTAGCCAGCCTTTCTTATAACAATCCAGCAGAACGAAGACGATCAAGAACCGGGGTAAAGTCATAGTCAACTTCACCGCTTGAATCGTCCCGGGTTATGTATAGCAACCCAAAATCAACTCCACCAGTCGCGCGGTATATCTCATCTTCGGTTATTTTGCCCTTTTGATACCCTTCGACAATACGCTGTAACTCCGCATCAAGCAAATATTGGCTACTCGTTGCCATTGCTGAAATAAGGTTTTCAACGTATTTCTTTTTTGTCGTGTTCAGTAGGTTAGAAACGCCGTCCCGGAGTCGGTCTTGAAGTTCTTCCATGGCATAACGGAAGGCCTCGGCGGGCGTTCTGGAGCGGCTTTGTGCCATGGCTTGCATTGTCCATGGCCTCCATAGGTTCCCTTCGTAGTTGTTACGCGCCGCCCACTTCCGCGCGGCATCGTTGTAGCTCTTTGCCATTTTTTGAAACCGCTTGATATCTCCCAGTTCTATCCCCGTGGCGGCGGCGAAGCTTTTAGCCGTTAAACGCGGGGCCTTAGCTTTCATGTTGGATGCTCTCGGCATTTTTATCCCTCCTGTTAAAAAGGCCGGGAGAAAATCGCGTCTTCTCCCGGCTTATCATACGGCACAAGCTGTTTTATTTAGGCGTTAGGGTTAATAATCGTCCCTTGTACAAGCTCCCGCCGGAGGCGATTGCTGTAATAGGTGCGGCATTCGATAATCATACCAACAAGCGTCTGCACTTCCTCCGGTGACACGTTCGCACAGTTACGCGCGATGTTGGAGGGGGCGTAATAGCACTCGCCCTCAGGGGTCAGGATCTGAACCATCGGGCGCTTCTTCCCCTCGTTAAACGTGTCATCTACCATGCTAAACGTAATGCTAGCGATTTTGTACCGCTGGCCGGGCTCCATTCGCTTAGCGGCCCCGGCGTTAATCATATCAATCAGTCCCATAATTAGACTCCTTTCAGTTCGTCTTTGTATTTTTCTAGGGTGCTTGTGCCGCCCATGATCGCGCGAATTTCATTATACAGGCCAGTGTAAACCAAATCAACCGCGTTTTCCTGCCGCGTCCGACGCGGGAACCGAAGACGGGCTATCTGCGTTGCGCGATGGATTGAAATCAGGTTGCGGAAGCAAATAGCACCAATTTTCCGCTCCATGTCTAGCCATACATCGTTGTTGTCGGCGATGATCGCGGTCACGAGCGCCTCCGCAATCGTCCTGACATCCTTAACAAGTCTGCGTTCCGGATCCATTATTCGCCCTCCATTTCTGAAATAAGCCACTCGTCCACCGCAACCAGTGTCGGCAGGATGTCGCTACACCATTCACCGTTTAGACTGATGCGGTAGACGGTTCCCCGGTCATTGACGCGGGTATAAACACGGTAATCTGAGTCACTATATACCGCGTACCCGGCGGGGGATAAATCCCCCGGAGATACGTAGTAGAGGAACCATTCCCAGCGGTCGCGCTTGCTCATGCTTGAATCCTCCTCTCTGCAAGGTCAATCATGTCGTTCAGGCTATACGCGCTGTTGCCCTCCCACCAGTGCCACAACGCCAACGTGATATCCGGTATCGTTGTCACGTAACCCATCCGCCGCCAGTGGCGCAAGGCCCGATACCATGAGATGACGCTGTAATAAAGCTTCTTGGTGCAATCGGTGGTCTTCATTGGAACCCCCCCTTAAGTTCGGCTTCGGTGATCTTGTTTGCTTCGCGGAACAGCTTAGCCAGTTCGTCACGCTCACGCGGGGAAATCTTGCTGATGAATCCGAAGTAGGTCAACAGGTGCGTGAACTTGAAGTAGGCGGCTACGGTCTGTTTCCGGGTTTCTGCTAACCATTCTCTATGAATGTCCATGTTCAGAAACTCAATGTCGGCTTCGGTGAAGTGCCCAATGTGATCACGAAGAATTTCAGAAACGGTCATGGGATAATGCCCTCCTTTCATGCCCTCGCGGGATGCTTTAAGTATAGCACCGGGCAAGCCATTCTGCAAGGGACTTTTCCACAAATGCGGAATTTTGTTATCAACAGGGTTATCCACAATTGTGGAAAACTTTTTCGGGTTTTTGGTCGGGTGTGAGTTATCCACA
>JAZQJE010000066.1:0-1957 GCA_045541495.1 Acutalibacteraceae bacterium | reverse complement strand
AATGCTGACAAACTCGGACGTATTGACGGGAACGTGTCCGGTGTTCTCGGCCCGTCCCTGTGCCTGCTGGACGATTGCATTTAGAATCGTCGCGACTTGATTAAACGTGTAATCATTAGCCATTGTTTTCCATCTCCTTTATTTGGTTTTTGGTGTGGGGTTGAGAATTTCCGCCAGAACATCCGCGCCCGTCTGCTCCGGCATTGCCCCGGTGCCGACGGTGTTAATATTCCCCTTCTGAATCAGCCCCAACATTTCCTTGAGAAGTGTGACCGTCTCACTTTCCGCTTTCGGCTCTGTTGCCCCGGATTTGGTGCCGCGGGGCGCGGTCGGGGTTGTGGGCGGGTTCGTGGGAGCGGGCGGGTTCGTGGGAGCGGTCGGGTTCGTGGGCGGGTTCGTCCCGCCGTCCATGATCGCTCCGATACTTCTTACTTGCTCCTCATTAAATCCCGCTTTAATGAGGTTCGCCAACTGGTCAAAATTCATTTTTAAATCCCTCTTTCTTCCTTTATTTAATCGACAATCAAATGATTGTAGATCGCCTTAATCATTTCATGGTCGGAAAGTTCGCCCGGTTGCGTGTAAACGTCGTTATATGAAATTTCGGTTTCTTCCGGCGGGATCGCATTTTCAGAAATCGGAAAATCGATAAACTTCAGCCAGCCGCAACCGTCCCACTCATTCACGTTGTACGGTTTCCGGTTAACCCCTGTCGATTCATTCGACTGCACGACATCGGTTCCGATAATTACGCCGACATGGTGGCAATTGGGCCTGTCGCTGTATCCCTTGGGTATCTGATCCCATTTGATACGGAAGACAAGTAATCCGTTTTTAATCTCGTTCAGCCGCGGCGGGCGCTCCATGCGCTGGGTGAGATATTTATATTTCCCTGCCGAATTATATGAGCGCCATAGCCAGTTTGTGCCTTGGCACCGAATGCCCGCCGCCTTGCGTACCACGCCGATACAATCCGTCTGGCTGTACGGCTGACCGATGAGCGCTAACACATTTTCGCAGAATCGTTTATTTTCCATCGAAATTAAACCTTTCGCTTATAATGTCCGTCAGTTTCTGAATTGCCAGTGTGTTATTGTGGAGTGCATCCGTCCATGCCTTGGATTCTGCCGCGTGAGCTTCCCGCTCTTTGCTCTGACTATAAAAGAGGTAACAAACACATGCGATAGGAAATCCCAATTGCTGGATGAAATCCGTGATTGTCTTTATCAGGTCCATGATGTCACCTCATTCCATTTTTTAAAATAGAGGTCTGAGCGGCTCATGATATCGCCATATCTGGGCTATCCCTTCTGAGGACTGCGTGCGCCCACCGCCCGGACCTGTTTTAGTTTTATCACATCTGATAATATTTGTCAAATAGAAAAAAGAACCGCTTGTAGGGGGAGCGGTTCTTTTTCGCTAGGAGTACGTGAACGAGAAAACTCACAGATCGGGCGTGTACAGCCGCCCTTGGTATGATTAAAACGGATTGCCGTTCTGATCAACAATGTCGAACGAAATGTATTCGTTGCGCTTCTTGGATGTCCGGCCTGTAATCTTGATTAGCGGGCGCTGATCAACCGGACACTCGCCGAACACGTCAATATAGGTCCTGAACTTTTCGATGAACGCTCTGACCTCGGTGCGGTAGATGTCCCCGGTGCCATGAATGGACAGGGAAAGAACGCAATGAGGTACACCGTCAGCGTCAACATACTCGGAAGTCTCCCATTTTTCAACTGCCAGAACCTCGCCGATGTGCGTTTTAAGGTTCGCAGCTTCTGCGGTCTGTTTCATTTTAAACCGCTCTAAAAGTTCCTTATTGATTTCCATTTTTCAATCTCTCTTTCTTTGGTCGTTGGGTAATGTGCGACATGGATTTATTATGAATTCAGTGAATGATTAGGGGCGGTCATTCACTGGGCATATTGTAGCAGAAAACGCGGAATTTTACAAC
>JAZQJE010000065.1:0-4911 GCA_045541495.1 Acutalibacteraceae bacterium | reverse complement strand
GCCACAATTACTGTCATACCCGAAGTGCCGGTTGACTTATCCAATCTTTTTATTAACGGAAATTTTGAGATTGGTGATGACAGTTGGCTGCTTCCGGCAGGTTCGATGATTGAAAACGGAATGGGTTACGGAACCCCGCCCGGAAGCGGTTTGAAGATCACCGGATCAGATTCCAAAGAGCTTACCGTACGGTATCGTAAAGAATTGGCTGCCAAAATGACACCGGGTACCACCTATGAACTGAGCTTTTGGTATAAAACATCCGTGGATGCTACCACGAGATTACGATTAAATTTTGGCGATACCAGTACATCATATCCGTATAGTCCAAATGGAATGATAGCTGCGAATTCCATGTTGCCTTCCACCGATGGTGAGTGGAAACAGATTTCCATGATTGTGCAGGGCAACGGAATCGGTAGCACAGGGTTTGATTTTTACTTTAAATCCACCAAAGGTGTAGGCGTTATCTATATTGATGATGTTTCATTAAAGACAAAAGACGGGGTTCACAATTTATTCCCCAACGGCGACTTTGAATTTGGTGGCGGCCTTGATTATTGGACCAACAACGATATGGTCGTTGAAGGTGTAGGCCGCGAAGTAGGCGGAACCCCCGGCTGGGGTATGAAAATCACCGGAACCAATACGTCGGTTGTCAACCGCTATAGCAAATCGCTTGCTTGGCTCATGGAAAAAAATAAGCCGTACGAATTGAGTTTTTGGTATCGGACTACAGGACCCAGCTATCTGCGCGTGATTTTTGGATATACGAATGCATCTTACCCGAATTCGTATAATCCAATGGTAAAAGAAACAACACTGGAAAAAACAGATGGTGAATGGAAACAAGCATCCTTTATTGTTACGAGTAATGGTAAGGGTGCGATAGGCTGGGACTTGACGTTAATCGCCGGTGCCGGAAACGGAGATGTTTTTATCGATGACCTTTCTTTGGTGAGAGCTGAAGAAAGTGATGTTACTTCGGTTACCATTCAGCCCGAAACACTGGCGGTTCGAATCGGTTCCGCTACGGTTGCCAGCCTGAATGCAACCATTTTACCTGCTAATTCCGATAAAACGCTGACATGGACCAGCAGTAACGAAGGCGTGGCAACGGTTGCACCGGGCGGTGCGGTCGGTTCCTGTATTATTACACCGATTTTTGCGGGCAAAACCACTATTACAGCTACCTCTGTGAACGGCATAACAGCTACCGCTGAGGTGACGGTGGTGGATTCTACCATTGATTTGGCTGTAACCGAATTAACGACCACGAACGAGTGGCCAAAACCCGGTGAAAAGGTATCGGTTGCCGCTACCGTGACAAATGTATCCGAGGATCAAGAGGCCCCCAAAGGTGTACATGTGAAATTTATGGTAGACGGCGTGTTGCTCGCAACCGAAAAGACGGCGGAACCGTTGCCTGCCGGCGGCAGTGAAGTCGTGTTCTTGAACGTGGATTGGGAAGCAATACAGGGATCACATACAATTTCGGCCGTGTTAGATTCCAGCGTGGTTACGCTTGACGTGAATACGGCGAATGATTATCTTAACAAAAACGTCCACGTAGCAGAGACGAAATTGCAAATCCCTGAACCTGCGGCAAGTGCTGGTTATAACACACTCACTTTCAGTGATGACTTTGATAGTTTAGCGACGATCGATGTGAATGCGACCGGCGGAGTTGGGTACAAATGGTATACAGACATTCCGTATGCAAGACCCAACACCTCTTCCAACGATTATTCCGTACAGGATTCGGCTATTAAAATCGCAACACCTTCCACCTTCGCACTCCCGACATATAGTACGAAATCACGAGTAGGTTTTGATTATACGTTCGGATATTTGGAAGTACGGTTCCGTTATGATCCGACGATTCCGAAAACAAAATATTGGCCGGCAATTTGGTCAATTCCGAAAGCGGCGTATCATAGTGAAATGGATCGCTCGGTGGAATTGGATTTCTTTGAGGCGGTCAAATATGGCGGCGCATTTACGGTCCACGATCGCCGATTGAGTGACAAAACCGAAGAATGGTGGGCATCTGCAGCGGGTGGTGCCGCGTGGCCGGGTAAAGATTACCAGATATTGGGCGTTCTTTGGGAAAAAGGCTCCCTTACTTGGTATTTGAACGGTGAAGTTGTGCACAGATTGTTGTACAGCGAGGATGATTACTCTTCACCGGCAGGTACAAGAGCCATATACAAAGGTATGTTCAGTCCGTTGGATGAACATGGCGCAACGATCATTTTGGGCGCTGATACAAACTGGCCCATGGAAGTAGACTACGTTCGCGTTTGGCAGTCCGGTAACGGGGAATCGGGTGATTCTAACATTCAAGACGGAGTACAAGATCCAACCGAAACGAAAGCTACAACCGTAACCGGCAAATTATTCGACCAATATGGTAACACCATCTCCGACGGCTGGATTTTGATGCAACCGGGTTATTTGGTGGAATCTACGGATGCTGAAGGCAATTTCTCGTTTAAAGACATTGAACCCGGCACCTACAAAATTTATATTTATGATGAAGTAGGAAACGAGATCGAATCGACCTATTCGGTCGAAATCAGTGAAGGCGAAAATTTAATGCTATATGCTGTTTGGGACGGTTCGAGCTTTACGGTAAGCGAGAGCAACATGTTTGAGGGGAATGTCGATGTAAATGGAGGAGAAAATGAAGTTTCTCCCGACAATCCGGCAGACGGTACGGATGACCAGGTCGGCGGAGACACAAATCCCGATGATGAAGTGCCGGACAATCCGCTTCCCGATGACGGGGGGGATAACAACGCGGATCCGAGTGATGCAATTGGCAATACTCCGCCCGTAAGCGTGGAACCGGCCGATGGTAGGATTTGGTTATGGATCGTGATCCCCGTGGCAGTCTTAGCAGTCGGTGCGATTGTCCTTTCTGTAGTGCTCGTGAAAAGAAAATCTATCAAGATCAAACAATAAACAGAGTGACTTACAGAAAAGGGGAATTTTGCTCAGCAGATTCCCCTTTTCTGTAAAAAGAAAGGGGATTTTTATGAAAAAAATTATGCCTCCGGAAGCAGCTGCCAAAGCGGGGATGACCTCACTTGTTTTCTACGATGACTTTGATTCTTTATCTACCATTGACACACAGGCTACCGGTAATGTGGGGTATAAATGGTATTCGGATCAACCGTACGGTCGTAAGCCTTTGGAGATAGGGGTAGACTATGATTGGGAAGAATCCATTCTGACGGTTAAACAAAGAGCAGAGAGAAAAGGAACCGGTATTGCTTCTTACAGTAAAAAAGGCAAGACGGGTTTCACCTTTCACTTTGGCTATGCTGAGATTCGGGCAAAATTCAAAGCGGCCGATATTCCGCCGATAGGAGCGGGCCAGAGGGCGTACTGGCCTTGTTTCTGGGGGCATTCGTATACGGATTGTATGGGAATGCCTTGGAAAGACGCGGGGGAACTGGATATTTTTGAAGCGGTACACCACAAGCCGGTGAATAAGATCATGCACACCGGGGCGACTCATCATACACGTATATTTCCCGATGGTACCCGTCTTTTGGGCTCGAATTGCGTTAACGGTACCGGCTATCGCGACCACTTTGATTATATCGATGATGATTGGCACGTTTTCGCTGCTCTTTGGGACTATGGGAAAATAGAGTGGTATTTGGACGGCAAAAAAATGCACGCCACCACTTACTCCGAAAATGAACTGCCCCAATATTTTTACAAAAATAGTGATATCCCTTTACCCAGGATTGAAGAGGAGCGTCCTGAACTTGCTGATAAAACTTTCAAAGGTTGCCATTCGGTAATGAACGATGAAGATTTGATACTGTTCATCGGCGGAGATGAAAAATGGCCGTTTTATGTTGACTGGGTCAGAGTATGGCAAAGACCATAGGATATCCCGATAAAAGCAACCGGAATTTTTGATAAGATTCCGGTTGCTTTGCAAAAATTTTTTACTTTAATACGAAAAGGGAAGAGTGTTATGAAGGTTAAATGGGGGATTATCGGCTCTGGAGGAATTGCCGACAGAAGAACCATACCGGGATTACTCCTTGCAAAAAATGCAGAATTAGTGGCCGTAATGGATAGTGATCCCGGAAGAGCAATAGCAACAGGCGAAAAATACAATGCGACTGTCTATTATACGGTTGATGAGCTTTTGGATGATGACAATATTGATGCTGTGTACATCGCCACCCCCGTTAATTGTCATAAAGAACAGGTAATCAAAGCCGCACATGCCAAAAAGCATATCCTACTGGAAAAACCTTTGGGGTTGACCGTTGAAGAAGGAAAAGAAATTGTTGACGTTTGCGCGAAAGAGCATGTGATGCTTGCGGCGGGACTCATGATGCGCTACCATGCTTGTCATCAAAAAATGAAAGAAGTGGTGGAAAGCGGTGAACTCGGTGAAATTGTTTCCTGCAGAGCGCAAATGGTGTGTTGGTATCCCGATATTCCGGGAAGTTGGCGCCAAAGCCTAAACACTTCCGGTGGCGGCGCGTTAATGGATTTAGGAGTCCACTGCATTGATTTGTTACAATACATAACGGGTGGAAAAATCCAAAAAATTGCAGCGTTTACCGGAACGAAGAGCTTTCAATATGAAGTGGAGGATTCTGCATCCGTTATTTTCAAGATGGATAATGGTATTTATGGAACTGTTGATACCAACTTCAACATCCCTGATGACGCAGCAAAATGTGGTATCGAGATCTACGGTACGAAAGGAAGCTTGGTGGCGAGCAATACCATTGGTCAGTTAGAGCGCGGGGATTTAGATATTATTCTAACGGGCAAATCACCTTGTAAAGCAGATGTCTCTTTTGGAAATCTTTACACAAAAGAAATAGAATCGTTTTCTGATTCTATCCTTTTAAATAAGCCGATTCAGGT
>JAZQJE010000064.1:0-59903 GCA_045541495.1 Acutalibacteraceae bacterium | reverse complement strand
GGTATCTTGTTCCAATAACGACGACGGGGTAAACACAATGGCGGGGGACGCAATGTTAGGATCGGCATACTGACTCAAATTCAACAATCCCGTAGCGGTGTCCCCGTGTTTTTCAAATACTTTCGGCAAAGCACTGGCCGCGGCGGCAATTTCATAATGCAGATTGCTGTCGTTGCCCAGCAAAATGGTGATCTGGTTATTCCAGTTGAGCCGAATATCCGTGCGGTTTTCAATGTCAATGACACAGATGTCTTGCAATCCTACCCCTTGCAAGGCTTCGAAAATCTCTCCGACGATGGCCAAACTGTCCTTATCCAACACCTGTTTGCCGGGGATGGCGGAAAGCACCCCCGCCCCTTTGATATACAACTGGCGCAAGGGACGTTCGGTGGTGACGGGAGTGGCTTGCAATCCCACGCCCTCACTGCTGACCACCACCCATTGTCCCTCGGCATATACCGCTCCCATGGGGACGGCTTCGCGAACCTGAATGGTCACATTGCGGGAAAGATCCATCTTGACTTTCACGTCTTCAAAATAGTGAAATTCCTTTTTCAGCGCTTTGGCGGCTTTGCGGCGGTCCAAGGAGAAAATACTTTGTCCCACTTCGATACCGCTGACACCCAACACCGCTTCCTCGTCGTAGCGGGTATTGCCCTCCACCGCAACCGACGTGACACCGAGGGTGGCGGGCTTGTCCGCCGTATGGGCGTTACCGAACGCCGCGGGCAACAACAATAAAATGCACACCAACATGATCAAACTGCCGCCGCAGAGCACAAGAAGCAACCGAAGGCGGGCTTTCGCCCGTTTTCGGTTGCGCGCTTGTTTTCGGTTTTGAGAAGCCGTCGGTCTCATACATCCATTCCTTTTACAGAAGCGCCTACTTTGGTTAAGCAGTCCGCCAACGATTCGTATCCCCGTTCCAAATGATACAGGTTGGTGATATGGGTGGTGCCGTCGGCGCAAAGGGCCGCCAACACCAGCGCCGCCCCGCCGCGCAGGTCGGTACATTCCACCGGTGCGGCTGACAACATCGGCACGCCTTCTACCACCGCCACTCGTCCTTCCACTTTCACGCGGGCACCCAATCGCATCAGTTCGCCCACGTGTTTATAGCGGCTTTCAAAAATGGTTTCGATAAATACACTGGTCCCTTCCGCCACGCACGCCATAGCCATGAGCAACGCTTGCGCGTCGGTGGGAAATCCCGGATAAGGCAAGGTGCGCACGGTTTTGACCCGTCGCAGCCGCGCGGGGGCGGACACAAACAACTGATCGTCCCACGCCGTAATGTCGCACCCCATCTCCTCAAAAGCGGGAAGAATGGACCGAATATGGTCGGGACATACCGCTTTGAGCATCAGCGAACCGCCCGTGACGGCTGCCGCCGCCATATAGGTGGCGGTTTCGATACGGTCGGGGATCACCCGATGGGTACAGCCGTGAAGAGCGGGGACTCCCTCAATGACCAAGGTGCTTTCCCCTGCGCCCCGAATACGGGCACCACAAGCGGTAAGAAAGGCACACAGATCCACGATCTCGGGTTCGCGGGCGGCATTGAACACGGTGGTGACACCATCAGCGGTGGCCGCCGCCAACAGAACATTTTCCGTAGCACCCACGCTGGGAAACGCCAGATCAATGGCACACCCTTGCAAACGGCCGCGGGTCTTGCACCGCAGTTGGCCACCTTCTTCCCCGATATGTACCCCTAAGCGCCTGAGCGCCGCCAAGTGCAGATCAATGGGGCGGGGCCCCAATTCGCAACCGCCGGGGAAGGACAGTTGCGCGCCCCCTGTTCGCGCCACGATGGCACCTAAAAACACGATGGACGACCGCATTTCCCGCATCAGCGTATCGGGAATATCGCCGCGGCAGACACCGCTCGCATCCACCGTCACGGTATGTTCTTCGCGGGTGACGACGCAACCCAAATGTTCCAGAATGGCCACCGCCGCCGCCACATCGGACAGGAGCGGACAATTTTCAATACGACATTCGCCGTCCACCAATACCGTTGCCGCCAAAATGGGCAATGCGCTGTTTTTGGCACCGTGAATATGGATCGTTCCGCCGATTCGATGCCCGCCTTCAACGACCAGAGTTGTCATGGTATGCACCTCTTTCTGAGAAAGATCGTTACATACCATCCTATGTTAAGAAGAAAAAAGCGTGAGAATTACTTCTGTAAGACTTCGCAAATCACGCGCCATATCTGTTCGGTAGCATCGGGCGTAGCCGCCGCGGTCGCCGCTTGACTCATACAACTGAGCCGCGCGGGGTCCAGTGCGATCTCTTTTATGGTATCCCATAACCGCTCGTCTGTCAAATCTTTTTCTTCGATGCACACCGCCGCGCCTTTATCCGCCAATACTTGGGCGTTATAAAACTGGTGATTTTCCGCCACGTAAGGGGACGGAATCAGCACGGCGGGTTTACCCATGGCGGGCAATTCGCTGAGTGTCATGGCGCCGCAACGGGACACCACCAGATCCGCCGCTGCCATGCAACGGGGCATATCGTCGATGTATTCCCGCACCCGAACGGACACGCCGTCGGGTTTGACACCGTATTCTTCCAACAGGGCACAGGTGCGTTTATAGTTGATACCGCGGCCGGTACCCACGATGAATTGCAGGTTCCTTTCCTCTTGGTTGCGACGAAGAACGCCCGCCATGGCTTCGTTAATGGGGCGCGCCCCCAAACTGCCACCGAAACACAAAATAAGCGGGCGGGCATCCACCCCCAGTTCCGTTCGGGCGGCGGTGCGGTCGGGCGCGGTAAAGCCTTGGCGCAAAGGATTGCCCGTCACAATAAGATTGGCGTCTTTGGGCATATACTGTTTGGCGGCTTCGTTAGGCAACAGTACCGCCGCCGCCTGTTTTGCCAATAATTTAATGGTCACGCCGGGATAGGCGTTGGATTCGTGCACCACCACGGGAATGCCCCGTTTGGCCGCGCGGCGCAACACGGGGCCGCTGACATAGCCGCCCGTGCCGATGGCGATATCGGGGCGGAATTCTTTGAGGATCTTATCCGCTTCTCGTCCCGCGGTCACCGCGTGATAGGCGGCGGACAGGTTTTTTTTGATGTTTTCAACCGAGAGTTTCCGCTGAAACCCCTCTACGGTGACGGTTTTCAACGCATATCCCGCCGCGGGGACCAAGGTGGTTTCCATGCGCCCTTTGGCGCCCACGAACAAGATCTCGGCATCGGGACATTCTTTTTGTATTTTGGCGGCGATAGCTAAGGCAGGGTTGATGTGACCCGCTGTACCGCCGCCGGTCATGAGAACACGCATTCGCGACACCTCTATGCTTTGGATTTCGTGTGGCGGGAGATGGCCAGTAACACGCCCATCTGCGCCATGAGCATCACTAAAGATGAGCCGCCGTAACTGAAGAACGGCAAGCTGATACCCGTATTGGGGAAGGCGTTGGTGACCACCGCCAGGTTGAGAAGCGCCTGTATACCGATCTGGGAGGATAGTCCAATGGCCATCAGGCAACTGAAACGGTCGGGGGCGCGCATGGCGATATAGAAACCGCGCCATACCAACAAAGCGAACAGGACGATCACCAGCAACGCGCCAATAAAGCCCATTTCTTCACAAATAATGGAGAAAATAAAGTCGTTTTGGGGTTCGGGCAAAAACAGGTGTTTTTGACGGGAGTTGCCCAATCCCTCGCCCATGAGGCCGCCTGAGCCGATGGCGTATAACGATTGGATGATCTGCCAAGCATCGTTAAAGCCCGCCGAGCCCGAATAATACGTGCCGATGGGGTCCAGCCACACGTCGATGCGTTCCCGCTCGTATCCGAACACGAATACCACCACGTATACCGCCGCAACGCCCACGCCAATGAGGCCCAGCAAATACCCGATACGGGTGCCGCCGATGAACAACATGACCAGACCGATCATTAAAATGAGGATGGTACCCGACAAGTGGGGCTCCAGCACCACCAGCCCGCAGATCATAGCCAATACGCCCAAGGGGATCAAAAAGCCTCTGACACCGCTTTTCATTTCGGTTTTGTGTTTGTCACACCAAAACGCCAAGAATAAAATGATGGCGAATTTGGCGATTTCCGACGGTTGGAAACTAAACGGGCCCAACGGGATCCAACGATGCACGTTTTTGGTGGCGGGTAACAACAACACCAGTCCCAAAAAGGCCACCGTGATACCCAATAACAAGTACGGAATCTTGAGTTTTTTGAAAAACCGATAGTCCACGCAAGAGGCGATCAACATGGCCACCAACCCAAACAGGCCGTTACGCAGTTGGGATTTGATGTAGTAGTAACTGTCGCCGTATTCATAAAACGCGGAGGAAAAGGACGCGGAAAACAAACACACCATGCCTACCGCCAGTGTGATCATCAAAATAATGAAAAAGGGCATGTCGAAGCCGGTTTTGATATAGAGCATGCCTTTAAAGGGAGAGTTCCCCAAAGCACCGGCGGGGCGTTTTGCCGTTGGGGATGCCGCCATGCCGTTTCCTCCTTTCGCGTGTGTGATCGGTGATGTACGATTGGTTTTTAAAAAGGGCAGCGTGTTAGAAGGGCAATAAGATGCCCACCAAACAGCCCAGTGCCGCCACGAGGGAGGCTACCAGAACAATTTTGTTTTCGCTCCATCCGTTCATTTCAAAATGATGGTGGATGGGACTCATTTTAAACAGGCGTTTGCCGTTGGTAAGTTTAAAATAGGTGACTTGCAATACCACGGAAACCGTTTCGATGACATACACGATCCCCGCGGGTAATAACAAAAAGGGGCGGCCCAAGCCGAACGCTACGGCGCACAACACACCGCCGATAAACAGGGAACCCGTGTCCCCCATAAACACCCGTGCAGGATGAAAGTTCCACACCAAAAAGCCCGCTAACGCACCCGCCATGGCGGAACACACGATCCCATAGGCGGGGAAGTCACTGCACAACATGAGAAAAAACAGGCACACCACCATGGTGACCGTGCCGCACAGGCCGTCGATCCCGTCGGTGAGGTTGGTGGCGTTGGTGATGGCCACAATAATGAATACCGCTAGGGGGATCAGCCAAATCCCCACATCTACATACCCGAAAAAGGGGATGTGGATACGGGTGGCGCCCGCCACATACAACGACAAGGCATACAGACCCGATACGGCGATCTGTCCTATCAGTTTTTGGCGGCTGGTGAGGCCCAAGTTGCGTTTTTTCACCACTTTGATGTAATCGTCCAAAAAGCCGATGGCACCGAAACCCAGTGCCATGAGCAAACCCGCAAACAGGCGGGTGACGGTGGCGACGGTGTCCTGTTCGCCCACCACCTTAACGGGTAAAAATAACTGGCAGACCACCATGGCGATTACCGTGACGATGAGCATGGCGGCAATGAAGATCACACCGCCCATGGTAGGGGTACCCTGCTTTTGTTTGTGCCATGCAGGGCCTTCTTCACGAATGGATTGCCCGAATTTTAAACGGTGAAGCAACGGAATGAGCCCTTTTCCCAGCCGTTCCGACAGAAAAAACGCCAGCAACGCCGTGCCGATCCATACGCCTGCAGTTAGTATGTCCATTTTAAGTCCCCTCTTTCAACACTTGTGCCACGATCTCCCGTTCGTCCAGCGCAACGGTGCCGTCTTTTAAAATTTGATAGGTTTCGTGACCCTTGCCCGCCAACAAGATCGTATCCCCCGCTTGCGCATGGGTGATGGCCCAGCGGATGGCTTCTATCCGATCGGGAATGACCGTATAGGGGGTGTCGCTGTCTTTCAGACCGGGGAGAATATCCTCAATGATGGCACGGGGATCTTCGCTGCGGGGGTTATCCGACGTGACCACCAAAAAATCCGAAAGGGAAGCCGCCGCCGCGCCCATTTTGGGGCGTTTGGTGCGGTCGCGGTCACCGCCGCAACCGAACAACGTGACCAGCCGTCCGGTTTTACAAGCATTGAGGGTCTCGCAAATGTTCACCAGACCATCGGGGGTATGGGCGAAGTCGATGATCACCGTGAAATCCCGATCGGTGGGTACCACTTCCGCCCGTCCTTTTACAATACCCGCTTTGGACAAAGCGGTGGTGACGGTAGCAAAAGGAACACCTACCGCCAACGCGCAAGCGGCGGCGGCAAGGGCGTTATAGGCGGAAAATTGGCCGGGGGTAGCCAGCCGCACACGACCGATATCGTAAAATCCCACCAGTTCAAAATCTACGCCGTCGGGCCGCTGGTGCAGGTTGCGGGCGGTATAATCGGCAGTGTCTTTGTGACCGGAAAAGGTGACGGTGGGACAGGTGACGCCTTCCCGCATGAAGGGATACCAAAAATCGTCTTGATTGAGCACGGCGGTCTTGCACAGGGAAAACAGGGCCTTTTTCGCCGCCGCGTAGGCTTCCATGGTGCCGTGATAGTCCAAATGATCTTGGGTAAGATTGGTAAACACGGCGGCTTCAAACGCACAACCGCCCACGCGGTGTTGATCCAAGGCGTGAGAGGACACTTCCATCACCCCGTAGGTGCAACCCGCTTGGACCATGGTGCGCAAGGTCTCTTGCAATTCGTAGGCGTCGGGGGTGGTGTGACCGGTGGCCAGCACCTGGTTACCGATGAGATTTTGGATGGTGCCGATGAGGCCCACCGTCTCCCCTGCCGCTTCCAAAATGGCTTTTAACAGATACGACGTGGTGGTTTTGCCGTTGGTGCCGGTGATGCCGATGAGTTTCAGTTGGCGGGAGGGGTGATCAAACCAGTTGGCGCACATCAGCGCCCACGCCAGTCGTGTATCGGAGACGAGGATTTGATTGTCCAGTCCCAGATCCCGTTCGGCGACGATCACCGCCGCCCCGGCTTGTGCCGCCGCGGCGCCGAAAGCATGACTGTCTACGCCTGTGCCGCGAATACACACAAAGGCGCAACCCGCCGTGACCGTGCGAGAATCTCGACACAGGGCAGTGATTTCCTTGTCGGGAAGAGCGCCCTCATATACGCCGTTTAGTAATAGCTTGAGTTTCATGGTATCACCTACTCGATCGTGTCCTGATACTGTATCGTCAGTTCCATAACCGTTCCTTTATCCACCGTTTCGTCAGCAGATATACTTTGTGCCCCCACCACCGCTTGTTGTATGGCTACCGAATGGGGGTCCCGATCCCGCCAGCCTGTTAACAACACGTTGAGGCCCGCGTCTGTCAACCGTTCGTTGGCTTCGGTGAGGGATAATCCCACCACCAAGGGAACGCGCACGGTTTGGGATCCCCTTTCGTCGGTATAGAGGACCACCGTACCGTCGGCAGCCATGACCGTGCCCGCGGCGGGGGATTGGGCGGTAACAGCGGTACCGCCGCCCACGATACGGCATTGTAATCCCACTCCATCTAAAGCGGTTTTGGCCGCCGAGGGGGTTTTTCCCGTCACATCGGGGACGGTACGGGTGAGATCTTTTAGTTCGTCTTCGGTATAGCGGGGCTCTACCCCTAAATAGGGCAAGGCTTCCGCAAAAATCCGCTGTGCCACGGGGGCCGCCAGCGTACCGCCGTAGCGAATGGCGGTTTGGGGCTCGTCGATCATAACAATGACGGCGATTTCGGGGTCGTCGGCGGGGGCAAACCCGCAAAAGGAGGCCACCACCCCTTTTCGCCCGTTGGCCGAGGCGGTTTTTTGGTCGGTCTTTTCGGACGTGCCGGTTTTGCCGGCTACCCGATAGCCCGCTACATAGGCATTTTTCGCGCCGCCGCCATCCACCACGCTTTCCAGCATACGGCACATGATGGCAGAGGTTTTTTCGGAGATGACCCGCCGTTTTTCGGTGGGGGTGATGTCCTTGACCACCGACCCGTCGGCGGCGGTGATGCGGCTGACAACGTAGGGTTGCCGCAGGACACCGCCTCCCGCTACGGCGCATACCCCCGTGATCATTTGAATGGGGGTGACTTTAAAGGTCTGGCCGATGGAGGAGGTGGCCACGTCTACGGCGGTGATCACATCGGCGGCGTGGTACAGCGTGGACGTTACCCGCGCTTCGCCCAGCATATCGATGCCTGTCAGGGCGGTAAACCCAAACCGTTCGTGGTACTGCGGGAACAGGGTGGTGCCCACCAGTGACCCGATCTTCATAAAGGCGGGGTTACAGGAATGGGAGATGGCTTCCGCCAAGGATTGATCCCCGTGACTGCGGGGGTAGATGTGACATTTCATGGTCCGTACACCGGACATTTGAAAGGTACCGTTGCAATAAAAGTGGGAGCTTTCCGACACCAGACCTTCTTCCAACGCCATGGAGGCGGTAAAGATCTTAAACACCGAGCCCGGCTCGTAAAATTCCGATACGGCTTTGTTTTTCCATTGTTGTTGCAGGGCGGTGAGATAAGCGGCGGATTTTTCGTCTCCTGAAAGCCCCGCGATGTGTGCCGCCGTATCGGGGTCTACCACGGTGCGCGGGTCGTTGAGGTCATAAGACGTTTCGGTGGCCATGGCCAGTATGGCGGCGGTGTCCACGTCCATGACGATGGCGCAAGCGCGGCCTGCCGCCGCGGTCTCCGCCACGGCGATCTGCAGTTGTTTTTCCACCATTTGCTGAATGACGGCGTCTACCGTTAGGGTCAGGCTGTTCCCTTCTTCAGCGGCGATGGCGTTTTCATACCGCAAGGCATTGGGCAACGCGCCGCCTACACCGTTTTTGGCGGTGATAACACGGCCCGCCACCCCCGCAAGGGTGGTGTTATATTTGGCTTCCAACCCTTCCAGCCCCGTGTTGTCCGTGCCCGTAAAGCCCAGCACGTTGGATAGGGTACTGCCCAAGGGGTATTCCCGCTTATAGTCCCGCAATACACGGAAAATACCCGTGTAGCCACGGGCCGTCACCCAATCGATGACGTCACTGCAGGTTTCGTGGCTGATCTTGGCACAGACAGTCTCATACTGGGAGGCGGTCTTGCCTGTTTTTTTGTATAACGTATCCCGATCAATTCCCAGCAGGGCGGATAATTCGTCGCTGATAATCTGTCGGGCGGTGTCGTCAGGGATCTTGTCAGGTTCCATAATAACGGTGGCCACTTCGGTGCTTTGGGCCAGTACCGTGCCGTTTCGGTCGGTGATCTCACCTCGCTTATCGGCGGTGACACTGTCGCTGAGTTGCTGTTCCTCGGCACGGGCCTGCCACACCGTGTGTTCCGCCAGTTGAACGATGGCCAGTTTTCCCGCAATGATGGTATAGAGCACTACCACCGCCGTGAGAATGACCAACATCCGCCGACGGATACGGCGGGAGGGGGCCTGCATTGATACGTCCTGTTGATGAAATCGTTTCATAAACAGGCGCCTGCCTTTTTAATTAGTAGATATGATCCTCATAGGTAAAGTCCACGGTGATGACCGTGCCTTTGGGGACTTTGGTGCCGGGGGTCACCGACTGGGTGGTGGCGGCCGCCACACCGCCGCCGGTGCGGATACCCGTTACCACCACGTTGATCCCCGCGTATTTGGCGTCTTGTTTTACCTGTGCCAAACTGCGGCCCGTAAAATCGGGAACAGTGGCGGTGCGGATCTCGGAATCATCGGTATACAGATAGACCGTGCCGTTGCGGGGAATGGTGATGCCCGCGGCAGGGATTTGGGAGACCACCGTTTTGCCGTTACCCACCATTTGATAGGTGAGGGCGGCACTTTTCAGTGCCGAGGCGGCTTCGGCAGTGGTATTGCCCACCACGTTGGGGGTACTGCGGTCGAGGGACGCCAATTCTTCTTCGGTATAATTGGGTTCTACACCCAGATAGGGCAAGATCTCTTCCAAGATCTTGCGGGCGGTGGGCGCACCGACACCGCCGCCGGATTTGAGTTTTTGGGGCTCGTCGATCATGACGAGGATGGCTACTTGGGGATCGTCCGAGGGGGCAAAGCCACCGAACGACGCCACCACTTCGATGGTGGCTTCTTCCTCTTCGTCTTCGGGACGAGTCTCGGTTTTTTCCGACGTTCCCGTTTTGCCGCCCACCCGATAACCGGGGATGTAGGCGTTGGCGATGGCGCCACTGCTGACGGCGTTTTCCAACATGGCGGTAACGCGGGACGAGGTATCTTTGGAGATAACTTGACGGCGGACAACGGGTTCGGTCTTGGCTACCACGTTGCCGTCGCTGTCGATCACTTTATCCACCACATAGGGTTGCATCAGGTTGCCGCCGTTGGCCACGGCGCACAGGGCGGTGACGATCTGCAACGGGGTGACTTTAAACTGCTGACCGATGGAGGAGGTGGCCACGTCGATGGGGGTAATGGTATCGGCCGTATGATACAGCGCCGTGGATACGGCGGGTTCACCCAACAGATCCACCCCTGTTTTTTCCGTAAAGCCGAACCCTGTATAGTATTTGGAGAACAGTTTGGTACCGATCCGTTGACTTAAGTTGATGAAAGCGGGGTTGCAGGAGTTGGCAATGGCTTGCACAAAGGTTTGTTGCCCGTGGCCGTTGGGGTGGATCCAGCAACGAATGTTGCGATCCGCCACGGTGATGGAGTTGCCGCAATAAAACCCGTCGCTCTCTTTAACGATGCCTTCTTCCAGTCCGATGGAGGCGGTGATGGTCTTAAACACCGAACCGGGCTCGTAGAATTCCAGTGCCTTGTTGCGGTATTGTTCTTGACGGGCGGCCACCAACGCTGCTGCCTGTTCGTCCCCCGCTAACTGGGCGATCTGTTCGGCAATGGTGGGATCGCTGATCACCAGATACTGGTTGGGATCGTAGTCCCCTTTCACCGCCATAGCCAACACGGCGCCCGTATCCACGTCCATGACGATGGCGCAACCGCGGTTGGTGGCGCCGAATTGGTCGATGGCTTCCCCCAGATGTTTTTCCGCCACCTGTTGGATATACTGGTCCGCCGTCAGTACCAAATGATTGCCGTTTTTCGGCTCAACGATGTATTCGTATCGCAACGAGGTGGGCAGACGGTCGCCTTGGTTGTTTTGGCTCACCACCATGCGGCCGGGAACGCCCGATAACACCTCGTTGTAGTATTTTTCCAGTCCTTCGCGGGCGGTATTATCGGTCCCCACAAACCCTACCACGCAGGAGAGCAGGTTGTTTAGGGGGTATTCCCGCTTATAGTCGGTTACCAGATAGATACTGCCGCCCAGTTCTTTTTCATAGACCCATTCCATAAAGGCGTCGCCCTCGGATTTGTCTACCTTGGCTTTGAGGATCTTGTAGCGGGAGTCGTCGTCATCTGCTTGTTGTTTGAGTTTTTCCCCGTCGATCCCCAGTTTTTCGGGGACTTCGTCTACAACGGTGAAATACTTGTCTCTTTTCGTTTTGGTGTTGTCCGCTTCGGTTTTCCACAGGGTGCTGGGGTCGAGGATCACGGTATACACTTCACGGCTGAGCGCCAACACTGACATATTGGTATCGTAAATCTGGCCCCGGTTGGCGGGAACTTCCATGTCCGACAACTGTTGTGAAACGGCCCGTTTTTGCCACAGGTCGTGTTGCAACACCTGAATACGGAACAATTGTACCATGACCGCCGCTAAACAAACAGCCAACGCGCATACCACCACCACAAATTTTTTGCGCATGGGTTTGGTGGCGCCTTTGCCGTAGGTCGGTTTTTGTTTTTTTGCCGTTTTTTGGGACATTCTGTTTCACCTCGTGCATACCCGTAATGAGAGAAAAAAGAGAGTTAAGACATCACATCCCAACTCTCAACCGAGGTTCTCTTATATGTATGCGTGCCCGCGTCATATATAGAACTCTACTTCCTTATCCTTAATACAACCACGCCTGTATGGCGCCCCAAATGGATGCCCACAGCCCGGTTTCGGGCTCGCTTTCTTTTTCCGGCACGGTCACGGTGATGTAATCGATCTGTCCGGATTCCATTTGTTGCAGACCCGCGTTTTGTGCGTATTGTTCCACGCTTTGGGCAGAGGTCTGCGCCGCCAATTCGCTTTCGAGCCGCTTGGTCTCGCCGATGGCTTGGTTCAGCAGGATCTCCTGTTGGCTGATGGCGCTGTTCAGTTCCGTTAAGCGGATCTGGCTGGAGATCATCAGCGTGATCACCATCAACACACCGCAGGATACTAATACCGCGGTAATGGCGTTGGCAAGCCGTTGCCGTTTGCTGCGTTTTTTGGTGGCGGTGGCGGCATGTTTACCGGGGAGTTGAGTGATCTTTTTTTTGGGTTCAAAGCGGGACAGATCGTAGGCTTCGGATCCGTAGTTTGCCATATCACTCACTCCTCTCAATTACTCTGTCGTTCTGTCGTGTATCTTTTCCACACATCGCAGTTTGGCACTGCGACTGCGGGGGTTTTGCGCCAATTCCTCAGGAGAGGCTTCGGCGGGTCTTTTCAAGATCAAGCGGGCCGACGGGGTACGTCCGCACACGCAAACGGGAAACTCTTTGGGGCAAACGCACCCTTGGCACAGGGCGGCAAACCGTTGTTTCACCATGCGGTCTTCCAGCGAGTGGAACGTGATGATCGCCAACCGTCCCCCCGCTTTTAAACGGTCGAAGGCGATATCCAACGCGTCGGACAGGCAGTCCAGTTCGCCGTTGACGGCGATCCGCAACGCTTGAAACACCCGTCGTGCGGGATGTCCCTCCCGCCGTGCGGCGGCCGGATAGGCGTTTTTGATCAATTCCGCCAATTCTTCGGTGGTGGTTAGTGGTTGAGTTTGCCGTCGCGCCACAATGGCGGCGGCGATACGGCGGGAAAACTTTTCTTCCCCGTATCGGAAAAAGATGTCGCTCAGTTCCTGCTCGGGCAGGTCCCGCAACAGGTCGGCGGCGGTGGGGCCTTGCTGACTCATCCGCATATCCAGCGGTGCATCGTGATGATAGGAAAAACCGCGGGATGGCTCGTCCAACTGGTGGGACGAAACACCGATATCCAACAAGATACCGTCTACCTTTTCCACACCCACACGGTCCAGCGCCCGATCCAGATGACGGAAATTTTCCCGTATCACCGTGGCGGGTAGATCCCGAAGGCGGGCGGTGCACTGGGCAATGGCGTCGGGGTCTTGGTCCAGTGCGATCAGGCGGCCCGTGGTGAGCCGCGAAGCAATGGCGGAGGAATGTCCGCCGCCGCCGGCCGTACCGTCCAGGTAGAGGCCGTTCGGCTGAATATGTAGGGCGTTCAGGGTCTCGTCCAGCAATACGGGACGGTGATAGCCGCTGTCGAACGCAGTCGTGTTACTCATATCAGAATCCGATCTCGATGAATTCCGCTTCCACCTCGTCGAGGGTCATATTATCCATGTCCTCTTTGTAGAGATCGGGATTCCAGATCTCCGCGCGGTCGCAGGCGCCGATGATGAGAATGTCTTTTTCAATGCCGGCGTGTTCCATCAACGTTTTGGCTAACAGGATACGACCTTGAGAATCCAGTTGCACTTCCTGCGCTTTGGAGCCGATATACCGTTGCAGGCGGCGCACTTTACTCAAGGGTTGTTCCATGAGTTTTTCCATGAGTTTTTCCCATTGAGCCATGGGATAGAGGGTAACGCAACGGTCCAGTACCGCGGCGGCCATAAACGTTCCGCCCAGTTCGCCGCGCATTTTGGACGGGACAATGATCCGCCCTTTTGCGTCGATATTGTGTTGAAATTCACCAATCAACATACGCCGTTTGCACCCTCCTTTTCGTGATTGTGGAAAACGCGGTGGAAAAAGTGGAAAATGCTCCATTTTGCTCCACTTCACTCCACACATGTTTATTATACCGCCACTACACAGAAAAATCAAGAGTAAATATAGGAAAATCCAAAAGTATTTTGCATGAAAAAACGACCGCTCGGAAGCGGTCATTTTCAGAAGCTTGATGTTCGATTTTTGAGGGGGATCGGTGGTCACCCGCGGGTGTGTCGGTATCCCCTACAACACCTCATCCGTCACGGCTGCGCCGTGTCACCTTCCCCTCAAGGGGAAGGCGACTGGGTGACAAGATAACAGGGTTGTTACGTTTTATCCCAGTTGTTGCACCAAGGCTACCAGTATGGGCATGGTGATAATGGATAACAAGGTGGATACCGATACCATGTTGACGGCGATGTCGGTATTGCGGCCATAGCGACTGGCGAACATGGGGACGCCTGCCGCAATGGGGGCACTGCTCGCGATCACCATGGATACCAGTAAGGTATCCCGCACGCCCAACACATACAAGATCGCCGCGCTGAGGGCGGGGATCACCACCAGCCGCACCCCGCAAGCACCCAGACAGGCGGGCTGTTTCAAGGCAACTTTCAAGTCGGTTTTAGACAGGTAGTAGCCGATAAACAACATGGGCAGCGGGGTGTTCAGGTTCGCCAGATGGGTCAGCGGAGCGGTCAGTACGGTAGGCAGGTCAACAGGCAACAGCATGACCAAAAAGCCGATAACCAATCCAATCGTACCGGGATTTACCAAAATTTTCTTTGCGGACAGGCCGCCTTTGCCACCGGTCATGGAAACCTGTCCGTAACTCCACAATACCACATTAAACGCCACCACGTAGGTCGCACCGTAAAAGACACCGGTATCTCCCAGCACAGCTTGCTGCAACGGCAATGCCATAAAGCCCGCGTTGGACATGGCCACCGCCAGTCGGTACACTTCCTTATCGGGGCAATTGCCGCGATAGAGCAAATGTCCCACGCCGATCCCCACCGCATGAATAAGCAGGGAACAACCAAGCGCCACCGCCAATCCCACCACGTTTTCCACGGTGGCTTCCCGACGAAACGAATGGATCACCGTACAGGGAGTGGCGATGAGCAAGGCGATATCGGCGCAGATCTTGGCACCCCCGTCCCCCATCACCTTGGTCTTTCCCAGTATAAACCCCACGGCAATGAGAATGAACAGCACCAACACCTGTTCGGCAACGGTTAGAAAATGCTCCATGGTATCGCTCCCTTTCCGTCCTATTGTATCGTATTTTCGGCAAAAATCAAGGGGGTACGGCGTTTACGGCACAAAAACCGCCTCCCTCATAAAAGGAGGCGGAAGTCATTAACAGTTTCTTTAAAAGATCGGATTTCCGGCAAAAACCGTAATGCGGAATCCTTCGCAATCAAACTCATCTAACAGGTCGTAGGTGGTGGCCAGTTTCACCCAGTAGGCCGTCTTTTTCACCTGCTCATATTCCGGTAACGTGAGCATGAGGAAATAATTGTCGCGTCCCTCTTCGTCTTTAAACCAACAGTCGCGGGTTTGGTACAACCGTTTGGAAATCCCGTTGTCATCCGCCGTGACGGTGACTACGTTCACTTCCCCATCGGATAACAAGGTGGTGTTGCCCGCGTTCCAAAACGTGGCATAACCTTTGGTATACCCTTTTTCCGCCAAGGTTTGAGCAACGGTGATGTATTTTTGGTTGTTGCCCGCGTCGTTGGGCAGTTTCAGCACCGTATAGGCGTGGAACCCCGCCGTGACCACCAGCAACACGATAAAGATCACCGCCAACCGCCGTTCTAAGTTTTTATCGTCCCACAGTTCGCGAAAATAGGCAAGAGTGGCGATAATGCAACTGCCGATGAGCGGGGTCAACCGCCAGTTGGCGGAAGACAGCGCCCCGCAGATAAAGCCCAACATCAAAATGATCGTGAGGAATCCATGGGCCCAGGCGATCAGTTTGGACGATTCTCGTTGCAACCGCCGATAGCGGAACAACAACAGCAAGGGACAAACCAACAAGACCAGTGCCGTGATCAGTTGCAGTAACGTGAACACCGAGGACAGAGAAAAGAGCGGTTCTCCCCCTTGGACATCCACGCCGAACAGACCCAGATATCCTGTCAGGAACCCTTCGATATGTCCCCACCATTCACCCATGGCGGACCAGTTGGAATAGGCGTTCTCATATCCCGCCGAGATCTGGCCCCGTTTGGTAATGACAAACAACAACGCCAGACCCAATCCTGTTCCGGCTCCCATCACGCCCGTAAGCAAGTATTTGCCCACCGACGGCAGGGAAAACAACCGATTTTTTCCATCCAACACTGCCATGGCAACACACGCGCCCGCCACGGGAATGATGGTAAGTACCAGCATTTGGAACCCGTCTGTTCCGCAACCCACCGATATTACGGCGAGCAGCACGACGAGAACGCCGAAACGGATATAAAACGCCGTACTTTTCTCCCCTGCCGACCATCGCTGAAAAGCCGTCATCAGCCGCAAGGTGAGGTTTAAGAGTACCATGAACAATAAAATACCCAAACTGTAATAAATCACGTGTTCCCACATGATCTCCCGCAGTTTCACCGACCCCGACAGTAACATGCTGAGAACAAACGCACTGCCTGCCGCGGCGATACCGTTCCAGTTCATGGCACGGAACAGCGAATAAGCCGCCAGCACGAATAAAAACGCAAATATCGACATGCTGACGGTTTGGGCGGTCATGGTATAGCCAAAAATGGACAGGATGGGCACCATCCAAAGAGGTGACCCAAAGGGCAACAACGCGGCGTAATGGAAATCTTCCGCCAAAATATCTCCCGTTTCCACCATGGCCTGTGACCACAACAGAGAATCGGTGCAGTCGGCGTGAAAATACGCCAAGGCGGGGCCGCCGATGTAATACACCAAGATCCCCACCGCCGCGCACAACAGTACCGCGGTGGCCAGCGTTTCGCCCCACGACACGTGGGCTTTGGCAAAGGCGGTTATCTGTGCCCAAAAGGCGGCAAGCCGCTCGCGCAGTGCGGGCGGCTCAGGGGTCGTTTTTGGGGGGTCGGGTTTCCGTTCTTCCGCCGCGGTTTCGTCCGTCGCGGGTTGGGAAACGGGATCGGTTTCGGGGATCAACAACTCGTGGTTGTTATCGCACATGGCTTACTCCTCTTTTTCGGTTTTTTGTTCGTGATATTCCTGCTCGGTATTCACGTTCCACACGGTAGTCTTATCGGTACTGCCGGCGGCGATTGCCCGCACCGCCTCAACGGCGGTGAGCATGGAGTGGTCCATATTGTTATAACGATGCTGACCATTACGACCGATGCACCACAGGTTACCGAAACGGGAGAGGTAGTCTTTCACCGTATCGAATTCGGCATAGGTGCCGAAATAGGCGGGATAGGCTTTTTTCACGCGAATACGCACGCTGTCCAGCACACGGTCGGCGTTGATCACGCCGATCTTCGCCAGTTCTTTGGTGGCAAAGGCGATAAAGTCCTCGTCGGACATATTCCACATGTTGTCGCCTTCGTTGCAGAAGTATTCCAATCCGATCCACACGGTATTTTCGGGATCTTTTACCATATAGGGCGACCAGTTGTTAAACACTTGCAACCGTCCCAACCGCACATCCCGTTCTTGAATGTAAATCCAGCAGTCGGGGACGATGTTGCCCACGGTTTTAATCTTAGTTTCGTTTTTCAAGTTGAGTCGATCTACCAACAGACCTACCGTGATGAAATCCCGATAGGGTAACGCGCCCGCAATGCGGCGCACGTCGGCGGGAACGGTGTCCCCCATACCTTCCACCAGATCCTTCACCGGCATGGACGAGAAATAATAGTCCGCCGACAGGGTGG
This sequence comes from Acutalibacteraceae bacterium, assembly GCA_045541495.1. Classification (GTDB taxonomy): domain Bacteria; phylum Bacillota; class Clostridia; order Oscillospirales; family Acutalibacteraceae; genus RGIG3009. Next base: position 42,389 of record JAZQJE010000064.1, on the reverse strand, counting down.
TCTGTTTGCCTTTGGCTTCCACCACCACGCCCGTGACAGTATCGCCGTCGGTCTCGATGCCTTTGGCGCGGCAGTTCATAAGGATCTGACCGCCCATGTCCACAATGCGGTCCGCCATGGTCTCCCACAACTGACCGGGGCCTTTTTTGGGGTAGTAGAACTGCTCGATCAACGAAGTTTCCACTTGTTTGTTATTCTTTTGGAACGGTTTGGACAAGATCGCCCACAAGGCCTTGCGCAAGGACAGGCCTTTTACCCGTTGGGCACCCCAGTCGGCGGAGATGTTGGCGGGATTGACACCCCACAATTTTTCGGTGTAATCCTCAAAAAACATCTCATACAGCGGCGCGCCGAAACGGTTGATATAGAAATTTTTCAGGCAATCTTCTTCTTTTTTGAACAAGCACGCCCCAATATAGCCAAAACCCGCTTTCATGGTGCGGACAAAGCCCATGTTTTTGATGGTGGCGGGTTTGATGGAGATGGGATAATCGAAAAACTTTTTCAGGTAGTAAATGCGGGATACCCGATTGCGCACCAACATGACGGCATCGTCGTGTTCGGGATCGGGACCTGTTTTGGCCAAGGGTTTTTCGATACCCAGCAGTTTATCGTCCCGGGAGGGTTTTGCCTGCAACGGCATCAGTTCCGACCACAGGGCGTTGACTTCTTCACTTTTGGAGAAAAAGCGGTGACCGCCGATGTCCATACGGTTGCCGTTATGTTCCACCGTGCGGGAGATTCCGCCGATCATATTGCTTTCTTCGATAATGAGGGGTTTGATATCGGTGTTTTTCAGCAACTCGTATGCCGCCGTTAATCCCGCGGGGCCCGCCCCGATGATGAGGGCTGTTTTGGCGTTCTTTTTCATATCCTTATCTCCCGTGATATACAAAGATTTTTCGTCCTATGTAATTCCAAACGAGCACCACGCCCGCTACAAAACATTTCACCAGTACATACCAGAACCCGTCGCTTCCCACGATGCTCACACCGATGAACATGCCCAGTTCCGTTAAGCCCAGTCCGATCACGCCCACCGTAGCGTAGATGAGAAAGGCCACCACACGGTGACTGCGCTCTTTCTGTTCGGCGGTGCGAAACACGAAAATCGCCGATAACAGGTAGTTGGCCAGCAGACCCGCCGCAAATCCCAGCGCCACACAGACGGCCAAATGCCAATGAGCCAATTCTTTGGTGAGGGTCATGACGCCCGCGTCCACCACAAAGGCGACGCCGCCCACGATCACATACCGCATAAACTCAAACAGCAGTTGCTTTTGTTTTTCCTTATCCACGGCACATCTCTCCATGCGGATGATATAAATTTCCATAGCAGTAGGAATATTGTACCACTTTTCTGACTGAAACACAAGGGGGCATTTTACACGAGAAATACCGGTTAAAACATACACCACTTCCTACAAAAAAGTTTATGGCAACATTTTCCTCCATTGCAGGGGCGTGACACCGAACCTTTTCTTAAATAAAGCGATGAAATGGGAATAGTCGGGAAATCCACTTCTTGCACCGATAAATTCTCTTTCAGCAAGATTTTAGCCGGTGCCAACCGTTTGTTTTCGATGTCTTTTTGAGGGGTAACGCCCAAGTAGGTCTTGAATGACCGCGAACGGGAACTGCGGCTGATGAAAAAGCGGTCGCACAGCCCTTGTATCGAACAGGGGCGCGACAAGTTTTCATCGATAAACGCCAATACGTCCGGCAAAGGCGACGGCGAAAACGGGTAAAGGGTTAGTGGGGATCCCGTCAGCGGCGTGATCGTTTTTTAAAGTTGCAAAAAAACACTCGGCGGAAGTTCCGCCGAGTGTTTTTCTTTCAAGCAAGCGGTATCTCGCCGCTTTTGGCGCCCCCTGCGCGAATCGAACGCACAACTAACCCTTAGGAGGGGTTTATTATATCCATTTAACTAAGGGGGCGTATTGGGTACATTGTCCATATTATACCACCCATTTTTTCTTTGTCAAATTCTTGTTTTTTGTCGAGATATGGTGTATACTGGTGAACAAGACCACTACAAAAAGGAGTTTTGTCTTATGAGACGTGTGTTATCTTTAACGATCGCTTTGCTGCTGTTGATCAGTTTAACGGCTTGCGGTCCTGCCGACGGCGGTGAAACCACCACCACGACGGGAACGACCACCACGACCACCGTGACGGTAGCCGACGGATATAATGCTTTAACGGGCAAATACGATCTGCCCACCGGCGCTTCCAACCGTCCCATCGGGATCATGGTGCCCAACGACAATGACGTGGTGGGCAAACAAGTGGGTATCGACAAAGCCGATTTTTACATGGAATGTGAGACCGAGGGCACGATTTCCCGTTTGCTCACCGTTTTTTCCAGCATTGAAAGCATCCCCGAGACCTACGGTCCCATCCGCAGTTCCCGCACACCCTTTGTAGCCACGGCGCGGGCGTTGGATGTGGTATATGTGCACGCCGGCGGCAGTAAAGGCGCTACCGCCCTGTTAAATCAAGGGGTGGTGGATCGCTTTAACGCGTTGGTGGACAGCAAAACGTTCTGGCGCGATCCCGCGCTGAAAGCCGCCATCGATACCGAGCACAGTTTAGTGACCGGTAAAGAAAAACTGAAAGCCAAGTTCGATAAGAGCGACTATTCTAAGACCATTACCAAGAACATGCCGTTCGTCTTCGGTGAAGCCACCGGCGATATCACCGCCAATAAAGCGCAGGTACATTCCACGCCCAGTGTTCGGTTGACCTTCGTTTACGACAGCGAGACGGGTCTGTACGGCAAAAACATCGGTACGTTGGAAAATCACAAACCCCATACCTCCATCGACGGCGATCAGATCCAAGTGTCCAACGTGTTGGTGGTATATGCGGAGAAATACAACGAGACCAGACAACACATCAATTTCCGTACCGGTACGGGCAGCGCGTATCTCATCTCCGGCGGTACCGCCCGCGAGATCTCCTATACCCGCACCGACGATTCGCTGTCGTTCCAAGAAAAAGACGGCAGCACCGCTAAATTCGCCACCGGTAAGATCTACATGATCTTGTGCACCGAAACCTTGAAAGACAAAGCGGTATTTGAATAAGTAAGAGGAACGAGGCGCCCCCGAACTTGCAAGTTCGGGGGCGTTATGTTTGTCTCCCCTCCTTTAGGCAAGGGGGCTTGAGGGGTCTTTCATTTAAGACAAGGGGCTTTTTTGATTTTGGCCGTGGGGCGGGGATAGGCGGGCGGGGTGTGCTTTTCTTTGACAATTACAAACAATCGCCGATCCAGTTGTTCCACCCCCTCTTTGGGTTGGGCGGGCAACAACAATCGATGGCACACGGGTTTTCCGCCCCCTAACAGGGCGATCCCGCGGGCGGCGGCGGTCACTTCATTGTCGCTTTCGGGGCCTTTCATGGCAATAAACCGTCCCCCCACCTTGACAAAAGGCAGACAATATTCCGAAAGGGTCGGCAACGCGGCCACGGCACGGGCGGTCGCAACGTCAAAGGTTTCCCGCAAGGACGTATCCTGCCCCCCCTCTTCCGCTCTGGCGTGAACGGTGACGGCGGGGATGTCCAGTTGGTTACACACTTCTTGTAAAAAGAGTAGCCGTTTATTCAAACTGTCCAGCAAGGTGATCTTCAGATCAGGCCGCAGAACCGCTAACGGAATGGCGGGAAACCCCGCTCCCGTTCCCACGTCGATAAGCGAAACCCCCTCTTGCGGGGGCAACAACGGCAACGCCGTTAAACTGTCGGCAAAATGTTTTTGCACGATATCGTCGGGGGCGGTGATGGCGGTGAGATTCATTTTCTCGTTCCATTCCACCAACAACTGCGCATATCGATCCAGTTTTTCACAGGCACTATCGTCGGGACATACGCCAAACGAGGCGGTATATTCCCTGAGCAAGTCCTTATTGATCATGGCTGTTCCTCCACACGATAAGCACCGACACGTCCGCGGGACTGACACCGCTGATACGGCTGGCTTGTCCGATACTGCGGGGGCGGAGTTTGGTGAGTTTTTCCTGCGCTTCTTTGCGAAGTCCCACAATGGCGTTATAGTCGGTATCGGCGGGCAACAACACGTTTTCCAGCCGCCGCATTTCGTCCACCGCCGCTTGTTGTCGGCGGATATAACCTTCGTATTTCAGTTCCACTTCCACCTGTTCCGTCACCAGTGCCGACAAAGCGGGGCGGGTGGTATCCACGGGGGTGAGCGCCGCGTAATCCAACTGGGGACGGCGCAACAATTCTTCCAATCGCACACCCGATACCACGGGGGTGGTACCGTATTGTTCCAGCAATCGATTTAATTCGTCCGTGGGCGGCAAAATGGTGTCGTGCAAGCGGGCGCGTTCGGCGGCCTTTTGTTGTTGCCGTTCACAAAAATGCGCCCAGCGCACATCGTCCACCAGTCCTGCTTCCCGTCCCGCGGGGGTCAACCGTTCGTCGGCGTTATCCTGACGAAGCAGCAACCGATATTCCGAACGGGAGGTCATCATACGGTAGGGGTCCATGCACCCTTTGGTCACCAGATCGTCGATCAGTGTGCCGATATACCCCATGGCACGGTCGATGATGAGGGGCGGTTTTCCTTTTATTTTCAGTGCCGCGTTGATTCCCGCCACCAACCCTTGGGCGGCAGCTTCTTCGTATCCCGAACTGCCGTTAAACTGGCCTGCACCGTACAGTCCCGCCAATTCCTTACATTCCAACGTGGCGGTCAACTGCCGCGGATCCACGCAATCGTATTCGATGGCGTAGGCGGGGCGCATGACTTTCACCTGTTCTAAGCCGGGAATGGTGCGCAAAAATTTCAGTTGCACGTCCACGGGTAAGGACGAGGACAACCCTTGCAGATACATTTCATCGGTATACTTGCCGCAAGGTTCGATAAACACCTGATGCCGTTCTTTTTCCGCAAACCGCACCACTTTATCCTCAAAACTGGGGCAGTATCGCGGGCCCACGCCGCTGATCTTTCCACCGTACAGTGGGGAACGGTGGAGATTTTCCTGTATGACCTGTTTGGTCTCTTCGGTGGTCCAGGTGATATGACAATCCACTTCGTTTATGAGCGGGTCGGTGGTTTCGAAAGAAAAGGGTACCACGGGCTCGTCCCCCGGTTGTACCTCGGTTTTGGAAAAATCAATGCTGGATTTTAACACGCGGGAGGGTGTTCCCGTTTTAAATCGTCTCAGGTCCAGTCCCAACGCCGTCAGCGAGTCGCTGAGGGTGGCGGCGGGGAACATGCCGTCGGGGCCACCATCATAAGACACGTCCCCCACAAAGATTTTCCCCTGTAAATACGTGCCCGTAGCCAAAATGACGGCGGCGGCCTCGTATTGTTCTTCCAGACGGGTGGTGAGCAACCACCGCCCGTTGGGAAGTTGTTCCAAAGCGGTGATCTCCCCTTGTTTGAGTTCCAATCCGTCGGTGGTCTCCAAACAATGTTTCATATATTCCGCATATCGGCGGCGGTCGATCTGTGCCCGCAAAGAGTGAACGGCGGGGCCTTTCCCCCGATTAAGCATACGGGATTGGAGCAACGTGGCGTCCGCCGCCTTGCCCATCTCGCCGCCCAAGGCGTCGATCTCCCGCACCAAATGCCCTTTGGCGGTACCGCCGATGGACGGGTTACAGGGCATATTCCCCACCGCGTCCATGTTGATGGTGAACACCGCCGTGGAGCAACCCAAACGCGCCGCCGCTAACCCTGCCTCAATACCGGCATGGCCTGCGCCGACGACCACCACATCAAAGGTTCCTGCTGTAAATTTCATGGGACACGCTCCTTTTATCAGCCATCATTGTAACACATCCCGTTTTCAGGAGCAACTATTTTCCGGATTTTTCATTTTCCACAAGTTTTTCCTGTGGAAAAGTGGATATTTCGGTGGAAAGCTAATTTTTATTTGTATTTTTAGCCTATTTTTTGTCGATTATCCCACACGTTCCACCGTTTTCTCCACATTTCCGCCCATTTTTTTCACAGAAATGGTGGAAAACCTCTTTCCCCTTGGCCTTGCAATGGCAGGGGGAGTATGGTATCATAAGAGCCGAAATACACAAACGGAGGGCGCAGTATGGCACAATTGACCGACAGGGGGACCATGCGGGATATTCTTACCCGTCACGGGTTTTCCTTTTCCAAATCGTTGGGGCAAAATTTCCTCATTAATCCATCTGTTTGTCCCCGTATGGCGGCGGCGTGTCATCCCAATATTGACGGGCCCTTTGCGGTGTTAGAGATCGGGCCGGGGTTAGGGGTGCTCACCCGCGAACTGGCGCAGGTGGCGGAAAAAGTCATCACCATTGAACTGGACGATCGCTTGTTGCCCGTGTTGGATGAAACCTTAGCGGATTGTCCCAACATCACCGTAGTTCACGGGGATGCCATGAAATTGGATCTGCATGCCGTTATTCGGGAACACGCCGCGGGGTTGCCGGTGGTGGTGTGCGCCAATCTCCCCTATTACATTACCTCCCCCATCCTCATGCATTTGTTGGAAAGCCGCTTGCCCATTGAATGTATCACCGTGTTGGTGCAAAAGGAAGCGGCGGTGCGGTTATGTGCCGCTCCCGGTACGCGGGAATGCGGGTCGGTGACCTTGGCGGTGCATTATTACGCGGAAAGCGAGATCCTGTTTTCCGTATCCCGCGGCAGTTTTATGCCCGCTCCCAATGTGGACAGCAGTGTGATCCGGTTGCGGCTGCGGAAAGCGCCCCCTTGTGAGGTGGCAGACGAAAAACTGTTGTTTCGGTTGATCCACGCGGCGTTCGGACAACGGCGCAAGACCCTTGCCAATTCCCTGTGCAGTGCGGGGTACGACAAAGAGCAGGTGATCGCCGCCCTTGAAGAGGCAGGGGTATCCCCCACCGCCCGCGCAGAACAACTCACCATGGCACAATTTGCTCAATTAACAGCAGCGTTTAGCTGTTAATCATTACTTTTTCCACCTCATCCACCGCAAGCGGTCCCCCTTTTTCTCTCGAAACGGGCCCCTTTTGTCACTTCGCGACATTTCCCCCGCCAGGCGGGGGAATACCCTCAAGGGGAAGGCTTGTCTAACATCTAAAAAACACCTTGTCCAACGGACAAGGTGTTTTTTGTTACAGATCGATACGACCGTACAAGGTCGCGGTGGATTCGGTTTCGGAATGGGTGCGCTCGGAGGGTGCGGGATCGTCGGCGTATTCCGTATGCTCGCTGCGGGACACAAATTTCCGCACTTCGCGGGCAGGACGCTCGATGACATATTCGCCGCGGGGGGCACGGTTGCTCCGCTCCGATTTTTCGCCGTTATCGCGACGGCGGCGATCGCGGCGAGGAGCGCGGTCTTTCACGGGATTGTCGTCGGACGGGCCGATAACCACATGACGGTTGGGTTCGCTGCCCACGCTCCACGAGGTAGCACCTTCCACCTGCTGTACGGCGGTGTGGATGATGCGGCGCTCATAGGGGTTCATGGGTTCCAACGAGGTCTTCCGCCCGTTCTTGGCCGCCTGGTTGGCGTGGCGGCGGGCAAGGGCCGTGAGGGTGCTTTCCCGTTTTTCACGGTAGTTGCCCACGTCCACGGTGACGCGGTAGTAGGCGTCTTCCACCCGATTGGCTACCAAACTGGTGAGATACTGGAGGGCATCCAGCGTTTCGCCGCGGCGGCCGATGATAAAGCCGAAATCTTCGCCCTCTAACGTGAGGGTACATTGATTTTCACTTTCGGTGACGGTAATGTCCACCTGTTCCACGCCCATGCCGGCGAGAATGTCTTTTAAAAACGCGACCGCGGCGGCGGCGGGGCTTTCGTTTTTGAGGGTCACTTTTACTTTGGCGCTGGTGCCGCCGAACAGGCCGAAGGCCTTTTTCTGCGGCTCTTGTAACACTTCAACGTTCAGTCGGTCGGCGGAGACCTGCCATTCTTCAGCGGCTAACGCGATCGCTTTTTCTACAGAATCCGCTTCTTTGATCAATTCCTTTTGCACGGTGGTTTATCCTTTCTCCTCAGTGTCAGTCGGCTTTGTCTCCGCCGCGGTCTCCCCTTGGGAAGTTTCGGCGGGTTTCTCGTCCGCTGTTTTTTTTACGGGTTTCTTTTTTTGTTCCCCTTTATTTTGCTCTTTCAGTTCTTCCGCCAACTGCCGTTGTTCTCTGGCTCTGGCTTCCGCCAAGCGTTTTTTGTCTTCTTGGCGTTGTTTGCGGCGTTCCTCATACTCGATCTCCGCCTGCGCACGGATTTTGGCAGGGTTATAGATGGTGTTGAGAATGAGGGTCTGCCCCAGCGAAACGATGTTGGAGAAGATCCAGTATACACCCACACCGCCGGGCACACCGAAGGCGATGAATACCGAGAACAACGGCATGGTGATGAGCATCATGTTATTGGAGCAACCTTGGCCCGGTTGCTGGGTCTCGGAAGCGGTGAGTTGCTTGGTAAACCGCATGGAGATGAAACTGGTGAGCATGGATGTCAGACCCGAAATGATGGGAATGAGCCACAACAGATTGATCCCCGCAAACCCTTTTTCGTTCCACGGGTTAGAAAGCAGTGAACGGCCACCGTAGGTAAAATCGCCTTTCACGTCGTACAACGCGTCGATCTGTTTTTGCGCTTGTATCTCGTCGTACCCTTCCAGGGCGGCGACGGCCTCTTTGACCTCAGCTTCATACTTATCCAGATATTGCAACACACGCAATTCTTTATAATACCCCTTAAATTGGTTGGGGTCTTCCCGTCCCTCAGCGGTCATGACGGTGATGGACGTATCCACCACCTGGGTAGGAACGGTGGACAAGTTTTTAATGGGTGAATAGATCACGGAAAATACGCCGAACAGCACCAGCATGCGAAGAAGCATGGGCAGGCAACCGCCGGTCATGCTGACGCCTTCTTTTTCATACAGCGCCATCTGTTTTTCCTGCAGTTTTTTGGGATCGTTTTTATATTTTTTCTGTATCCGCTCCAGACGGGGCGCCAGTTTGGCACGGTCCGCCTGACTTTTTTGGGATTTCAGCGACAGCGGAAACAGAATGATATTGATGACAACGGTAAATACAAACAGCGCCGCAAAATAATCCGGCACCACTTTGTATATCATTTCCAAAAGCCAACCCAGCGGGATGGCAATGATATCGAAAATAGCGTTCATGTGTCCTCCTTATGACAGTCTTTTTGTTCGGGGACAGGGTCATACCCGTGTCCGCCCCACGGATGGCAACGGGCGATGCGCTTTATGGCTAACCACGTGCCTTTCAGCGCGCCGAAGCGCCCGATCGCTTCAATGGCATAAGCGGAGCATGTCGGTGTGTACCGACAAGAAGGAGGAGTGAGAGGTGAGATTGCCCGCTGATACCATCGGATCAGTCCGATCAACACTTTTTTCATCGCAGCATCCCTGCTTTTTCCAGTTGCTCTCGCATGATCTGCTGCAACTGCGTACTGGTGCGTTTGATGGTGGCGGTACGCGCCACGAATACGTAGTCGTATCCCTTTTTTAAGTCCGGCAACAAGTGCCGAAAGGCTTCGCGGATAATGCGGCGGCAACGATTGCGTTTGACCGCTTTGCCGATCTTTTTACCGGTGGTGATGCCCACCCGCGTTATCCCGTATCGGTTTTTTCGAACGTACATGATCAGCGACGGGTGCACAAAGGACTTTCCGCGGTAGTACGCGGTGCGGAAATCCTTGTTTTCTTTCAAGGCGCATAGTGTTGACATGCCCGTCCCCTCTTTCTGTTTACCAAACAACGGAAGTAACAAAAATCCCGTAATACATGCGTATTGCGGGATTTTTTTCCATTCTTTTGGCGGAAATCATCCGCATGAGGTAAGACCTGCATATGCGGTCTTTCTTAATAGGTCAGGCGTTTTCTACCTTTTGCTCTGCGGCGAGCCAGTACTTTACGGCCGTTGGCGGTTGCCATTCTTTTACGGAAGCCGTGTTCCATTTTGCGATGTCTCTTTTTGGGTTGATACGTACGGAACATTCTTTTTTCCCCCTTTCGCCTTGCGAGAGATTATTATATAACACAAAATCCATAAAAGTCAACAGATATTTGCGGAAATTTTCTGTTTTGCTCTTTTCGGCGGGTTTTTTAATTTTCGTTTAAATCCCCTTTTTTGCCGTTTTCGGCGGTCTAGGGTCGGCGGAATACTCACTACTATATAAAAATTAAAAAATAATTAGTTTTATAAGTTGTAATTAGTAGAAAAATATGTTATAATGAGGTGTCAACATATACCTGTTTTTTAATTCACTAATTTTTTTACGGTTTAAGGAGTTTTTAAGGAATGGAAAACATCAAGGAAGCGTGGTCCGGTATACTGGAGTATCTCCATTCGCAGGACGATATCAGCGAAGTGGCCTTTAATATGTGGATCAAATGTATCGAACCTTGCCGTATCGACGGAAACACCATCGTGGTGGAAGTAAACACGGATTTTCAAAAGAGCATCGTGGCGGGACAATACACCGAAAAACTGCGGGGCGCCTTTTTACAAGTGTTGGGCATCCCCTTTGATTTGATGATCGTGTCCAAAGAGACTCATGAGGAACCCGTAACGGTACAAACGGAAAACAGTGTGACCGAGTTTCCTGCGGCGAAAAACCTGTTTGGTCAGCAATCGTCTGATTATGAATATTCCTTTGAAAACTTCGTGGTAGGCTCTTCCAATAAATTTGCCTATGCCGCTTCTCAGGCGGTGGCCAGCAAACCCGCCGGTAATTATAATCCTTTATTTATATACGGCGGTCCCGGTTTGGGTAAAACACACTTGTTATATGCCATCTGCAACGAGATTCGCAAAAATGCGCCGCACATGAAAATTTTGTATACCAAAGGCGAGTTTATGACCAACGAACTCATTGAAGCGTTAAAAGATAAAACGCCGGAAGAGTTTCGGGCAAAGTATCGGCAGGTGGATTTACTGCTCATCGACGATATTCAGTTTATTGCCGGTAAAATGAGCGTGCAGGAAGAATTTTTTCATACTTTTGATACGTTGCATCAAGCGGGTAAGCAGATCGTGCTCACGTCCGACCGTCCACCTCGCGAAATCGCGTCGTTGACCGACCGTTTGCGGGGACGGTTTGAAATGGGACTTTTGGCGGATATTCAGCCGCCGGATCTGGAGACCCGTATTGCCATTATCAAACGGAAAGCCCAATTATTGGATATTGAAATCAGCAATGACGTAGCGGAATACATTGCCACACAGTTAAAGAGTAACGTTCGCCAGTTGGAAGGTGCTGTTCGCCGTATTCACGCCCAATGTTTGCTGCAAGGGGAGACCCCTTCCATGATTACCGCTCAAGCGGCCATTCGGGATATTAAGAGCGACAGTCAGCCCGTTCCCATCACGGTGGAACGCATTATCAGCGAAGTAGCCCGTACCATGTCGGTATCGGCGGATGACATCCGCTCGGGTAAACATTCCGCCAACATCTCCGCCGCCCGTCAAGTGGCGGAATACGTGGTGAGGGAGATCACGGGACTGCCCATGAAGAGCATCGGCGAAGAATTCGGCGGTCGCGATCATTCCACGGTGGTATATGCCATCCAACAGGTGGAAAAGAAAATGAGTGCCAATCCCACCTTTAAGGGACTCGTCAACGACATCATTCAAAACATTTCCGAATCCTGATGTGAAAAACACGGTGGAAACACAGGGGAGAGACGTGAAAAAAATTTTTTTCTTTTTCCACACTTTTTTCACTTTCCACTCACCGCTTTCCACAGAGTGTTTAAAATTTTAAAAGTTTCCACTTTTTTGTAAAATTGTTCACGGTTTTTTCACGGGTTCATTCGGGTGTTTTTCCTTGTATACCAACCCTTTTGGAGATGGTTTCACATTTTCACATCCCCTACTACTACGACTATAAAAAGAAAGAATATGTGTTATATAAAACCCGTATTTTTTTGAGGAAAGGATGACAAGCATGCGTATTTTATGTGAAAGACAAGCACTGGTCGATGCGGTCAGCAATGTACAGCGAGGGGTCGCGGCCAAATCCGCGTTGCCTGCACTGGAAGGTATTTTATTAAAAGCCTATAATTCCTCGTTATTTTTAGCCGGTTATGACATGGAACTGGGTATCACCACCACCATTGAAGCCCAAGTATCCGAGCCCGGTGAGATTGTATTGACCGCCAAACTGTTTTCGGAGATCATTCGGAAACTGCCCGGCGAAGAGGTGATGATCCACTGTAACGAGAAAAATAATACCACCATTCGCAGCGGGTCTTCGGAATTTACCATTATCGGCTTTTCTTCGGAAGATTATCCGGAACTGCCCACCATCAACGACGGCGCGGCCATCACCGTTCCGCAAAATCTGTTAAAGAGCATGATCCGCCAGACCTTGTTTGCAGTGGCGCAGACCGATACCCGCCCCGTACATACGGGTGTGAAATTTGAACTGGAAAATCAGGTATTGCGTCTGATTGCGGTGGACGGCTCTCGTTTGGCCATGAGAAGCGAGCCGGTGAAGAGCAACGAACTGTTAAATTTCGTGGTGCCGGGCAAGACCCTGGGCGAAGTATTGAAATTGTTGGGTGAAGTGGAAGATCCGCTGTATTTAACGGTGGGAACACGTCACATTATTTTGGAAATTGGGGGATATTCGGTCTTTTCGCGGTTGCTGGACGGCGAATTTTTGCCGTATCGCAAAGCCATTCCCGCTGAGGCCAGCACCACTATGCGCGTGAACACCCGCGAAATGATCGACGCGGTGGATCGCGCTTCACTGGTTATTAACGATCGCATGAAATCGCCCCTTATCTGTCGTTTTAAAGACGATACCATTTCGGTGTCCTGTATGACGGCGTTAGGCAGTGCCAACGACAGTATTGATGCCAAGATCGACGGCCGTCAGGAAGAAATGGGTTTTAACAGCCGTTTCTTATTGGAAGCGTTGCGCAACACCGAAAGCGACGAAGTGACCATTGAACTCAGCGGGGCTCAGTCACCCATGAAGATCGTACCCGTATCGGGGGATCATTTCTTGTTCTTGGTCTTGCCGGTGAGGTTAAAACGGGTATGATACAACACATCCAAACCGAGTTTATCCGTCTGGACGCGTTGCTGAAATTAGTGGCAATGGCGGCCACGGGCGGACAAGCCAAAGCCATGATTCAAAACGGCGATGTGCTCGTGAACGGGGATGTTTGCACCATGCGAGGCAAAAAAATCCGTCAGGGAGATATCGTTCAAGTGAACGGTAAGACCGTTACCGTCGAAGTTTCGGAGTAAAGGGGAAACCGAGTATGCAGGTGACCCGCTTAACCTTTGAAAAGTTCCGCAATTTGCAGGATGGCGAATTTGTTCCCTGTAACGGCGTCAACGTCATTACGGGGGAAAACGCCCAAGGGAAAACCAATTTACTGGAAGCCATTTGGTTGTTTACGGGCGGCAAAAGTTTTCGTCAGGCAAAAGATAAGGAAATGGTGGCTTTTGACGGGGAAGAAAGCCGTTTAGCATTGACATTTACCGCAGGGGGACGGGAACAGACCGCTGCCATCGACATTAAACAGCGGCGTGTGGCCCGTTTAAATGAGATTCCCCAGTCCTCGGCCGCGAAATTGGCGGGGGTTTTATGCGGTGTGGTGTTTTCGCCCGCTCATTTATCCCTCATTAAAGGTGGTCCCGTGGAACGACGGCGACTGATGGATGCGGCCTATTGCCAGCTCCGTCCCGCCTATGTGAAAGCCTTATCGGACTACTCCCACGTATTGGCACAGCGCAATGCGTTGTGCAAAGCGGGCAGTGTGGGGCCGGGTGCCGACGAATTGTTTGATTTATGGGATAAACAACTGGCCCAGACGGGTTGTTTGTTGATCCATGCGCGGCAATTGTATTTGCGCCGCATGACACCCGAAGCCCGCCGTATTTACGCGGGATTGTCGGGTAATAAAGAAGATTTTGATCTGCAATATGTGTCCACCGTTCCCCTTTCGCAAGGGCAGACCGCCGCGGAGATCGCCGCCGCCTTTTATCAGGAGTTGCGGATTCGCCGTAAAGACGATCTGGCGGCAGGATTTACCACCGTTGGTCCTCATCGGGATGACCTGGAAGTGCTCATTGACGGGCGAAGTGCCCGCCAGTTTGGGTCACAAGGGCAACAACGGTCGGCGGTATTGGCCATGAAGTTGGGGGAAGCCACGTTATTGGAAGAGGTGACGGGGGAGAAGCCCATTGCGTTACTTGATGATGTGATGAGCGAATTGGACCTGTCCCGACAGGATTATATCCTCAACCATATTCGGGATTGGCAGGTGTTTATCACCTGTTGCGATTCCACCGCTATCCTGCAACTGGTGAACGGACAGGAATTTACCATGAAACAAGGAATTCTTTCCACAAAACGATAAAGAGGTGTGGAAAATGTATCTGCACATCGGACAAGAAACGGTAGTCCGTGCCGATGAAGTGGTGGGGATCTTTGATCTGGAAAACACCACGATCTCCCGTTCTACCCGCGAATTTTTGGGGGAAGCGGAAAAACACGGACACGTTATTTCCGTTTGTGATGACCTGCCCCGCAGTTTTGTTGTCTGTGAGGATCAGCAAGGTGAAAAAACGGTGTATATTTCGCAAATATCCTGCGCGACTTTACGAAAACGGGCGCACCGCGCTCAATTCGAGTGAATGAGAGGTATCCCATAATGAGTACGGAAATGGAAAAAGAAAAAGAACTGGAGACGGCGGTCACCAAAGCCGACAACGAGCCTTATGACGAAAGTCAGATACAGGTGTTGGAAGGTCTGGAAGCGGTACGTAAACGCCCCGGTATGTATATCGGTTCCACCGGCCCGCGCGGTCTGCACCATTTGGTGTATGAGATCGTGGATAATTCCATCGACGAGGCGCTGGCGGGGTATTGCACCCATATTGAAGTGGATATTCTGCCCGGTGACATCATTTCCGTGCGGGATAATGGCCGCGGTATTCCCGTGGGTATCAACGAGAAATTAGGAATTCCCACCGTGACGGTGGTGTTGACCGTACTGCACGCCGGCGGTAAATTCGGCGGCAGCGGGTATAAAGTGTCGGGTGGTCTGCACGGCGTGGGTTCGTCGGTGGTAAACGCTTTGTCCGAATGGCTGGAAGTGGAGATCTCCCGCGAGGGAAAAGTTCACGCCCAGCGGTTTGAACGGGGTGTGGCGGTTAACGACCTGACCGTGATCGGCGATGCCGCAAACGACGGTACGCTTATTCGGTTTAAAGCCGACTCGCAGATCTTCTCCGAAACCACCGAATATGAGTTTGAAGTGTTGCAAAAACGCTTGCGGGAACAGGCATTTTTAAATGCGGGACTGAAGATCACCCTCACCGATCATCGAGACGAGGACAAGATCGTTTCGGAAACCTATTGTTACGAGGGCGGTATCTCCTCTTTCGTGGAATTTATGAACAAGACCAGAGGCCATCTGCCGCTCCACGACAACGTGATCCACCTGTCTACCGTCAGCGGGGATTCCCTTGCGGAAGTGGCGTTCCAATACAACGACAGTTACAACGAAAATATTATTTCCTTTGCCAATAATATCCATACGGTGGACGGCGGTACGCACGAAAATGCCTTTAAAAACGCCATCACCCGTATTTTCAACGATTATGCCCGCCGTCACAGCATGTTGAAAGATGCCGACAGTAATCTGAAAGGTGACGACGTGCGGGAAGGGTTGGCAGCGGTTGTCAGCGTAAAACTGAAAGACGCGCAGTTTGAGGGACAGACCAAGGCCAAACTGGGCAACACCGCCATGGGTACCTTGGTGACCCAGTTGCTCAACGAAAAACTGACCCCCTATTTGGAAGAAAACCCCGCCATTGCCAAGGGTATTTTGGAAAAATCCATCAACGCCGCCCGCGTGCGGGAAGCGGCCCAAAAAGCCAGAGAACTGGCGCGGAAAAAGAGCGGTTTGGCCGCCACCCGTATGCCGGAAAAATTGGCGGATTGTATCTGGAGCGATTCCGAACGCACCGAACTGTATATCGTTGAGGGTGACTCGGCAGGCGGTTCCGCCATACAAGGGCGGGATCGGAATTTCCAAGCCATTTTGCCGCTGTGGGGTAAAATGCTCAACGTGGAAAAGGCCCGTATCGACAAGGTATACGGCAACGATAAACTGACACCCGTGGTGATCGCGCTGGGCTGCGGCATCGGCGATGATTTCGACGTGTCCAAACTCCGTTACGGTAAAGTGATCATCATGGCGGATGCCGACGTGGACGGTTCTCATATCCGCACCTTGTTGCTCACTTTCTTCTTCCGCTATATGCGGCCGCTGATTGAAGAGGGACACGTGTATATTGCGCAACCGCCCCTGTTTAAAGTATCCAAAGGCAAACAGGTACGGTATGCGTTTTCCGACCACGAACGGGATCAGTATATTGCAGAATTGGGCGGCAACGCGGATATTCAGCGGTATAAAGGTCTTGGTGAAATGGATCCCGAACAGTTGTGGGAGACCACTATGGATCCTGCATTCCGTACGATGTTACGGGTAGAGTTGGAAGACGCGGAAGCCGCCGACGAAGTGTTTACCGTTCTCATGGGCGATAAAGTGGAGCCTCGTCGGGAATTTATCGAGAAAAACGCCCAATACGTGACCAATCTAGACATTTAACGAGGACTGACTATGGAACAGGAACGCCTTACGGCGACATTTCCCGTACAACTTTCAAAAGAAGAATACATCCGTTCACAGGAAGTGTTATCGAAAATTTTCGCCGGTGGCCGCTTATTCGGCGGCAATCGGTGGTTTTCGGTGGCATTGGTGGTGCTTTGCGTCATTATGTTGGCGGTGGAAGCCAAACTGGCGGGCAAGGTCGACGGAGATCTGATACTGGTGCTGGGTCTGTTGATCACCGTAGAGGGGGTCATGTTGTTTTTACATCCCCGCCTGTTGCGAAAAAACAGTGCCAACGCCTACGATAAGACCTTGTATACGGGGTATTCCTTTGACGGGATATTGACCGTGGGACCCGAGGATATCCGCAAACGGACGGCCAAGGGCGAAACGGCGATCCGCTACGTTAACTGTCCCGCCTATGTGGAAACGGCGGATATGATGATTTTTTGCGGCAGGGAAGGGCGGTCTATTGTGATCCCCGCCCGTTGTTTAACGGCAGAAGATGCCGAAATCGTGCGGGCGGCGGCCTTTAACGGCGTTCCCGCCAATCGGCGGCGGTTGCTTCAGAAATTAGTGCCCGCCACCTGTGAGCGGTTGCCCGAACCGGAGCTTACCGTGCCGGAAGAAGAGGTTTTGCTGTCGGTGTCGGTGGTGTATACCGACGGGGAACTGCGGGGAATCTTGGTGGACGGCGCGTTACAGAAACTGGTACGTACCATTGTCACCAAAGCCTTGTTTGCCGTCAGTGCGGCGGTGGCGGGATATTTGTGGTTGACGGTGTCGGTTGTCCCCACCTTTTTACTGTGTTTCGTGTTGTTTTGTTTTATGCCCGTGATCGCGGCGGCGTTACGCGCCGGCGGGATCGTGCGGCAGACCGAGGGCGATATTTTGCGCCTGAAAGTGGATTTTACCGAAAACGGAGTGCATTTACACGGAGGAGGGGGCAGGTTTCGTCATTTGCGGGTGCCGTGGGAGAAGGTAACCCGCGCTGTGGAACGACCCGATTGCGTGGAACTGTATGCGGAAAACCGTATTGCCACCATTCCCAAACGGTGTGTGGAGGATATGGACGCGTTGCGTGACACCGTTGACAGATTAATGGAAAACCGCCGCTAACGGAAAGTTCCATACGGGTAAGAAGGGAGGAGTACCGTGGAATACAAGGATCAAGCATTATATATTCTCACCGCGGGGCGGTTGCCCACTTGGCCTGAACGGGAACATTGGCAACGCACCTTAAACGGCAGTCGGTCGTTATGTGTGTGGTTGATGGTACTTTTTACGTTATTTTTTGCGCATAATGCCGTGGCGGTCTCCTTGTCCGCCAATGATGGGACACGGGCGCTCATGACCACCGTGTTGATGGTGGCCGCAGGGATCGCTCTTATATGGTTTACGGTCGCTCACCGTCATCGCTGCCGAACGGCGTTGCAGACACAGTGGTATGACGAGCAGGCGGATAAAAAACGCTTGGAAGCGGGGTATACGGTGGCGCTGTACGGCGACCGTATCGTGCGTACCGATTTGCGGGGCGCCACCACCTTTCCCTATTCCCGCATTACCGCTTGTTTTGAGACCGTTTATGGGTTCTACGTACAGGCGGGGACAGGCGGCATCCTCATTCGCGGCGCCGATCTGACTCCCGAACAGGTCGCCATGATACGGGAATTGTTACAAACGAAACTGGATCCCGCGATCTTTCACATAAAAGGGCGGGCCATGGCCGCGCTGACAGACCCGTTGCCCATTCCCTGTTTCGATAACGATGATCGGGTGATCACCCGCGCGACCGTCACCTTGCGGCAAGCGTGGGAGGACTCTTCCCGCTACGAGGTATATAGGCAAACGGCTAAGGGATTGGTGATCCCCGCCATGGTGGTATACGGCACGTCACTGGCCAACACCTTGTCGGTTACCGGCTTGTTTTTTCTGGACCTGGCCCTGCTTTGTCCGGGGGCGGTGATGGTGGGGATGCTGATCCTGTGGTGTTTATCCGCGTTCGGGGAACGGCAGGTGCGGTTATCGCTGGCGTTTACCCGCGACGGGTTGGCGGCTTTTGCGGAAGGACGCAGTTATTTTGTCCCGTGGGAACGGGTTCGACTCACCGAAGAAAAACACGGCGTGAACGCCCTGTTTTCCGACGGGAATTCGTTAAAAATTCCGTGGAATTGCATGGAAGATGCAGAACAGATAAGGAGACAGACCAATGGATGAGCAAAATACGGTACAATCCAAACTGATCAATGTGGTACTGGAAAAGGAAATGAAGAAGAGCTTCCTCGATTACTCTATGTCGGTTATCGTGGCGCGTGCTCTTCCCGATGTGCGGGACGGGTTAAAACCCGTACACCGCCGTATTCTGTATACCATGCACGAAGACGGGTTTACCCCCGATAAAGCCCACCGTAAATGCGCCACCACCGTCGGTGACGTGTTGGGTCACTATCACCCCCACGGTGACGCGTCGGTGTATGATGCCATGGTGCGTATGGCTCAGGGTTTCTCCTTGCGGTATCCGCTCATTGACGGGCACGGTAACTTTGGTTCCATCGACGGCCATCCCGCCGCCGCCTATCGATATACCGAGGCGCGCATGAGCAAGATGGCGCTGGATATGCTCGCCGATATCGAGAAAGAAACGGTGGATTTCATCCCCAACTTCGACGATACCACCCGAGAACCCGTGGTGTTGCCGTCGCGGTTCCCCAACCTGTTGGTCAACGGTTCGTCGGGTATTGCGGTGGGTATGGCCACCAATATCCCGCCCCATAACCTGTGCGAAGTGATCGACGGCATCTGCATGCTCATCGATAACCCCGACGCGGGTCTTCCCGATATTATGGAATACATCAAAGGGCCCGATTTCCCCACGGGCGGTGTCATTATGGGTTATGCGGGTATCCGCGCCGCCTACGCCACCGGTCGCGGTAAGATCACCGTTCGCGCCAAGACTGAGATCGAAGAACACAACGATCGGTTCCGTATCGTCATTACGGAGATCCCGTATCAGGTAAACAAACTCAATTTGGTAAAATCCATCATCGAACTGGTGGACGACAAACGCATTGAGGGAATTCGAGACGTGGTGGACCATTCCAGCCGTGAAGGGATGCGAGTGGTTATCGACCTGAAACGAGATGCCAATCCCCAAGTGGTGCTCAATCAATTGTTTGCCTATACCCAAATGCAGGTGACCTTCGGCGCGATTATGTTGTCGCTGGTCAACGGCGTGCCCCGTGTATTGACCCTCAAAGAAATGCTGGAAGAATACATCAAATTCCAGTGTGAAGTTATTACCCGCCGCACCATTTTCGACCTGAAAAAAGCCAAAGACCGCGAACATATTGTGGAAGCGTTGCACACGGCGGTGGATTTCATCGACGAAGTGATCGCCATCATCCGTGGATCGCTGGATACCCAAGACGCCAAACAAAAACTTATGGCGCGGTTTGATTTCGATGAAGTGCAAGCCGAAGCCATCGTTCAGATGCGGTTGCGCCAGTTGTCGGGCTTGGAACGCCAAAAGATCGAAGACGAATTGGCGGCGTTGCGGGCGCGGATCGCCGAACTGGAAAGTATTTTGGCCGACGAACAGAAAGTGCGCACCATCCTGAAAGAAGAATGCCTCAAAATGCGGGATAAATACGGCGACGAACGCCGTACCGAGATCTCCATGGTATCGGGTGAAGTGGATATCGAAGACCTCATTCCCGTGGAAGATTGCGTATTGACCATGTCGAGGCTCGGCTATATCAAACGTCAGCCCATGGATCAATATGAGACCCAACATCGCGGTGGTCGCGGTATTAAAGGTATGACCACCCGCGAAGAAGACGTGACCAAGACCATGTTTATGTGTTCCAGCCACGATCTCATTTTGTTCTTTACTTCGGCGGGTCGGGTTTATCGCTTGAAATGTTATGAAGTACCGGAAGGCAGCCGTACCGCCAAGGGTATGAATATCATCAACCTGTTACCCATTGAAAACGGGGAAAAGGTGACGGCCATGATTCGCATTCCTGCCTTTGATCCCGAACATTACCTGTGCATGGTCACCCGCCGCGGCGTGATTAAACGGACGCGGTTGGATGCGTTCTCCAACGCTCGTAAGAGCGGTTTAATCGCCGTGGATTTGGACGAGGGTGACGAATTGGCGTGGGTACAACTCACCGACGGATATCAAAAACTGTTGGTAGCGACCCGCCAAGGTATGGCGATCTGCTTTGACGAAAACGATGCCCGCGTGGTAGGTCGTACCGCCCGCGGTGTGCGCGCCATTGCCCTTGCCGAAGATGACGAAGTGGTGGGGATGGTGCCCCGTTGTGACGATCAGTTGTTGCTCACCGTCACCGAAACGGGATACGGCCGCTTAAGCGAATTTGCGGATTATCGTATTCAGTCCCGCGGCGGTAAAGGTCTTACCAACTACCATACCGATGAATACGGTCAGGTGGCGGGTATCTGCGCGGTGAACCTCACTGACGATATCATTCTTATTTCGTCGGGCGGTATCATCATCCGTATGCCGGTGGAAGAGATCCGTCAATGTCGCCGTCCGTCCAAGGGCGTGCGGGTCATGACCCTGAAAGACGATACCCGTATCGTGTCCATGGTGGAAGCGCCTGCCGTTGCGGAAGAAATCGCCGAAACGGCCGAAACCGAAGAATAAAAAAACGGGGCGGCGAGCGCGCCGCCCCGTTTCTAAATTTTTATCTGACAGGGAAAACGGGAGGGATGAACATGAACAAGGTAATCGCCGCTGTCGCCACCCCTGCCGCCGTGGGCGGATTGGGGGTTGTTCGCGTATCGGGTGATGACGCTATCACCGTGGCGCAGGCCGTGTTTCGTCCCGTAAACGAGCAAAAACAACTGTCCGCACTGGCGGGATATACCGCCGCCTACGGTCACGCTTTTGACCGCGACGGCGACATCGACGAATGTGTGGCCACCGTGTTTCGCGCCCCCCACAGTTATACGGGGGAAAACGTGGTGGAACTGTCCTGTCACGGGGGCGTATACCTGCTGCAACGGGTGTTGCGCGCCCTGTTGGAAGCGGGCGCGCACCCTGCCCAAGCGGGGGAATTTACCCGCCGCGCCTTTTTAAACGGCAAACTGGATCTCACCGGTGCGGAAGCGGTGGCGGCACTCATCGCCGCCGACGGACAGTTGGCCGCCAAAACCGCCCTTGCCACCCGTGAAGGGGCGGTGTTTCGCCGTTTACAGAGCATGAAAGAGGTACTCATCGGTCTGCAAGCCCAGTTTTCTGCGTTTGTGGACTATCCCGACGACGATATTCCCGATTTGGAGCCCACCGTTCTTGCCGACACCTTGGGGAACACCGAAACCGACCTGGAAGTCTTGCTTTCCACCTACGATGCGGGTCGTGTTTTGCGGGAAGGAGTGGAGACCGCCATTGTAGGCAGTCCCAACGTGGGAAAATCCACCCTCATGAACCTGCTTTCGGGGTGTGAACGCAGTATCGTCACCGACGTGGCGGGCACCACCCGCGACGTGGTGGAAGAAACGGTGCGGGTGGGCAACGTGTGTTTGCGGTTGGCAGACACGGCGGGTATCCGCGAGACCGACGATCGGGTGGAAGCCATCGGCGTGGAACGTTCCCGCCGTAAATTGGAACAGGCGTCCCTTGTTTTAGCGGTGTTTGATGGCTCACGGCCCCTGTCCGATGATGACCGGTTGTTGCTGGACACCCTGCCCGCCGCTATCACCATTGCGGTGATCAACAAGCAAGATTTAAAACAAGAAATTGACAATTCGTATATTTTAGATAAATTTCAACATATTGTATACACCGATGCCAAACACGGTGGGGGACGAGAGGCTTTGACGGCCGCCGTGGAAGCGGTGACGGGGGTGAATCGGTTAACGGGGGAACAACCCGTGTTGGCGACGGAACGGCAACGGGCTTGTGCTTATCGGGCACTGACTTGTGTGCGGGAAGGACGACAGGCGTTGTTGGCGGGAATGACCGCCGATGCGGTGTCGGTCAGTGTGGACGGCGCGTTGGACGCCATCTTGGAATTGACGGGTGAGCGGGCCACCGATGCGGTGGTGGACGGCATTTTTGCCCGTTTTTGTGTGGGTAAATGAGGTGAACGCAGTGGAAACCATCCGCAACCTATGGAACAAGTATCGGGAGCCCATCGGCTACCTGTTTTTCGGCGTGTTGACCACGGCGGTCAGTTTCCTGTCGGCAGGTTGGGGAAAATGGGTATTGGAACGGTTGGGCGGGAGCACCGATGTGATCGCCACCGTCAGTACCGTGTTTTCGTGGATCTGTGCGGTTACCTTTGCATACGTGACCAATCGAGTATGGGTGTTTCAGTCCACCGCCACGGGATTTGCCGCCATTGCCAAAGAAGCGGCGGCCTTTTACGGCGGGCGGGTGACCACCCTGTTGTTTGAAACTGCCTTTATGTGGTTGGGGATATCCCTGCTATCCTTTGATTACTGGTGGACGAAGATTGCCGCCAACGTGGTGGTGTTGATCCTCAATTATGTGATCAGTAAATTGGTGGTCTTTCGCAAACAATAAAAACCCGCCTGCGCCACAGCGCAGACGGTTTTGCGGGAAAACCACTTATTTCATGAGGGTGCCCATGGTACCGGGGGCCACGCAACCGGCGTTGGATTCGTCGGTATCGATATGCATGGCAAGGGCGAACTTTTCGCTGACGCGTACCACCACATCACCAAAGGTGAGGGCGCGGCCGTCGGTATCCACCCGAACGCTGACCACGTCTTTGTCCTGAACGTCAAATTCGGCCGCGTCGGCGGGAGTCATGTGAATGTGGCGTTTGGCGGCAATGACACCTTCGGTCAATTCCACTTCGCCGCAGGGACCTACCAGTTTGCAAGCACCGGTACCCGCGATGTCGCCGGATTCACGGATGGGAGCGTCCACACCGATGGAACGGGCATCCGTTAAGGAGAGTTCCACCTGAGAAGCGGGGCGGACAGGCCCTAAAATGCTGACACCGGGCAAACTTTTTTTCGCGCCTACCACTTCCACGCGTTCCGCACAGGCGAACTGACCGGGCTGGGACAGGTCTTTTTTCACAGTGAGGGTGTATCCCTTACCGAACAGAATGTCCAAGTGTTCTTGAGACAGATGAACGTGACGGGCGGAGGTTTCCACCAAGATTTGTTTTGACATAACGATTGACACCTCTTTAATAAACGATCTGCCAAAACTTTAGCACATCCGACGGGTTTTGTCAAGGAAAGGGCGAGTACGTTGAACAACCAATGGGAACAATTAAAAATACGCTGTGAGACCTGCCGTGATTGCGGGTTGTGCGAGACTCGCCACCACGTGGTGTTCGGGGTGGGTAATCCCGAGGCGGAAGTGGTGTTTATCGGGGAAGGACCCGGGGAAAACGAAGATCTGCAGGGCGAACCTTTTGTGGGTCGGGCGGGAAAACTGCTGGATACCATGATGGAAGCGGTGGGGTTGTCCCGCCGTCACAACATCTATATCGCCAACATGGTGAAATGCCGTCCTCCGAAAAACCGCGATCCTTTGCCGGAAGAACAGGATGCGTGCGGGAAATGGTTGCGGGAACAACTGCGGCTCATTTCTCCCAAGATCGTGGTGTGTTTGGGACGTATTGCGGCGTTCCGTATGATCTCTGAGGACTTTAAAGTGACGCGGGAACACGGGAAGTTTTTTGAAAAAGACGGCGTGTTATACATGGGAATGTTCCATCCCGCCGCCATTTTGCGAAATCCCCATCAAAAACCCGAGGCGTTTGCGGATTTTATCGCCTTGCGGGATAAAATAGAAGAGATCTGTACCCATACCGAATGGCGATTTGACGATTGAGGGGACCATCTATGAAACGTTTACTGTCGGCCGGGGTGGCCGTGTTACTGGCTGTTCTGTTTCTGTTACCCGCCGCGGCAAAGGCGAAATTATATGAGTATCCCGTAAACGAGGACGATCCCGACGATGTGATCGCCGCCCCGTCGGCGATCATGACGTATGTGGGGGTCAAGCCCGAACAGGACGTTCTGTTATATGAGAAACAGGCGGACGTGCGGTATCAGCCGGGGGCGCTCATGCGGGTGGCCATGATCGGCTATGCCATGAAACTCATTGAGGGTAAGCGCATTGATATGGATACCGTGACAGGTAGTTATTCTCTGGAACTGTTTAATCATTATGTGGCGGGCACGGGGTTGCACGTGGCACTGATGAATTTCGGGGAAACGTGGACGGTGCGGGATCTGTTGACGGTGTGCGCCATTCAGACCGCCGCCGATTGTGCCGTGACCTTGGCAACGGTGTTGTCGGGTTCTCCCGAAGAGTTTGTGGAGGGGCTTAACGGCTTTGCACAGGAACTGGGTTGTACCAATTCCCATTTTACCAATGTGGTGGGGCTCAACGAAGAGGGGCAGTATATGTCGGCGCGGGATGTGATGACTTTTACCCGTTACGCGCTGGAATACGGGGAACTGGAAACCATGTTGGAACTGACCCAGTATACCGTGAAACCCGTATCGGGCGGGGCTGCCCGCAGTTGGCCCAACAGCAACGACATGATCCGTCAGTCCACCGCCTTTTTTTACACCTATGCCGACGGCGGCAAGGTGGGCGGGACGCTCACCGAGTCCAGTTTGGTGGAATTCGGCAGTAAAGACGGGTATGAATACATGGCGGTGGTTATGGGCGCCGTCCGCAAAAACGAGGACGGCGAATTGACGGGAGCGGGATATGCCGATGCCCGTCGGCTGATTCGTTGGGGTCTGCTGGACTTTTCCTATGAGATGTTGGCGCGCAAAGACGAGCCGGTGGGTCGCATCCCCGTTACCGATTGCGCTCAGACCGACAGTATCCCGCTGGTGCCCGCCAAAGATCTGTCCACCGTGATTGGTAAAGACGTGGACGTGGATAAGATCACCCGTGAAGTGATCTGCGATACCGAGTCTCTGCAAGCCCCCGTGGAGCGGGGAACGGCGGCGGGAACGCTGAATTTGTATTACGAGGGCGAACACATCGGCAGTGTGCCGCTGGTAACGGGCGAAGCGGCGGCGTATCATTTCCTATACGCCGTGTGGAAACGAGTGGCGGCGGTGTTGTTTTCGGGGTGGTTTATCGCCTTTTTGGTGTTGCTGATCCTGCTTTGCGGCGGGTATGTGGCCTTTAACGTCCACTATAATCGGAAACGACACAAAAAATGGAAGTAAATTCCTTGCAAAACCCGCCGAAATATGCTATGGTGACAATATAATACGATAGGGAGAAAGATACCATGGATGTTTTTGTTGAACAGATCGTTGCCAAGAAAAAAGGCGCAAAAGAAATAGCGATTATCTTGCTGATCTTATTAGCACTGGCTGTTGTGGCGGCACTTTGCTTTTTGTTCTTTGGCCTGTTATACATGTTCGCTCCGCTGTTGCTCGTAGGCGCAGGCTACGGTGCCTGGTGGCTTATTACCAACCAAAACATCGAATTTGAATATTGCGTGACCAACGGCGATATCGATATCGACCAGATCACCGCCCGCCGCAAGCGCAAACGCATCGTGTCGGTGCGGGGCAGTAAGATCGAAGCGGCGGGGAAATACGTTCCCGCCCAATGGGAAAACCGCAAAATCGATTGTTTTGTCATGGCGGCACCTTCGCTGAACGAGGACGGGTTGTATTATTTTACCTATCATAGCAAAAAACGGGGTTTCACCGTGGTGGTGTTTCAGCCCGACGAACGGGTCAAGACCGCCCTTTACAAGGGATTGCCCCGCTTGATTCAGTTGGATTGGGACAGAAATCAATAAGGTGCGGGCGGTATCTTGCGGGATACCGCCTTCTCTATTTAAAAAGAAGAAAGAATTTACAGAAAAAGGAGAGCGTTCCATGAATTTTCCAAATTTTATTCGGCTTTGCTTCCCCAAACGGCAAGCAGACAGTCATAAAGGCACCTACGGCACGTTGCTGACGGTGTGCGGCAGTTACGGCATGGTGGGGGCGGCGTTGCTGTCTGCCAAAGGGGCTTTGCGCAGCGGTGTGGGGTTGGTGGCGTGCGCCACGCCCCGTTCGGCCTATGAAGTGATGGCGTGTGCACTTCCCGAAGCGGTATTTGTGCCTCTCCCCGAAACCGAGGGAAAACTTAACGGAGAAGCGCCTTTTGCGTTGCGGCGATGGCAGAAAAAGGCGAATGCGCTGCTCATCGGGTGCGGATTGGGACAAAGTGAAAGCGTGATACAGGCGGTGCACGCCCTTTTGGCGGAAACCACCGTGCCCGTTATTGTGGATGCCGACGGCATAAATGCGTTGGCGGCGCATACAATAGAACGGGAAGCAGACGATATCCCGTGGATCCTCACCCCGCATCCTGCCGAAATGGCACGATTGCTGGGATGTTCTGTCGAAGAGGTGCAACGGGATCGGGAACAAGCGGCGGTGACAGCCGCCCGTTGCTATCGGGCGATCGTGGTACTGAAAGGCCATCGCACGGTGGTGGCAGACCAACAGGGTGTACAGTATGTCAACGAAACGGGCAACGCCGGCATGGCCACTGCGGGAAGCGGCGACGTGTTGGCAGGAATGATCGGTGCCTTTGTGGCACAGGGGATCCCGCCGCTACAAGCGGCGATAAGCGGCGTGTACCTGCACGGCGCGGCAGGCGATCGCGCGGCAGCGCGATCGTCACAACATTCGTTGTTGGCATCGGACATCATCGACGGGTTACCCGAACTGTTTCTACAACTGGAACAGGAGTGACCGTTCATGCGACGCCTTTGGGTGTGGTTGAGTATTGTGATCATTGGATTGACGGGGTGTGCCCCCCAAAAGGCCGCACCACCCCAAACCACCAATTTTTCCTGTGCCATACGGGCTACCTACGATCGTATGACGGTGGCGGGGACGTTAACACGGTATACGGCCGGCACGTTGCAGTTGGCCTTTACCGAGCCCGCCACCTTAGACGGGTTGACCGTTTCGTGGGACGGGGAGTTGGTGACGTTGGGAATGAGGGGGTTGACTTATCAGGTGGACCCTGACGATGTACCCGAAAGCGCATTGGGTAACGAAGTGATCGCCATACTGGATGCCGCCATGCGCAGTGAACTGAAAGGCGTTGTAGAAGACGGCAAGCAGATCTTCGATAGTGTGGGGAAAAATGGAGAATACCAACTGGTATGCGATGCCGAAACAGGGGTTCCGCTTTCGTTGTCGGTGCCCGATTTGGGGCTGTATGCGGAATTTTCAGATTTTCAATAGGGTGAGCGCGGGTGTTTCACGTGAAACACCCGCTTTTTGTATCTTTCTTGAAACTTATCGATTGTTTCACGTGAAACAGTGCATATTTTCTGAAAATCCCCCTTTTCAGCGGCGAAAAAGTGTGCTATACTGGAAACCATCATAGAAACAACCGATAGGGGGGAGAGCATGGGGAAGATCATTGCCGTTGTCAATCAAAAGGGCGGTGTGGGAAAAACCACCACCACCGTTAACCTGACCTCGGCGGTGGGCGCCGCGGGGAAAAAAACACTACTGGTAGACATTGACCCGCAAGGAAATGCTACCAGTGGTATAGGTATCGCCAAAAAGCAGGGTGCTCCCTCTACCTACGAGTTACTCATCGGCACGGCCTCTGTGAGCGAGGTGTTGTACCACACGCCCTTTACCAATGTGGATGCGTTGCCCGCGGGAATGCCGTTGGCGGGCGCGGAGATCGAGTTGGTGGAAGTGAACCGTCGGGAAAATCGATTAAAGGCCGTGTTAGCAGAAGTGCGGGATCGATACGACTATATTTTCATCGACTGCCCGCCCTCACTGGGATTGCTGACGTTGAACGCATTGTGTGCGGCGGATACATTGCTGGTACCCATTCAATGTGAATACTACGCGTTGGAAGGATTGTCCCAGTTGATGGCCACCGTTCGGCAGGTGAAGCGGTTGTATAACGCGCAACTGGATTTGGAGGGCGTACTCCTCACCATGTATGACGGGCGGCTGAATTTGACGCAACAGGTGGTGGCGGAAGTGAAAAAATTCTTCCCCCGCAAGGTGTTTGCTACCCCCATTCCCCGCAGTGTGCGGTTGTCGGAAGCCCCCAGTTTCGGAAAACCTATCAATTACTACGATAAACATTCCAAAGGTGCTCACGCCTATGACGCGTTGGCGCAGGAACTTATCAATAAATAGGAGGGATGACCCCTATGGCAGGAAAGATCGGCGGTTTGGGCAAAGGGTTGGATGCGTTATTTGCGGAAAACGCCGTGGAAGAGCAGGGGAAAGCCGTTTCACTGCGAATCACGGAGATCGAGCCCAACAAATCACAACCGCGGAAACAATTTGACGACGGTGCTTTGGCGGATCTGGCGGCATCCATCGCCCAACACGGTGTAATTCAACCGTTACTGGTGCGGCCCCTCACCAACGGCGGGTATCAGTTGGTGGCAGGAGAGCGCCGTTGGCGCGCCGCTCGCATGGCGGGGCTCACGGAAGTGCCTGTGGTGATCCGCGAATTGTCCGATAAGGAAACGGCGGAACTGGCGTTGATCGAAAATTTACAGCGCCAAGACTTAAATCCCATGGAAGAAGCCTACGGCTACCGCACATTGATGGAGCAATACGGGTTAACCCAGGACGAAGCCGCCAAAGCGGTGAATAAATCCCGTCCCGCGGTGGCCAATGCGTTGCGGTTGCTCAATTTGCCCGGCGAATTGGCGAGTTTGGTGGAACACGGGGCCTTATCGGCGGGTCACGCCCGCGCGCTGTTATCCTTTGAAACGCCTCAAGAACAGATCCAAGCGGCCAAATTGGCCATGGATAAAGATCTGACGGTGCGGACACTGGAAAAAATGGCGAAAGAAGCCCGCACACAGCGCACACCCCGTGCCGCCGCCTCGGCGGGACGGCGCCCTCGTCTGTTTGACGAAGTGGAATTGGCGTTGACGGAAAATTTGGGTCGTAAAGTGCGGGTGATCGGCAAAGGCGAAAACGGCGCGTTGCAGATTGAGTTTTACGGGTTGGACGATTTACAAGCCATTGCCAATCAAGTGGCTGTGAAAGAATAAGGAGAGAGTATCATGGTAGACATTAAATTGATTCGCAGTGACGCGGCGTTTGTGAAAGCGGCGGTGCGTAAACGGGAAATGGATCTGGACGCGGTCATCGACGAGATCTTGGAGATCGATGCCAAACGGCGGGCGTTGTCCGGCGAGAACGATGCCTTGAAAGCCAAGCAGAATGCGGCTTCCAAGCAAATTCCCCAGATCAAGAAAGAGGGCGGCGATGTGTCCGCTATCATGGCGGAGATGAAGGAGTTGTCCGCCAAGATCAAAGAGGGAGACGCCGCCATCGGGGAATTGGAAAATAAACAAAAAGAGTTGTTGCTGGGTATTCCCAACCTACCCGACCCCGACCTGAAAGCGGGCGGCAAGGAAAGCAACGAAACGGTGCGGGTGTTCGGCGAGAAACCGGTTTTTGATTTCCCCATTAAAAACCACGTGGAATTGTGCGAAGAGTTGGGACTCATTGATTACGAGCGGGGCGCCAAATTGGCGGGTAACGGCTCGTGGATCTACCGCGGCTGGGGCGCGCGGCTCGAATGGGCGCTGCTCAACTTCTTCATCAACGAACATATCGCCGACGGCTATGAATTCGTGTTGCCGCCTCACATGTTGGGGTACGATTGCGGGTATGTGGCGGGTCAGTTCCCGAAGTTTAAGGACGAAGTGTACTGGATCGAAAATCCCACCAGTTCCGACCCGAAATTCATGCTTCCCACGGCGGAAACCGCGCTGGTCAACCTCCATCGGGACGAGATCCTGTCGATGGACGAGTTGCCTCGCAAATACATCGCGTATACCCCTTGTTATCGCCGCGAAGCGGGCAGTTACCGGTCTGAGGAACGGGGTATGATCCGCGGTCACCAGTTTAACAAGGTGGAAATGGTGCAATATACCACTGCCGACGGTTCCGACGCCGCTTTTGAAGAATTGGTGGGCAAAGCGGAACGGTTGGTACAGAAATTGGGTCTGCATTATCAACTGAGCAAGTTGGCGGCAGGCGATTGCTCGTTCTCCATGGCGCGCACGTCGGATATTGAAGTGTGGATCCCCAGTATGGAGATCTATAAGGAAGTCAGTTCCGCGTCCAACGGCCGTGATTATCAAGCCCGCCGCGGCAATATCAAGTATCGGGACGAAAACGGTAAGTTGCAGTTTGCCCATACCCTCAATGCTTCGGGCCTGGCAACCAGCCGTGTGATTCCCGCCATTGTGGAACAGTATCAGAATGCCGACGGGTCGGTGACCGTCCCCGAAGTGTTGCGCCCCTATATGGGCATTGACGTTATTACGAAATAACGTTGCGGTCAGTTCGAAACCATCCTGACCTTAAATAAAACTACGGAGTGTAAAAAATGAATAAACAAAATCGTGTGACACGGTTGGCGCAAGCAGGCATGATCGCCGCTTTTTATGTGGCGCTCACCTTGCTGGTACAACCGCTGAGTTTCGGCGCGATACAGTTGCGCTTATCGGAAATGCTGACCATTCTGCCCGTGTACACCCCCGCAGCGATTCCCGGTTTAACGGTGGGGTGTTTTCTGTCCAACTTGATCGGGTTGTCGTCCGGCGCGAACCCCGCCGGCGGGTGGGACTTGTTATTGGGCACATTGGCAACAGGCCTTTCGGCGGTATTATCCTACGGGTTTCGGCATCTTCGTGTGAAAACCCTGCCTGCGTTGTCTGCCACGTTCCCCGTGATCCTCAACGCCCTTATTGTGGGCGCGGAATTGTATGTGGTATACGGCGGTATGCCCCTGTGGTTGCATATCACGTGGGTGGCGGTTGGACAAATAGGTGCGTGCTTTGCCTGTGGACTGTTATTGGCATGGACGATGGAGAAAACAGGTATCACCAAGTATTTAAAATAAAAAATGCCCCCGACAGATCGTTTATCTGCCGGGGCTGTTTTATACGTATGTTTTTCAAAAGAAAGGCTGTCACCGCAGGCGACGGAGCTGAGAGTCCCTTTATTTTCATTATAGTGACCTTATCAGCCACCCGATTCCCTCGCACAACAGGTATAGGATCGGTTGGTGGAACAGATAGATGAGCAACGAATGACGTCCGATGGCGGAAAAGGCGGGGAAGCGACTGCGATAGGTCCATTTGGGGAACTTACCGCGGGTGGCCCACACACCCGTAAAACTGCCTGCCAAAAAGCAAAACACCCACGGCATGAGGGGAAAATAATCCCCGCAATCGGAAACGGGACACAATCCCAGACCATATAGCAGCGGGTGATCCGTCGGCGCGGCGGGTGTTGCCGCCGAAAACAGACCCCGCACGCCAAACCACCCGCCGTTTTCCGGCGGCACATGATAGCAAAGAATGAACAATACCAGACATACGATCACGCCGATCAGCGGTGGAACGTATCGTAAAGAAGGACGCAACAGGGCGTACAATAAAATACATACCGCTAACAAATGTAAAATGCCAAACCAAATATAGTTATCGGGTGTCAGCATCCGCCACCATACGGCGCACCACAACACCGCGGACAGTAACACCGCCGCGCCCGTCAACAGCAACCCCCGTTTCAGATTGCTGTGGGATAAATTGCAACAAATGCCGCAAATGAAAATAAACAGCCCCGCAAACCATGGTTGAGCCGGCAGGAAAAATTGAAACGCCATGCGGAAGAAAGGGACGTCAAAGGTATAGCCGATGAGATAAAAGGCGTGAAAAAACACCATGAGCACAAGGGCGAACCCCCGCAACTCATCCAACAGAAAGATCCGTCGCCGTGATCGTGCCATATCGTCCCCTCCTTACATGGATCATACCTATATTTTACCACAAATGACAGGGTTTGCACGGTTAAATTATAAACTTTTTGTATAATTCAAAAGGATTTATACAAAAAAGAAAATTTTAGGGCGGTGATCGTGATAAAATAAAAGGTAATCGTCGGGGCGTATCGTATACTGCCGGAGCAATAAAAACAGCCGAAAAAAGGTGTTGACAAGGGGTTTCGGATATGCTACAATAGGCGGTGCCGCATATTCCGGGCGGTATTTTGTCATGCACAAAATGCCACAAGTGAGGATCTCCGCCCGAGCGTAGCGAGTCTATAGAAAAGGCAGGTACACTGCATGTACGCCATTATTGAAACCGGCGGCAAACAGTATAAGGTGCAGAACGGCGATGTTCTGTTCATCGAAAAACTGGACGCTGCGGAAGACACCCAGATCAAACTGGACAAAGTTGTGGCTCTGCACAACGACAAAGAACTGAAGCTCGGCGCTCCTTATCTGAAAGGCGCGTATGTGGACGCGAAAGTTCTGAAAAACGGCAAAGGCAAAAAGATCACTGTGTTCACCTATCGTCCCAAAAAGGGCAGCAAACGTGCAATGGGTCATCGTCAGCCCTACACCAAGGTGCAGATCGAAGGCATCCATGCCAGAGCGCCCCGTGCGCCCAAGGCGGAGGCTCCCGCTGAGGAAGCATGATCTGCGCAAACATGCTGAAACGGAACGGTCAACTGTGCGGGTTTCGCGTGCAGGGACATTCCGAAACGGCACGGTCCGGTCGGGATATCGTGTGTGCGGCGGTCTCCTCGGCGGTGTATATGGCGGCCAACACCATCACCGATGTGTGCGGGTGTGAAGCGGATATTCACGAAGCCGACGGCGATCTGTCCCTCACCGTTACCGAGCAGGACACAGGCAAAGCAAAACAGGTTTTAGACGGCCTGTTGATCCATTTGCAAGGGCTATCTGCCCAGTATCCGAAAGCTATCCAGATACAATTAACGGAGGTGTAACGATCATGTTGAAAATAAACATCCAGCTGTTTGCCCATAAAAAAGGTATGGGTTCCACCAAGAACGGCCGCGATTCCGAGTCCAAACGTCTGGGCGCCAAACGTGCCGACGGTCAGTTTGTTCTCGCCGGTAACATCCTGTATCGGCAACGCGGTACTCACATCCATCCCGGTGTGAATGTGGGCATCGGCTCCGATGACACCCTGTACGCGAAAGTGGACGGCACCGTTCGTTTTGAGCGCATGGGCAAAGATCGCAAACGTGTGAGCGTATACGCGGTCGAGCAGTAAGAACAACAAAACCCGTCGAATTTCGGCGGGTTTTTGTTATATTAGATGTTAGTGGGGTGACCGTATCCCCCGTCACCTGACGGTGACACCCCCCTCTTTTAGGCAAAGGGGGGCTTATCTAAAGAATACATTTTCTGTAAGGGAGGTGGGAATATGGAACGGATCAAACGGTTACGGGCGGCGGCTATGGCGTTGCCGCTTCAACCGGGCGTGTATCTCATGAAAGACGCCAAAGGCACTATCATTTATATCGGCAAAGCTAAGGCCCTGAAAAACCGTGTGAGCCACTATTTCGGCGCGGACACCAACCACACGGAAAAAGTGCGGCAGATGGTGGCTCACGTGGAATCTTTTGATTACATTGTGGCGGGTAGTGAATTTGAAGCGTTGGTGCTGGAATGTTCGCTCATTAAACAATATACACCGAAATATAATATCCTGTTAAAAGACGATAAGGGTTACTGCTATATCCGCATTTCGCCGCCGCCCTATTCCCGCATTACCGAAGCCAAACAAACCGCCGACGACGGGGCGCGGTATATCGGCCCCTATATGAGTTCGTTTGTAGTGAAACAAGCGGTGGACGAAGTGAACAAGTTGTTCGGGTTATCCACCTGTCGCAAACCGTTGGGTTGGAAAAAGGTGTGCGAACGCCCTTGCTTAAATCACCATATCGGGAAGTGTTGTGCGCCTTGTACGGGGCGTGTTTCCCCGAAAGAGTATGCCGAACGGGTGGAACAGGCGGTCACTTATCTGACGGCGGGCAGTGCCAAACTGACGGCGTTGCTCACTGTCCGCATGAACGAAGCCGCCGAAGCATTGGATTTTGAAACGGCGGCGCGGCTGCGCGACCGTATTCGCGCCATTGCCCGCATGAACGACCGCCAAAAGGTGGTGCGCTCCAAAATTCCTTGTCAAGACATCATCGCGCTGGCACAGGCGGGGGACATCGCTTGTTTTGAGGTGTTTCGGTTTGTGGGCGGATCGCTTACGGATCGGGAACACTTTTTCGTGGACATCACCGACGGCGAAAGTGCCGCGCGGGCGGAATTTTTGCGCCGCTATTATTCCTTGCGGGAAGACATACCGCCCCGTATCCTGTTAGACGGACAAACCGAAGATCAATTGTTGCTGGAACAATGGTTGACGGAAAAGGCCGCGGAGCGGGGGAAACGGTATCACGTGAAATTCATATACCCCGAACGGGGCGAACAGGCGAGTTTGTTGCGCATGTGCGCCGACAACGCCGCCGAACGGGTGGCTACCCGTTTGCAAACGGGGGGAAAAGAAGTGGGCGCACTGACGGAATTGCAAACGTTGTTGCAACTGCCCGCCACCCCCACCCGCATTGAAAGTTACGACATTTCCCACACGGCGGGGGATGACGTGGTGGCGGGGATGGTGGTGTTTCACAACGGGAAACCGCTCCGCCGTGACTACCGTCGTTTTGCCATTAAGGACGCGCCCGCGGGGGACGATCCCGCCTGTTTGCGGGAAGTGATCGCCCGCCGTTTACAGGAATACGAACAACACAAAGAAGACGGCGACGGGTTTGGCCTGTTGCCCGATGTGATCTTGCTGGACGGCGGCGCGTTACAGGTGGCGGCAGTGAAACCCCTCACCGACCCTTACGGGATTCCCTTGTTCGGTATGGTGAAAGACAGTCATCACCGCACCCGTGCCGTCACCGATGACGGGGGCGAGATCGCGATCGCCGCCAAGCGGGCGGTGTTTACGCTGGTTTCTGCCATTCAGGAAGAAGTGCACCGCTATGCCATCGGGTATCATCGGCAAAAACGGAGCAAACGCGCCATCAGCACCACCTTGACGGACATTCCCGGTGTGGGGAAAGTGCGGGCGGCGGCACTGCTTAAACATTTCGGCTCGGTCACGGCGGTGAAACATGCCGACGTGGAACAACTGTTATTGGTGAAGGGCATGACCCGTCCCGCCGCCGAAGCCATTCATGCCACTTTTAAAAATGAATAAAATTACAGAATAGTCGTCAAAAATGAATAAATATAGACAAAACAGCGAAAAAGCCGGGGGATATACTGTATAAAGTTACAAAATTGTAAAAAGTGCTTGCATTTTTATGCACGCCGTGGTATAGTATGAAACACCGAGGGGGACGGAGTGGGAAATCCGCTTCTTCGGACAATAATGAAACGGACATTATTTTAGGAGGCATTCTCTATGAAAAAACGGATTGCTCTGTTGGCGGCGGCGGTATTGCTGCTGACCTTCGGTCTGTGCGGTTGCGGACAGGAACCCCAAGACAAGGACGACCAAGGTGATGTGAAACAAACGCTGGTGATGGCCACCAACGCGGCGTTCCCGCCCTACGAGTATGTGGATGACGATGGCAACTTCGCCGGCATCGACGTGGAGATCGCGGAAAAGATCGCCGAAAAACTGGGTATGGAACTGAAGATCGAAAACGTGGACTTCGGGGCCATTATCGGCGGTGTGGAAACCAAAAAATACGATATCGGTATGGCGGGATTGACCGTTA
Organism: Acutalibacteraceae bacterium; assembly: GCA_045541495.1. GTDB lineage: Bacteria > Bacillota > Clostridia > Oscillospirales > Acutalibacteraceae > RGIG3009. The sequence goes on along the minus strand of JAZQJE010000064.1, from coordinate 6,155 downwards.
CCGACGAGCGGAAATTACAGGTTAACTTCTCCAACACCTATGCCAAAGCCAAACAAGTGGTGATCGTGAAAGAGGACAGCACGTATACCTCTTTTGAAGAGTTCTACACCGGTTTCGACGCAGACGGCAATCCCGCCGGCGTGAAAGACGGGATCACGGTAGGCGTGCAACAGGATACCACCGGTCATATCTACGCTTCCGACGAAGTGGTGAAATGGGGATTCGGTGAAGATAAAGTCACCGCGTACAAGACCGGCCCTGATGCCGTGCAAGCCCTGTTGACCGACAAGATCACCGCCGTGATCATCGACAGCGAGCCTGCCAAGTCCTTTGTGGCGCAAAACGCGGGTCTGAAGATCTTGGAAGGTGCTTATGCTGACGAGGATTATGCCATCGCTGTGAACAAGGGCAACACGGAACTGCTCACCAAGATCAACACCGCGTTGCAAGAACTCATCGACGCGGGCGAGATCGATACCATCGTGAAAAAGTATATTAAAGAGTAAGTTTTGAATACAGTTTACGGGCGACGGAAACGTCGCCCGTTTTCGCCTGAAAGGAATTCGGTATATGCAGTGGTTTGAAACCCTGTGGAACAGTATGGTGTTATGGGCGCAGGATTTTGCGCTGGAGTTCCACGTCAATTTTATCAAAGGGAATCGCTGGAAGTTGTTGGTGCAAGGTCTGGGCGATACCCTGGTCATCACCTTTTTTGCCCTGTTATTGGGTATCGCTTTGGGCGTGGTCGTCGCCATCGTTCGTTCTACCTACGACAAGAACGGTGCAAGCATGGCGCGCCGCGGCGGGTTGGGGTATGCCCTGCTCCGTCTGTTTAACGGGATCTGCAACGTGTATTTAACGGTCATTCGCGGTACTCCCATGGTGGTGCAACTGATGATCATGTATTTTGTGGTGTTTGCCACGTCCAAAAACAGTACCATGGTGGCGATCATCGCGTTCGGTATCAATTCCGGCGCCTACGTGGCGGAGATCTTCCGCAGCGGGATCATGGCCATCGACAAAGGGCAGTTTGAAGCGGGGCGGTCACTGGGATTTAATTACATACAGACCATGTGGTATATCGTGGTGCCCCAGATGTTTAAGGTGGTATTGCCCACTTTGTGCAACGAGTTTATCGTACTGATCAAAGAAACGTCCGTGGCGGGGTATGTGGGGATCATGGATCTCACTAAAGCGGGCGAGATCATTCGCGGCCGTACCTATTCGGCGTTTATGCCGCTCATTGCCGTGGCGCTGATTTATTTGGCGCTGGTGATGTTGCTGACATGGCTAGTGGGGTTACTGGAGAGGAGGTTGCGCAAGAGTGAGCACTAAAACCGACGTGTTGATCGACGTTTGCGATCTTCAAAAATCCTTTGGCACTATCCATGTGCTCAAAGGTGTCAACGCGCAGATCCGCCGCGGGGACGTGATGGTGGTCATCGGGCCGTCTGGTTCGGGAAAATCCACCTTTTTGCGGTGTTTAAATCTGTTGGAAGATCCCACGGGCGGTACCATTTGGTTTGACGGAGCCAATATCACCGATCCTAAAACCGATATCAACCGCCATCGACAAAAAATGGGCATGGTGTTTCAGCAGTTTAACCTGTTTCCCCACATGACCATTCTCAAAAACATGACCATTGCGCCCATGAAACTGTTGGGTAAAAGCAAGGAAGAGGCGGAAACCAAAGCCCGAGAATTGCTGGCCCGTGTAGGGTTGGCGGATCGGGCGGAGGCGTATCCGTCCCAACTGTCGGGCGGACAAAAACAGCGGGTCGCCATCGTGCGGGCGTTGTGCATGGATCCCGACGTGATGTTGTTTGACGAGCCTACCAGTGCGCTCGACCCCGAAATGGTGGGCGAGGTGTTGGAAGTGATGAAAGAACTGGCCAACGACGGCATGACCATGGTGGTGGTTACCCACGAAATGGGGTTTGCCCGCGAAGTGGGAACGGAAGTGGTGTTTATCGACGACGGCGTGATTTTGGAACAAGCGCCGCCTGCGGAATTCTTTGAACATCCCCATCATCCTCGCCTGAAAGATTTTCTATCGAAAGTACTGTAACAAAAAGAGGTCTTTACAGACCTCTTTTTTGTATGTTTAGCAGAAAATGGGGATACCCCCTTGAAAATCGTAAAAAAAGAGGATAAAATAGCACTGTATGGAAATCTTTACAACAAGGAAAGAAAGGTGTTTGTAACATGGATATCCTCAACAAAAAAACCGTCGAAGACCTGAACGTTGCCGGCAAACGGGTGCTGGTGCGCTGCGATTTCAACGTGCCGCTGAAGAACGGTGTCATTACCGATGAAAACCGTATCGTTGCCGCGCTCCCCACCATTCAATATTTGCTGGATAACGGCGCCAAAGTGATCCTTTGCTCTCACCTGGGTAAACCGAAGGGCGAGCCGAAACCCGAATTCTCCTTGGCTCCCGTAGCGGTGCGCCTCAGCGAAAAATTGGGTAAAGACGTGGTGTTCGCCGCTGACGATACCGTGGTGGGCGACAATGCCCGTGCCGCGGTTGCCGCGATGAAAGACGGTGACGTGGTCTTGTTGCAAAACACCCGTTACCGCGCGGAAGAGACCAAAAACGGCGAGGCGTTCTCCCGTGACTTGGCTTCTCTGTGCGATCTGTTTGTGAACGACGCCTTTGGTGCGGCTCACCGTGCACACTGCTCTACCGTGGGCGTGGCGTCTTTTGTGGAAGAATCCGCCAACGGTTATCTGATGGCGAAAGAGATCAAATTCCTCGGCAACGCCGTAAACGATCCTGTTCGTCCTTTCGTTACCATTTTGGGTGGCGCGAAAGTGGCGGATAAACTGAACGTGATCGAAAATCTGCTGAACAAAGCGGATACCCTCATCATCGGCGGCGGTATGGCCTATACGTTCCTGGCCGCGAAAGGTTACGGCGTGGGTACCTCTCTGCTGGACAGCGAGAAGATCGACTACTGCCGTGAAATGCTGGCCCGTGCCGAAGCCAAAGGCGTGAAGATCCTGCTCCCCGTGGACTGCACCATCGCCAAAGCGTTCCCCGATCCCATTGACGCCCCCATCGACGTACAGGTGGTGGCGGCGGATGCCATTCCCGCGGACATGATGAGCCTCGATATCGGTCCTGCTACCGCCGACCTGTTTGCGGCGGAAGTGAAAAATGCCAAGACCGTGGTATGGAACGGGCCTATGGGCGTGTTCGAAAACCCCGTGTTGGCGGAAGGCACCATTGCGGTGGCCAAAGCCTTGGCGGATACCGATGCCACCACCATTATCGGCGGCGGTGATTCCGCGGCGGCCGTGAACACCTTGGGATTCGGCGATAAGATGAGCCACATCTCCACCGGCGGCGGCGCTTCGCTGGAATTCCTCGAAGGCAAAGAACTGCCCGGTATCGTGGCCATGAGTGATAAATAAAGGAGATAAGAACAATGGGTAAGTATGTTATTGCGGGTAACTGGAAAATGAACAAGACCCCCGCCGAAGCCACCGAACTGATCGGTGCCATCAAACCCTTGGTGGCGGATGCCGCTTGTGACGTGGTGGTGGGTGTTCCCTTTGTGGATCTTCCCGCGGCATTGGAAGCGGTGAAAGGTTCGAACATCGGCGTGGCGGCGCAAAACTGCCACTGGGAAAAATCCGGTGCTTATACCGGCGAGATCTCGGCGGAAATGCTGAAAGCCATGGGCGTGGGTTACGTGATCCTGGGTCACAGCGAACGCCGCACCTATTTCGGCGATACGGATATCACCGTGCAAAAACGGGTACGTGCCGCGTTGGATGCGGGTTTGACCGTGATCTTGTGCGTGGGCGAATATCTGGAACAACGGGAACAGGGGATCACGGGCGAGATCTGCGCCATGCAGACCAAGATCGCGCTGGGCGGTGTGTCCAAAGAAGAACTCAGCCGTGTGATCATTGCCTATGAGCCCGTTTGGGCCATTGGTACGGGTCGTACCGCTACGGCGGAGCAAGCCAACGAAGTGTGCGCCCTCATTCGTGCCACCGTTGCGGGTCTGTACGACAACGAGGCGGCCGCGGCCCTCACCATTCAATACGGCGGGTCTATGAATGCTGCCAACGCGGCGGATCTGCTGGCACAACCTGACGTGGACGGCGGTCTGATCGGCGGTGCTTCGCTGAAAGCTCCCGATTTTGCCACCATTGTTGCCGCCGCGAAATAAGTCGAAACCAACACGAGCGCAGGACGATTGCCCTGCGCCCGTTTTCTGAAAAGGAGCGCTTTAGTTATGAAAAAACCGTTGGTACTCATTATCATGGACGGTTTCGGGTTTAATCCCGATACAAACGGCAACGCCATTGAAGCGGCGGCCACGCCCAACCTGTCCCGTTTATTTGCGGACTATCCCTGTACGCAGATCGGTGCGTCGGGCATGGATGTGGGTCTGCCGGACGGACAGATGGGCAACAGTGAAGTGGGTCACACCAACATCGGCGCGGGACGCGTGGTGTATCAGGAACTGACCCGTATCACCAAATCCATCAAAGACGGCGATTTTCAGAAAAACGAGGCCTTGTGCGCCGCCATGGACAATGCCAAAAACGGCCACGCGCTGCACTTGATCGGTTTGCTGTCCGACGGCGGTGTGCACAGTCATTTGAGCCACTTGTTCGGGTTGATCGATATGGCGAAAGCGGCGGGTGTGAACAAGGTGTTCGTTCACTGTTTGATGGACGGCCGCGACGTGCCCCCCACTTCGGGAAAAGACTTTATCGAGCAATTGCAGGATAAATTGACACAAACCGGTTGCGGCAAAATCGCCACGGTGATGGGTCGGTATTATGCCATGGACCGTGACAACCGTTGGGAACGAGTGGAGAAAGCCTATGCCGCCATGGTATACGGCGAGGGGGTACGAGCCGCCGATCCCGTTGCCATGATGGCGCAGTCTTATGAAGACGGCGTGACCGACGAGTTTATTGTGCCCGCCGTTTGTGCCGCCGACGGTACCGTGAAAGCGGGGGACAGCGTGGTGTTCTTCAACTTCCGTCCCGACCGTGCTCGCGAGATCACCCGCACCTTTGTGGATCCCGACTTTGCGGGATTTGAGCGAAAGAATGGGTGTTTCCCGCTGACCTATGTGTGCATGACGCAATACGATGCCACCATGCCCAACGTGACGGTGGCCTTTACCCCCCAATCCCTCAACAATACCTTGGGAGAGATCTTGGGCAGCCGCAACATGACCCAATTGCGCATTGCGGAAACGGAAAAATATGCCCACGTGACCTTCTTTTTCAACGGTGGTGTGGAACGGGAGTTCCTCGGTGAAGATCGGGTGCTGATCAATTCTCCCAAAGTGGCCACCTATGACTTGCAACCCGAAATGAGTGCCTATCCCGTGTGTGATGCGGTGTGCGAGCGGATCCGTTCGGGCAAGTACGACGTGATCATTTTAAACTATGCCAACTGTGATATGGTGGGGCATACGGGTGTGTTTGAAGCCGCTAAAGCCGCCGTGGAAGCGGTGGATACCTGTGTGGGAAAAACCGTGGACGCGGTGTTGGAAATGGGCGGTATTGCGCTGATCACCGCCGACCACGGCAACGCCGATAAGATGACCGAAGAAGATGGCTCGCCCTTTACGGCCCATACCACCAATCCCGTTCCGTTCTGCGTGGTGGGAACAGCGTGTGCGTTGCGTGAGGGCGGTCGTTTGTGCGATATCGCACCCACCATGCTCCAATTGCTAGGTATCCCGCAACCCGCCGACATGGACGGCCGGACGTTGATGAAATAATTTTCAAAAATTTTCAAAAGGTCATTGACAAAAAGCCGTTTAACGAATACTATTTTTATGTAACCTATATGGAAGGAAGGGTATTATGGTTCTTGAAAAAGTAAGATCACTTCTCGCCGGTCAGTTTGACGTGGACGTGGAAACCATCACCGCCGACACCAATATCATGGAAGATTTGGGTGCGGATTCGCTGGATGTCGTGGATATGCTCATGTCGTTGGAAGACGAGTTCGACGTAGAGATCCCCGATGAGGAGATCGAAAAAATGCGTACGGTCGCCGATGTGGTGGCGTATATTAAGGAACATTCCTAAATACAATAAATCAGACGGCGAAAGCAAACGCGTTCGGCGGCTTTTTTGTTGGGTGTGGCGGGGGGTATCCCAGCGGCTCT
>JAZQJE010000063.1:0-5482 GCA_045541495.1 Acutalibacteraceae bacterium | reverse complement strand
TTGTCTGTCTTATTTGTCTTCCTAAGACGCTTGGCCTCCGACTTCCCCGTTACCGTCACCTCTGCTCCTGCAGCAACACCTGTGACGGACGGTGTCCCCGATGAAGTGGTCGCTGTCATTGCCGCCGCTGTGGCTGCTATGTCATCTAACGGTACGCAGTATACCATCCGTCGTATCCGCCCCACTGCCGCGCAAAGCACACGTTCGGCATGGGCGGCTGCCGGTATCGCCGAAAACACTCGTCCCTTTTAAGGAGAAGATACGATTATGAATGCTTTATGGAATGCTATTGCGGATATTTGGAACGATTCGGGTTTTGTACAACTGTTAAATTTTGAAAACGGCGGTTGGAAAAACCTGATCATGATCGGTGTTGCCTGTGTTCTGTTGTTTTTAGCGATCAAAAAACAATACGAGCCGTTATTGCTACTCCCCATTGCTTTTGGTATGTTGCTTGTCAACTTACCCTTGGCGGGTGTTATGGACCCTCAACAAAATTCTTTGGTGGCTTTTTCCGACCAAGAACTGGTGCAATATATTGATGGTACATACGAGCAAAACTATCCTGTATATCTTCAAGAGGCAACCGCCAACGCAACCGATAAGAACATCATCGAATATACTACCGCTTCAGGTGAAACCGTATTGGTGTATCAAGACGGTAACAGACTGTATAAAGTAGAGCCCGATACCGACGGCGACGGTGTTGTCAACGTGTTTATCCCGTTTTGGCAACATTTTGAGCAGGGCGGCCTGTTCTGGTACCTGTATCAAGGTGTGAAATTTGGTATTTATCCGCCCCTCATTTTCTTAGGGATCGGCTGTATGACCGACTTTGGTCCTTTGCTTTCCAATCCTAAAAGTTTCCTGCTTGGCGCCGCCGCACAGTTGGGTATTTTTATCACCTATTTCGGTGCCAGTGCCTTAGGTGGACTCTCCTTTGCCGAAAATCTGAACATTGCCTTTACGGTACAAGAAGCGGCTTCCATTGCCATTATCGGCGGTGCAGACGGGCCTACGGCTATCTTCACGACTTCGCAATTAGCCCCTCACCTGCTTGGCCCTATTGCCGTTGCGGCATATTCCTACATGGCATTGGTACCCATCATTCAACCTCCCATTATGAAACTGTTGACCACCAAAAAAGAGCGGTCTGTTGTGATGACGCAATTGCGTACTGTCAGCAAAACAGAAAAGATCTTGTTTCCTATCGTAGTAACGGTCATCTGCGTCTTGTTGCTGCCCAGTGCCGCTCCGTTGATCGGTATGCTGATGTTGGGTAACTTGTTCCGCGAAAGCGGCGTGGTAGAACGGTTGACCAAGACCGCCCAAAACGAACTGATGAACATTGTCACCATCATGTTGGGTGTTACCGTCGGCGCTACGGCAAATGCCCACACGTTCCTGCAACCAAAAACATTACTGATCATCGCACTCGGTCTTATTGCCTTCTCCTTTGGCACTGCCGGCGGCGTGTTACTGGGTAAAGTTATGTATCTGGTTACCGGCGGAAAAGTAAACCCCTTGATCGGTTCCGCGGGTGTTTCTGCCGTTCCTATGGCCGCCCGTGTAGCGCAAAAGGTCGGTCAACAGGAAAATCCCAGCAACTTCCTTTTGATGCACGCTATGGGCCCCAACGTGGCCGGTGTGATCGGTTCAGCGGTAGCTGCCGGTGTATTGCTAACACTGTTCGGTTAATAACCTATACAATTCGGGCGGCGGATGGTTCATCCCCGCCCTTTTCTTTTCACGGAGGTTTTCATGAGTTCAGAATTTTGCACACTTCGTCGCCGTATCATGGAACAGGATTTCTCTCGCATGAATGCGCCGCAAAAGCAAGCGGTCTTTCAAACGGAGGGGCCTGTGCTGATTTTGGCCGGCGCCGGTAGCGGAAAGACCACGGTGCTCATTAACCGCATCGCCAATCTGGTGAAATACGGCCATGCCTATTCTAGCGAACAAGAGCCCCCCTTCCTCACCGAAGGGCAATTGGAACAGATGCGGTCCTGTGCCGCCAACGCTTCACGCCCCAACGACGAGATCGTGGAGTTGTGTGCAGTAGACCCCTGTCCTGCTTGGCGTATTTTGGCAATCACCTTTACCAACAAAGCAGCCGGAGAATTAAAAGAGCGGTTATCGGTCATGTTGGGCAGCGACGGCACCCAAGTGATGGCCAGTACCTTTCACTCTTTTTGCGCTCGTATTTTACGGCAAGACGGACAGGCTTTAGGGTATTCATCTCATTTTACCATCTACGATACCGACGACAGCCGTCGCTTAATGAAAGACTGTATGCGGTCTTTAAACATTGAAGAACGGGTAATCAGCCATAAAACCATTCTAAGCGAGATCAGCCGTGCAAAAGATTCGTTGATTTCCCCAGAAGAGTATGCTGTACATGCTGCCAGTGACTTTCGTTTAAAAAAGGTTGCAGACTGTTACACGCTTTATCAGCGCCGCTTAAAAGAAGCAGGTGCCATGGATTTTGACGATTTGTTATACCAAACGGTGGTCTTATTTGAAACCGATCCCAACATTTTGAGCAAATACCAAAATCGGTATCGCTACATCATGGTAGACGAATATCAAGACACCAACTATGCCCAATACCGTTTTATCAGTTTATTGGCGCAAAAAAGCGGTAACTTGTGCGTCGTGGGCGATGACGATCAAAGTATTTATAAGTTTCGCGGTGCTACCATTGAGAATATCTTAAACTTCGAAAAGCAGTTTGCAAACTGTGCTGTGATACGGCTAGAGCAAAATTATCGTTCCACTCAAAATATTTTGGACGCCGCCAATGCGGTGATCGCCAAAAATAAAAACCGTAAACGAAAGACATTGTGGACCCAAAACGGAGAAGGGAAAAAACTTCAATTATATACGTTGGAAAATGAGGATGAAGAAGGTCGTTTCATCGCACAACAAGTGTTGGATATGGTGGCGGACAGACACTATTCTTATAAAGATATGGCCGTTTTATATCGCGCCAACGCCCAGTCTAACGCCATTGAGCGTTCGCTGATAAAAAGCGGTATTCCCTATCGTATCATCGGCGGTCATCGCTTTAATGATACCAAGGAAGTGCGGGATGCCGTGGCTTATCTTCGGGTAATCAACAATCCCGATGACACCGTTAGCTTGCGTCGCATTATTAACGAGCCAAAAAGAGGAATCGGTAATACCACACTTAACAGCGCCGCTCAACTGGCTGATCTGCAAGGCGTTTCCCTTTACAGCGTTTTGTCACATGCCGATGAGTACGCCGCCATCAGTCGTGCTGCCAATAAAATTCTGCCCTTTATTCGCATGATGGATAAACTACGGAAAAAATTGGATGCAGACATTTCCCTACACGCCTTATACCGAGAAATGCTGGATGTAACAGGCTATAAAGCGATGTGGGAGTTTGCGGGAGAGACAGAAGCTGATCGTGTTGCCAACTTGGAAGAGTTGGGGTCATCCATTCGCTCTTATGAAGACAGTTGTGAAGACGATCTACCACAGCTAGCGGGCTTTCTGGAAGAAAACGCCTTGATGACCGACATAGACAATTATGATGCCGGTGCCGATGCGCTGATACTAATGACCATGCATGCCGCTAAAGGATTGGAGTTTCCTGTCGTGTTTTTACCCGGTTTTGAGGACGGCGTATTTCCCGGTATGCAAACCATGTTTATACCGGAAGAACTGGAAGAAGATCGCCGATTATGTTATGTAGCACTGACCCGAGCCAAGCATGAGCTGTATATCACCAATGCCAGCAGCCGTATGCTATATGGTTCTACGACCCGCAACCGTCCTTCCCGCTTCCTCATGGATATTCCCGCGGAATTGACCGAAACACACAAAGCACCCCGCCTTTACGGCGGCTATAACAGCGGTTACAAGCAATATGGTGAATATGGTGAGGGTCAAACCCGCCCTGTCATTCCTGTAACACCATCGCATAAAACCGTTCAAATAGGCGGTGGCGGTATTTCCGCCGCCCACACAACTCCTGAAGTACCAAGCAATGAGCAATGGCGAATTGGTGACAACGTGGTACATAAAGTGTTTGGCAGCGGTTGCATTCAAAACGTACAACCCATGGGCAACGATACCCTTTTGACCATTGATTTTGAAAAGATTGGCACCAAAAAGGTAATGGCTACTTTTGCCAAACTGATCCGAGGATAATTTACGAACCAAAATCCTCCTATGTCATATGATGGCAGTGAAGGGTTCCATCTCACCGATGGCATCACTATCATCAACATAGGAGGATTTTTATGGCTGATAACAATAAGTACATCCACGGCGGCGGATGTAAGGAAGCCGTCTGTGTGGATGCCGGCCGCGTGTACGATTCTTGCAGTGAAAAGCATTAAACAAGACTAAAGATTTAAACTAATAAGAATCTCCACTCGCTATTGGAGTGGAAAAAGTCTTAATCTACACACAAAATATCACAGATATTTGTCGATGTCAAGGCTTTTTTGGAAAAAATTGTAATTAAAACAGAAACACCCCTTTGCCGGGGTGTTTCTTACAACGTTATTTAATATGTTTTAATTCTCTATATTGATGTTGTATTTTTTACAAATTACAGCTCGTTGTGCTTTCGCTTCCGTAATCATATCATCTGCGTTGTTAACAACAAATTTGGCAACTTGATAACCTTGCGCCCACGAGTCATATTCCTGTTGTGTTATCAAGCCTTGCTCTAAAAGGCGTTTAGATTCCTCATAAGAAGTAGTATTTATCAATTCCACCGATTTTCTGCGAGTCATTTTCAATTCATTTATTATCCTCTCGATCTCGTATATCTCATCCCGATCACTTTCCGTCATAAGATCTTCATATATGTTAGTACCATTTCTGCTTTCGACATTTGATTGAGTGTCGTTTTTGTTTTTAGGCATGTCGGGCTTTACGCCAAGCGCACAGACAAATGAAATTCCAAGTCCAATATAAATGAAGGCCAAATACTCACCTAATAGTGAGTGGGATACAATAATCGCTGTAATAAGAATGCCAAGCCACAGACATATTGTAGCTCCCGGTGATCGTACAATATTTGGATATTTTATCGTTCCAATAATTTGTGAAAATCCAAAAACTCCTAATAAAAACGCAACAAACCCTAATATTAAACCTACAAAAACCTCCATTTTACAACCTCCTGAAAAATAAAAAGTGCGTGACCGAAGCCACGCACCCGAAAAACGTAGCTTGATCCCGTTGTCACACAGTTCAGACCCTCGACAGGATATGACGATCAAAGCATACGTTTTCACCGAAAGTATGCCCGTCGAAAGTCGATATTAAACTGTGTGACACCAATAGTATATCATAAAATCGATAAATAGCAAGAAGAATTTGCCCGCCATGCAGTCAACTGCACAGCGGGCTTTCTGTTTAAATATGCTTTTTATCGGTAGGGTTGTTCACGACCCCGAAGGCGACCAGTACCGGCAGCAACACGTTCAAGAAACCGTCC
>JAZQJE010000062.1:0-2351 GCA_045541495.1 Acutalibacteraceae bacterium | reverse complement strand
CAGAAGACTGACCAGCAGAAACCGATTGTGCCTGTTTTTTTCGCAAGTAAGAAGTCTTGACATACATCGGCTTGAAGTCCCAACGCTCATTCCAAATTTTCATTCTGTCATGAAAGTTGCCGACGGAGACATAAACAGGAGAAACCATGAACTCAGAACAACCGTTGTGACGCCACTCATGAACAATCAAGTTCGACTCCAGCCACTTGAACGCGTTTAACACCGTCGGCTTAGAAAGCTTCAATTCCCGTTGAACGTGAGCCTTAGTCGTCACCATACCACCGTTAAAAGTTTGACCCAAGGCAAGATACATGAAGACTTTCAACACCGCAGGAGACGGAGCCGCCGCCACCAAATTTTGACCTGCTTCCTGAAAAACCATAATCCACCCACCTTTCGACCGCTCACCAACAAAGGTTTTGTCAACCATGACTTCACCAGTTTTAGTGTCGGTTATCATTATTTGCGTCATCTTCGCCACAATTACACCACCCCCGAAAACGTGACAACCGCAACATACCAAGGTGCAAGAATTATCACCCAAACAGTCAATTGTATTTCCCGAATGGTATAATTTATTTTACCTTTTTCCACTTAAATAGTCAAGCCCACTCTTACTTACTTTTCTTATATAATCTTGCTCCAAATTCTTGCTTTTTTTAAGCCGAACAATTACAATTTTTTCAACAGGAGGCGATTTTCATGGCAAAACAATTTTCAAACCAGCTGAAAGCGTCGGCGAACATCTACCGCCCTGGAACGACCGACAAATTCAAACTGGCGGGCGTAAACGGCCAGCAAACGAACGCCGATAACTTTTTTACGGCGATGACAGGCATTTTAGGGGTAGTCGGCCTGACGACGCAGAAAATGGAGCGCGGAATCACTCAAGAAGTCGAAGACGCGCCCTAGTCCGCCAATACCGCCTATAGAACCAATACCGTTCAATTTCGACTGGTCTACCACGTATAAATACGCTACGCAATACGAATGGTATTACGACAGTGAATATCCCGAATACCCCTGGGACTACGACGTCGCAAAGAGAACCAGCACGAGCCAACAAACGACGGGAACGGTAGAAGCGGCAACCCTTAATTGGCAACTAGCGGGTTACGAATGGACAACAAACCCCGCCGAGCCGAGCGAGGGCGCACAATTCAGTTCAAACAAACTTGTCATCGCAGGAAGAACGGACATAGCCGCAACGCGTGAATCGTTAACGGTGAGTTACCGCGGCACCCTTCCGAAACCGAATAGAACCCTGCCGCCAAGCTTTGACCCAATCTCAATCACGCACACGCCGAACACGCCCCTAGTATCCCAATTAACAATTGCGCTAGAGTTGCTAGAAAGCTACACAGCGGGAACGGAATCAACGCTACTGGAAATCACAATCGGCACGATCGCAGACCCGTTACCGAATCATATTCCATACATACCGCAGACAATAACCCTGCGATTTACGGGATTAACGGCGAGCGAAATCGAATATGTTGAGAGCTAAACGAAACGAAGGAGTGAAGGAAATTGGCGGGCACAGTAACAAACACAGTCGGATTAACGTTCGAGTATCAAGACGGAGCGACGAGGAACTACACGTTTACGGGAATGGCGGACAGCACGTTGAGCGGATTGAAAAGCCGCGTGTTAGGAATGAACAGCACAATCGCAGACACAACGGCCGGAGCCCCCTATAAAGAAACGTTCGTGAGTGACGACGGGCAACCCGTTAAGCGAATCAGCAAAGCGAAATACACCATATCGGAAGAGCAGGTGATATACCGTGGTTAAAGTGTCAATCCAAATAACATCACTGGACCCGAACGAGAAAAAAGTCACCGACAAAGTTGCCTACGTGAATCCGAGCGCGACGAATGAACAGCTAATCGAGTTCGCGCAAATGTTGCTGAACATGTCGGATAATCAATACGTGGCGACGACAAAAATAACGGAAGAGGTGTTGTCATAATGGCGGACGCAGTAAGCACGGGGCGCGAGCTGAAAATCGAGACCATGTTCGTTGACGGGGACACCAGAACATTCAACATCAAAAGCCCGAAGTCGAACATCGCGCAGAGTGACATCGCAAACTTGAATACGTACATGCAGACGAACAATATCATCGTCGGGGACAAATACGGCGGCAGGTTTGGCAAAATCACGTTGGCAAGCACAATCGACAAGACGACAGTGAATCTTGACCTTGAGACGTGACAGTTGGTATAATGGCACCACCAAGGTAAAAGAAAAGCGAGTTTGTACCGTCAATATCCATCACCGACAACGACGGCAACAACAAAGAAACGGCGACCAGCAAGGAAGCCGTTTTTTTGATTCCCACCCACCCG
>JAZQJE010000061.1:0-4262 GCA_045541495.1 Acutalibacteraceae bacterium | reverse complement strand
TGCAATTTAACACGATGAATACACTCAGTTTTAAGAATAGCATTTCTTCGATTTGTGGCAACAGCATTTGTACCTGTTGATATTGTCGTGACATAGTAAACTCCCCTATTGTAAGTATTATCCTACAATAGGGGTTTTTGTCTATTGTCCGTTTTTACGGGACCTGTTTATTTCTGCACGGCGGCACTTTGTTAACTTTTATCTCGCGAGCGAGTGAGAGCGGCGCATAAAAACGACAAGGCCACCGCACAGGCGATCCCGCCCGCGGTGCCGGTGACGCCACCGGTGAAGATGCCCAGCCAACCGTCTTTGGTGATCCCCTCTTCCACCCCTTTGGCGAGGGCGTAGCCGAACCCTGTCAGGGGAATGCTGGCGCCCGCTCCCGCAAAATCGATGAGTGGGTCATACCAACCTACGGCGGTGAGGATCACACCCATGGTGACAAACATCACCAAAATGCGGGCGGGGGTGAGTTTGGTAAAATCAATGAGCAGTTGCCCGATGACACAGATCCCGCCACCCACCGCAAAGGCTTTCAATAACATCCACCAATCCATCAGTCGCCCTCCTGTGTGGGAGGCGGAGTTTTGGGCAAACCCGCCGCAATGGTGGGAAACACGTTGCCCGAATCGGACGTGGGTTGGATCTCATAGGTGCCGTATTTGTTCACCAGTTCTTCCGCGTCGGTAGGTTGCACGTTCAACGATTGGATCGCCAAGGGTACTTCCACGTTGCGATCGGGATTGTCTGTGAAACGTTTGCGGGGTTTTTCCGACATGCCATCCTCTCCTTTTCGAGGATAGTATGTACAAAAACGGGAAGACCATGCACAGGCCTTCCCGTTTTTTGTTATTTTTGTGCGTTGGCGCGAAGCAATTCGCGGATATCTTTTAAAATATCTTCTTGGGTTTCGGCGGGAGCGGCGGCTTCCTCGGCAGCGGCTTCCTCTTCCTGTTTTTTCATGAACAGTTCTTTGGCTTTTGCCTGCATGGCGAGGATCACTTTCAACATCACGAAAATACAAAACGCCATGATCAGAAAATCGAGAATGGATTGAATGAACACGCCGTAATTGACGGCGGACTCCGCAATGCCCGCCGCTTCGTCCGCGGGGGTGATGACATATTTCCAGTCTTCCACACTGAGACCGCCCGTTGCCAAGCTGACAAGAGGCATGATGATATCGTTGACCAAGGAATTGACGATATCCTTAAACGCGGCACCGATGATGACCGCGACCGCCATGTCGATGACGTTGCCTTTGGCGATAAACTCTTTGAATTCCGCAAAAAACTTCTTCATTTTTATTCTCTCCTTGTTTTTTATCTTGACCGCAATCCGCGGAAAAAGTTTTTGAGAAGCGCCCGACTTTCCTCTTCCATCAATCCCCGTTCCACGATAGGACGGTGGTTATACGGCAGAGCGAACAGATCGGTAAGAGAACCGCAAGAGCCGGCTTTGCCGTCGTCGGCGGCATAGACCACCCGATCGATACGGGCGTTGATGATGGCACCTGCGCACATGGGGCAGGGCTCCAGCGTGACATACAGGGTACAGCCCGACAATCGCCAACCGCCCAGTACGGCGCATCCGCCGCCTATGGCTTCTAATTCGGCGTGGGCCAAGGCGTTTTTATCCGTTTCCCGACGGTTGCGGCCCGTGGCAATGATGGCACCATCTTTCACCAGCACGGCGCCCACGGGAACTTCACCCTCGGCGGCGGCTTCTCTCGCCAAGTCCAGCGCCGCTTGCATAAAATCCCGCTCCGTCATACGATCACCATACTGCCAAGCAGTTTCAATACCATGACGATCATGGCAACGAATAAGGCGGGAGCGGTGAGGATCGTGCCTACCCGCGAGCACACCGATAACAAGGAAACGCCGTTACCTAAGGGGCGCAACACGTCCCGTCGGGCAGAACCGCCGCGGTCGTTGACCAGCAGGGCCGCCATGGCGACGATCCCCACCGCCGCCACCGCTATAAAGGTGGCGTCGCCGATGGCGGTTTCCCATTCGGGATAGCGTTTACCGAAATAATTTAGCAAGACCGACATGAGGTTGTTGCCGAAATGCACCAAAACGGCGGGCCAGATACTGCCCGTTTGCACGGTGAGCCAGCCGAAGACCAATCCCAAAAGAAAGGCAAAGGGGAATTGCAGAATGTTCCCGTGAAACAACCCGAACACCAACGCGGAGAACACCACCGCCACGGTATCACCGTAGGGGCGGAGCGCCCCTTGCAGATAGCCGCGGAAAATCAGTTCTTCCGACAGGGCGGGGAGCACCGCCGTGGAAAGGATGTTGAGCCATAAACTGACAGTGTTGGGTTGCAGGGTATCGGGGAACGTGGGATAAGGCACACCGATACCTTGCATGATCATCATGAAGTAGTTGGTGACCACGTTGGACAGAATCGCCATGGCCATACCCGCGGGGACAAGACACAACAGCAACCACGGTTTGACGGCGCGGGACGGGAATGGATGAACACGACTGCGGGTGAGCACCGCCACCCCGATGGCGGGGGCGGGCAAAAACAGCACATACAACAACATGTTGAGGATCTCGTATGCCGTAAACCCGATCCCCCAATCGGTTTTTGACAGGTCGACCGCGCCCATGCCGTGCAACACGCCGAACAGGACGTTGATAAGATATTGCACTGCCGTCATGGCGAGCAGAATCCCGCCGCAAAAATTCGCACTGCGGCGAATACGGCGTTTTTCTTTCTGTTCGGGGGTGAGGGTCGGATAGACGTTCCACGGTTCGTTCACACAAACACGCTCCTTTAACGGTGTCATTATACCGCACTTATCGTCATTTTGCAAGAATATGAGAATTTTTTTAAAAGAGTGTTGCCGCCGATAGGAAAATGCGGTATAATCACTATCGATTAGGAGCGTGATAACCATGAGCAAAATTCAAATGAAAACACCCCTCGTCGAGATGGACGGCGACGAAATGACCCGCATTTTATGGAAAGAGATCAAGGATCGCCTGATCTTACCTTTTGTGGATCTGAAGACCGAGTATTACGATCTGGGGCTTCCCTATCGTGATGAAACCAACGATCAAGTGACGGTCGATGCCGCCAATGCCAACAAAAAATACGGGGTAGCGGTGAAATGTGCCACCATTACTCCCAATGCCCAGCGGGTGGAAGAGTATCATTTAAAAGAGATGTGGAAGAGCCCCAACGGTACCATTCGCGCCGTGTTGGACGGCACGGTGTTCCGCGCCCCCATCGTGGTAAAGGGGATCACCCCCTCGGTGTCCACGTGGAAAAAGCCCATCGTTCTCGCCCGTCACGCCTACGGCGATGTGTATAAAAACAGCGAGTTGTACGTGGACGGTGCCGCCAAGGCGGAACTCACCGTCACCTATCCCGATGGACGGGTGGAGTCGAAACTTATCCACGATTTCGGCGACAACGGGATCATCATGGGCATGCACAACACCGACAAATCCATTGCCAGTTTTGCCCGCGCCTGTTTCAACTACGCCTTGTCTTTAAAACAGGATCTGTGGTTCTCCACCAAAGATACCATTTCCAAGATCTACGATCATCGGTTTAAGGATATTTTCGCGGAGATCTACGAGGCGGAATACAAAGAGAAATTTGAAGCCGCGGGGATTGAATATTTCTACACCTTGATCGACGATGCGGTGGCCCGCGTCATTCGGTCGGAAGGCGGCTTTATCTGGGCATGTAAGAACTACGACGGGGACGTTATGAGCGACATGGTGGCCACGGCGTTCGGCTCTCTCGCCATGATGACCAGTGTGTTGGTCTCTCCCGATGGCAACTACGAATACGAAGCGGCTCACGGTACCGTTACCCGCCACTATTACAAGCACCTGAAAGGCGAAGCCACTTCCACCAACTCCGTTGCCACCATTTTCGCCTGGTCGGGAGCGTTGCGCAAGCGGGGCGAACTGGACGAGTTGCCCGAGTTGATGGCTTTTGCGGATAAATTGGAAGCCGCCACCGTCGCCACCATTGAGGACGGTGTGATGACAGGCGACCTGTATGCTCTGTCCACCTTGGAAAACAAACGCAAAGTGGGTTCCATTGAATTCCTCGACGAGATCGCCAAACGCTTGGCGTAATCATAACCACCGGCCGTGCCGGTGGTATGCACTGCCCCCTTAGGGCATAATGCCGGCCGGGCCTATAGGCCCGCCGAAAGGTTTGCCAACCGCAACACTTTCACCGGCCGCCCCTAAAGGGGCTTTTTATTTGCCTTCTTTTACCTGCTG
>JAZQJE010000060.1:0-8213 GCA_045541495.1 Acutalibacteraceae bacterium | reverse complement strand
AACTCTGTCAATGTCATGAAGGGTGCTATTGAGACAGCTGACCTGGTTACTACCGTTTCCGAAACCTACGCCCGTGAGCTGATGTATCCCTACTACGCCCATGGTCTGGACGGCATCCTCTCCGACGCCGCCTGGAAGCTCACCGGCATCACCAACGGCATCGACACCAACACCTTCAACCCCGAGACCGACAAGGCTCTGCCCGCTCACTTCAACGCGGACAACTTCATCGAGGGCAAGGCTGCCTGTAAGGCCGCCCTGCAGGAGGAAGTCGGTCTGCCCGTGGAGCCCGATGTGCCTCTGATGGTCATGGTCACCCGCCTGGCCGGCCACAAGGGTCTGGATCTGCTGTGCTACATCGCCCGTCAGCTGATGTGGGAGCAGGATTGCCAGCTGCTGATCCTGGGCACCGGCGAAGCACAGTATGAAGAGTTCTTCAAGGGTCTGGCTGCTGAGTTCCCCGACCAGGTGGCTGCCAAGATCACCTTCAATCTGGGCCTGGCTGCACGGATCTATGCCGGCGGCGACATCTATCTGATGCCCTCCAAGTCCGAGCCCTGCGGTCTGAGCCAGATGAACGCCATGCGTTACGGCACCGTTCCCGTGGTTCACGCCACCGGCGGTCTGAAGGACACCGTGCCCGGCGTGGACGAAAACGGCCAGAACGGTCTGGGCTACACCTACGGTGCCGTAGAAGGAACGTTATTGTGCCTGGCGGGCGTTGCCGCCGCTTCATCCCTGATCTTTTTGTTGGTAAAACGATTGGGACTTAAAGTGGTGGAACTGTTCGTGGACCCGCAAAAGATCGACCAACTGCGGTTTATCAACAGCAAAAAGAAATTAAAACGCATCATCTTTTTACTGTTCTTTATCCCCGGCACCCCCAAAGATCTGTTCACGTATTTTGCGGGCCTTACCCGTATTCGCCTGCACGAATTTCTCATCATCTCGCTTATTGCCCGTATCCCCACGGTGGTATCCTCCACCATCGGCGGTAATATGATACAAGAACAGGATTACGGCAAAGCCATCCTTCTGTTTGTCATCACCGGTGCCGTCAGTTTGGGCGGTATCGCGTTATACAACGCGATACTGAAAAAGAAAAATAAAAACCCATAAAAACGAGCCACCGATACTCCATCGGCGGCTCGTTTATTACAATTTTGATTTTTTTCTTTCCTTTTTCGATAAACTGTGCTATGTTGTATGTGTATGACCCTTATCGAACAGGGTATCCCGCCGCTTTCACGGCGGCGCGCGCCAAAATATCCGCGGGATCTACCGTGCGGGCACGAGATAATCCATACCGATCAAATCCCAGCGGCAGTTCGGTGCATCCCAAAACGATCCGCTGAGCACCCGCTTGTTGCAACCGTTGGATCATGGCCGTGAGAACGGCGGTATCAAAAACGGGAGCATCGGCTTTTACGCCCTCGTAGATCAGGCGCATCACTTCCCGTTGTTCCTCTTCATCAGGATACAACACCGTGATATCGCGAGCGGCCAATTCTTGTTGATACACACCGCTTTGGCAGGTGCCGTCTGTGGCCAATAATCCCACACAGGTCACCTGTTCCTGTTTCAATTCTTCGGCAGTCTCGCTGATCATATTCAAAATGGGAAGCGGGGATCGTTCCCCTATTTCTCGGTAATAATAATGGGAGGTATTGCAGGGGATCAACAAGAAATCCGCACCCATATCCGCCAGTTTCTGCGCCGATTCCAGTAGATACGGCACCGGCGATTCCCCGCCGTTTAAAATGGCTTGGGTACGGTCGGGAATACCGGTATGGCAATCGATATATACACGAATATGCTCGGCATCGCAAGTGGCATCGGTGTGCGCGATGATCTTGCCGAACAGATCCAAGGTTGCCATCGGGCCCATCCCGCCGATAATGCCGATTGCTTTCTTGTTCATCGATACTCCTCCCTTTTTATCATTCGGAGAGTAGTATACCACAATTTTTTCTTTTTCGCAACATCAATTAAGGAGCTTGATGATATGAAACATGCAAAAGCACGAAAAGGCAGTCCGTTGCTGGCCGTTCTCCTCAGTCTATTGATGATTGCCGTAACGGCAGGCAGTGTTTGCCTCATATTATATGACGGAACGATTCCGTGGTTTACCGAATCCACCACGACAACAACTACGACCACCCGTCCCACCACCACTGCGGCGACAACCACCACAACGGTGACCACGACAACCACCACCCGCGCGCCTCTCACCACCAACGCCGCCGGTGATATGGCCTTTGAAAACACGTTGTTTATCGGCGATTTCCATACGGACGGTCTGTCCATTTACGGGAATATCATCGAAGCGGACTTCTTTGCGGAAACCAATCTCAGTTCCATTTCGGTTTTATCCCGCTCCATCGAAATAGATGGGTTAGGCCCCGTGAAATTGGAAGAACTTCTCCGTCAGCGGCAATATAACACCGTATACATTATGTTGGGCATCAACGAGATCAGTTATGCCCATTCACGGATCATGGAAGAATACCGTCTGCTGCTCCAAACCTTGCAGACCATTCAACCCAATATAACCATCGTGATTCAATCCACCCTCCATGTCCGCGCCGATAAAGAGCAACCCAACCGCGGCATCACCAACACCAACATCGATGCGCTCAACAGAGAACTGAAAACATTGGCCAACAACACCAACGTGTTTTATTTGGATGTCAACCCCGTGTTTGACGATGAAACCGGCGCGATGGACAAACAACATTCCGGCGACGGCATCCACTTGTATACCAGCCGTTACGCCGTGTGGCGCGATCATTTAGCCGCCAACCGCTTTTAAAAGGAGAGTATACCCATGAACCTTCGTGATATCTTTATGAAAAAAGAGCCCCGCGCCGTGCGGGCCATTCCCGAATATCGCTATTCCAAAAAGGTACGAATCTGGACAATTGTCGGTACCAGCGCCATGGCATTGATCGGCGTGCTATGTGTTACGATATCCGCCATCGGTATGCATTGGCTGAATCGTATCAACTTTGAAACACCAGATGAAGATTACGACCCCAATGCCGTTGTCACACCGGAAGACGACAGCGGCCTCCACTATACCGACCCCTTTGATGACGAATTGCACACGCCCGATGCATTGGCGGATATCGCCTTGCGCGGCAATCAAGACGGCGTACGGAATATCATGCTGTTGGGTGTGGACAGCAACAACTTCACCGGCCGTTCCGACAGTATGATGATCCTGTCTATCAACAGCAAGGATAAGACTATCAAACTGGTTTCGTTGCAACGGGACACTTGGGTATCCATCCCCGGCCGTGACCGCAACGGCGACGGCGCAGACGATATCGACAAACTCACTCATGCCTATGCTTACGGCAAGTTCGGTCTTTTGCGTAAAACTGTTGCCCAAAATTTCCGCATTGATGTGGACAATTATCTGGGCGTGAACTTTAAAGTATTGCCGGTGGTAATCGACGTATTAGGCGGCATCGACATGAAACTTACCGCCAAAGAAATGGCCCTCATCCCTGCCGCTGATTGCAAAGTGTCCTACTATGATCACAGTCCCAAATTTGTCCCCCTCACCGGTGAACCGGGCACCTATCATCTAAACGGATTTCAAGCTTTGGAATACGCCCGTATCCGCAAGATCGACAGCGACTTCCAACGGGCTGAGCGGCAACGCAAGGTCATCAATCAACTGATCAAAAAGGCGGGCACCATGAGTTATACGCAACTTATCAACGCGGTATACAGTGCGTTGCCCTATATTGATACCAACATGTCGGCCGACGAGTTTTTGACTTTTGCCGCCAATGCCGTGAAATACACGTCCTATTCCATCAACATGAATTATTCCATTCCCTCTTCAGGTACTTACAAAGGCACCTACATCAACGGCAGCAGCGGTTTGCAATTGCTGGACCACCGTCAAACCGTCATTGACCTGCACAAACATTTATACGGTTATTGATTACACTGTCCCGCCATGCACAGCATGGCGGGACAGTTGATTATTTCACAAGTACATCCACGATCTCACCAATGTATTGACGGTGATAATCCTTTGTTTTATAATGAGAGAGTAACGTCGGATCGAGAAACTGATCTTCTTCCATATCCTGAACATACAACTTGCGGCAAACCAGAATCATCCGCGCTTGCTCAACAGCGGGTACGCCGTCGGCATCGTATACCGTCAACCCCGTGGTCTCAAACTTGTCGATCTCGCGACCGGATCGGGTACCGCATACCTGTAACGCTGCCCGATAGGTTTGCGGCAACACCGACAGGGTAAAGAATTCACTGTTTTCCATAAATTCGTAAGTATACCGTTGAGGACGCACATAGGCGATCGCCACCGGCTTATTCCACAATATCCCCATGCTCCCCCAACTGACCGTCATGGTGTTGCAGTTGTCTGTTGTTCCCGCGGTCAGCAACATCCAATCCTGACCGATGGTGGCAAATACATTGTCCCGCCATTCTTCTGGTGAAATCTTGTTAAACATCGGCAAAGCCCCCTTTTCTCTTTTTATTATACTGCTTCCCTGCGCAAATTTAAAGACTGTTCACACACTTTTTTTCGTTTTTGTTACACTGACACGTAGGAGGTATGCCACATGGAAGACGTAAAAATTATGGTCGTCGACGACGACAGCAACATCGGTGAATTGTTGCGCTTATATCTGGGTAAAGAGGGCTATCTTCCCATCGTCGTATCCGACGGCGAAGAAGCCTTGGAACGATTTGAGATCGACAAACCCGATCTGATCTTGTTGGATGTAATGATGCCGCGGTTAGACGGTTGGCAAGTTTGCCGACGTATCCGCAAAAAATCCCAATGTCCCATCATCATGCTCACCGCTAAGGGTGAATTGTTTGATAAAGTATTGGGATTGGAACTGGGAGCTGACGACTATATCGTCAAACCCTTTGAAGCCAAGGAAGTCCTCGCCCGTATCAAAGCGGTACTGCGCCGCAGCGGGTTGGAAAAGAAAAAGAAAATCCGCGAAGTGTCTTACGACGGCCTGTATATCAATATGGAAAACTACGAGTTGCGTGTACGGGGCAAACAGGTAGATACTCCTCCCAAAGAAATGGAACTCATCTACCATTTGGCAAGCAACCCCAATCGGGTATACACCCGCGACCAGTTGTTGGATGAAGTGTGGGGTTTTGAATATTACGGTGACAGCCGCACGGTGGATGTTCACGTAAAACGTCTGCGCGAAAAACTGGAAGGCGTGTCCGATCAATGGACACTAAAAACCGTGTGGAGCGTAGGCTATAAATTTGAGGTAAAACAACCCGATGTTTAAAAGTGTTTTTTCCAAATACTTCTCTGCCGTCGCCCTCATCATTTCCTGTACGTTTTTACTGCTCACCGCCGCCCAAGCGTTATTGGCGGCGCGGTATTGGTTTACGGACAAACAGGAACTGTTAACGGAAAACGCGTCCACCGTAGCGGATTTTCTGTCGGACAACGCCATGGAAGGCCCTCAAAACACCTACTTTCTACCCGAAAACCTATCCGCTCCTCTGCGCCATCTGGCCGTGGTGGCAGATGGCAGTGTACTGGTGACCGATGCCCAGTTTCGCATCTTGCTGTGTTCCGATAACCAATCCTGCGTCCATCGAAATAAACTGTTACCCCTCTCTTCTCAGGCAACCTTGTCTGAAGGCACGTTTTTCACAGTCGGGCGGTTGGGCGGCTTATACGACACCAATCAATACACGGCCGGCGTTCCGCTGAAAAAGAACGATGCCGTCATGGGTTATGTGCTCGTTTCTTCCCCTTCCAGTGACATGCAAAAATATATCCGCGATAACCTGCAAGTATCCTTGTTGTCGGGATTGGCGGTGCTCATCGTGATGTTCGTGGTGCTGTATGTCATGACCTACCGTTTGGCACGGCCTCTTCGCCAAATGGCCGCCGCCACCCGTCAATTCAGCAAAGGTGACTTTTCCTACCGTGTACGGGTAAAAGGGCAGGATGAAGTGGCGCAACTGGCAAATGCCCTCAACGGTATGGCAATCTCGCTGTCATCCGAGGAAGATGCCCACCGCAGTTTCGTTGCCAACGTATCTCACGAACTCAAGACCCCTATGACCACCATTTCCGGCTTTATCGACGGCATTTTGGACGGCACCATCCCGCCGGAAAAGCATCGGCATTACCTGTCCATCGTGTCCGGTGAAGTCAAACGGTTATCCCGCTTGGTACGCGCGATGCTGAATTTGTCCCGCATCGACAGCGGACAACTGAAGCTTCATCCCGTCAATTTCGACTTGACCGAAACGGTCTGTACGGGACTTCTCACCTTTGAACAACAGATCGAAAAGAAACATCTCTCCATCACCGGTTTGGAAGATTGTCCGTCCTATTCTGTCAACGGCGATTACGATCTCATTCAGCAAGCCGTGTATAATTTGGTGGAAAATGCCGTAAAATTTACCGACGAGGGCGGCAACGTCTGCATTACCCTCACCCATGAAAACGGACATACTTTGTGTACCATCCGTAACACGGGTGACGGTATCCCCGCCACCGAATTACCCCATATTTTTGAACGGTTTTATAAGAGCGACCGCTCCCGCAGTTTGGACACTACCGGCACGGGATTGGGGCTGTATCTGGTGAAAAGCATTCTCACACTTCACGGCGGCGAGATCACCGTTCGCTCGGTGGAAGGAGAGTATTGTGCATTCACCTTCTCCCTGCCCGATTCTCTCTGATTTCACAAAAAAATCGTGCTTTGTTCAACAAATCGACACAAAAGACGGTTATAGTATAAGTAGAAACCAAAGAAAGGCATGACCATCATGGATGAATGGAATCGTTACAATATAAACGGCGAACCCGCATCGCCTGAAAGCAATACTCCCGACCCTGCAGGGCAGCAGCCACCTTATCAGACGCCTCCCTCCTATAATCCCTATGGGTGGAACCAACCGCCCTACCCCGTGCCGCCCCGTCCCCCGAAAAAGAAACGCACGGGCCTGGTCGTGGGCATCGTGGCAGGCGTGTGTGTGGCGGTGATCGCCACCTTATCGGCCTTATTGGTATTGTCGGGACAAGGACTCATCACCATCCCTGACGGCAACAACAATACTGGCGATACCACTGTGAACAATAACGTCAATACGCCCAAATTGGAAATCACGGAGCTGGATGAAGATACACAGGGGCTCAGCACACCGGAAATCGTCAACAACAACCTCGACAGTACCGTTCTCATCACCATTTTTGAAACCACAGGCACGGCTTCGGGCGGTTTCCCCTTCTCTCAAAGTACGCAAGACGAAGTGGAAGTGGAATCCGGTTCCGCTACAGGCATTGTCATGTCGGCAGACGGTTATATCATTACCAACTGGCACTGTGTGGTGAATGAAAATACACAAGAACCCTTCCCTCGCATCGATGTGACGCTGTATAACGGTACCGTGTATGAGCGCGCTACCATCATCGGCGCCGATTCCTCCACTGATCTGGCCGTCATCAAAGTAAACGCCAACAATTTAAAACCCGCCCAGTTCGGCGACTCCGACAACCTACAATTGGGCGATAAAGTGGTGGCACTGGGCAACGCAGGCGGTCTTGGTTGGTCCGCCACCCAAGGTATCGTGTCGGGTCTGGCCCGCGACGTGTATGAAGATACCGGCTATGCCATCAAATGTCTGCAAGTAGACGCGGCCATCAACCCCGGTAACTCCGGCGGCCCGTTGTTTAACGCCGCCGGTCAGGTAATCGCCGTCAACTCCGCCAAGATCATAGCCGAGGAATACGAGGGACTGGGCTTCTCCATTCCCATCAACGAGGCGAAGACCATCATTGATGACTTGCTGAAGAACGGTTATGTCACAGGGCGTGTATCGCTTGGTATTCGCGGACAGACCTATTCCGACGCTTACTATCGCGGGTTTCTCATTTATTCCATCGACGACGATTCCACGCTGAAAAACACCAGCGCTCAAGCGGGTGACCTGATCACCGAAGTGGACGGCGAAATGGTAGAAAATTACGCGCAACTGCGTTCCGTCCTCGCCAAACACAAAGTGGGCGACACCGTCACTCTCACCCTTCTGCGTTCCAGTAACCGACGGGTCGAAAGTCTCACCGTCACTGTCAAACTCGCCGAAGCGAAACAATAAAAGCACAACAAAAAATACGGGCCGCTCAGAAGAGGGGGGGGGGTTTTTTGTTTTCTAACTTATCCGCCGAGGAA
>JAZQJE010000059.1:0-23136 GCA_045541495.1 Acutalibacteraceae bacterium | reverse complement strand
TCCTTATTGATAAAAATAAAAAGCGGAAATGATTTCCGCTTTTTTGGGCTATTTTATTCGGTGGCTTCGACTTTTCCGCTTGACGTGCGGAGGGTCAGGGATTCGAGTTCCTTATCGTCCACCAAGGCGTAGCCTCGCTTCGCAAGAGGCGAGGCTACTGCTTTTTCCAAGACATTGTGTTACGGCAGAATGCTGCAACATTCTGCCGCAAAGTCAACACCTTGGAAAACCCAGAAGTGTTACTTTTTTTCTTTATCGTCATTCCGACGATGTGTCGTGACTCCGACGATTACACCACCCTTCCTACATCCGACGCCGGTAGCAATACAGCAGTTAGCGTTCTAGGTGCGTATTTACGTTGCAGACCTTCTGCAATCTCCGATCCCGTGCTATGCACGGCAGGCACGCTCGCTCGTTAAACGAGGTAGTCGCATACTGGCTGTCAGATCGGTAGGTAACGGTTCGCGACACCGTTTGGTGTAAATGTCGCTCGACATTCAGTTTGTATATATGCGCTGCGTCGCAGCGGATATAGCAGACAAAAACCCTATCCGATGTGAAAACATCGAATAGGGTTGCAAAATTCTAAATGTTGTGATACAATCATTGCTGTGATTGCGGTCACAAACATAACAGACATTCTGTCAATCCTTGTTCGATGCTGCTACATCGTTCATAGGAGATCGTTTAATCGGTTGGCGCCGATTCTACGATCGGACGGGGTGTCTTTTTTTCTTGCCCCGTTTCCTTGATTATACACTTCATACTTCGTTCTGTCAAGAAGCAAAAATGCGGTTTGTTCAGAACTGAAAAAGCGGAAATCATTTCCGCTTTTTCAGTTCTCGTAGACCTTTCGCCGATGACCGATTGTGAGAGCAAGGATCACCAGTTTCTCGTCTTGGATTTCTGCAATGATGCGATAATCACCAATGCGGTATCGCCATTGTCCGCTTCGGTTCGCTGTCAATCCTTTGCCGTGAAGCCTGGGATTGGAGCAACCAACCAGATTCTTTTCGATCCACGCCTTAAGCATACGTTGCGTGTATCGATCCAGTTTCTTGAACTCCTTGTCAAACCGTGCCGTTGTTAATACTTCGTATGTCATATGTCGAGTTCCTTCCAAAGATCGGAGATAGGACGGCTTTTTCTTCCGCTTGCAACATAGTCAGCGTAAGCTTCGTCCGCAACGGTAATGTCGTATTCATCCTCGATCTTTTCAAAAAGCGCCTTTTTGAACGCTTCGCCCAAAGACAGCGCATGGAGCTTGGCATAACTCTCGGCAAGGATCCTTTCTTCTTCGGATAAGCGAATAGAAAAACTCATAGAATCACACTCCCTTTCTGTAATACATTGTACTACATTTTATCCTGTTTGTCAATATATATTCTTCAAAAAAGCGGAAATTATTTCCGCTTTTTCTTTATGTCCTCAATAGCTGTCGTTAGCAGGAAGGTAATCAGCATGTCTATATTCGTGTGTTGTTCGCTGGCAACAACTGTCAGCTCATTATATAGCGATACGGGCAGATGCACGGGCGCTCCCATCAATGTAGAGTGATGATGTTTCGGATCCAGAATATAGATGGTTTTGCGCAGTTCGTCTGCTTCGAGTTTTGCATAAATATCTAGCACATAGTCAGAGTTGGCATGCCCGATGATCTGTGCGATCGCCTTTACCGGCGCGCCTCTTTCTGCAAGTCTGGTTACAAAGGTATGCCGGCATACATGACAGGCTAATTCCATGACGCCGCTTTTTTTGCGGATCCGATCCACAAGTCGACGCATGACGGTTTTTGTGACCGGCTTATGCCTGGTATGATTAAAAATATACTCGTTGATCCGTTCCTGCGCGCCGATGATCTGCCGAGCGCGGTAGATCAAATAGACCTTGCGAACACCTGCAGGTGTTTTAGAGTCGGCAATAAAAATACTTCCGTACTGTCCGTCGTCTGGATTGTAGTGTTCCCATTTCAAATTCGTCATTTCAGACATACGCAGTCCCGTATCCAAGAGGAAAAGAATAAGGTGACCGAGCGCGTCGGTGTAACATGCTGCTTCGACGGCGTCCTGTTCGGAGTGAGTGAGCGGAAGAATCTCTTTTGTTGAAGCGAGGGGTAGTATCAATTCGGTTGCGGGAGAAACGGTGATCGTTCCGTTACGGACGAGCGGGCGAAAGGACTGCCGCATAACCAAGCGTATCTTTTCAAGCATGGATTTACTGTATCCGTTGTCCGAATTAAGTTTTTTGGATGTATTTAATATGATCTGCAGATCTTGTTCGCTGATTTCTTTTACGTCCTTTTCGGCGATCGGTGATCGGTTGATAATGGCAACCGCATGCATACAGTTTGATTGTTGTTTTTTGCCGACGTGGGGTAGCTTGTAGATCTCGAGCCATGTAGTCAGCCATTCTTTGTATTTCATCGTGGTATATACCCCCTTATGGTAGTACAAATAAAATACACCTGCATTCGGTGAATTTTCAATCCTTTTTTCCTCGGGGGGAGTTCCCTTCATCGCGGACGCGCCGTATGGCGCATCAGTTGTCCGCGATCCTTTGTGCCTTTGATTGATAGACAGACTGGATAATAAACAAAAGATTTTATATTTTAAGGGGTAATAATTCGCTTGCGGGCGTCATGGTGACAATTTTTAATAATCGAATTTACATAGTATCAATTCCCGTGTAGTCACTCGGCAAAAAGAAACCCATGGACGCCTGAATCAGCGATCGGCGCCCATGGAAATTGTCCGAATTATGTCCGCATTAAAAAAGGGTAGACTGCCCCCTTGGAGCGATTACATGAAAAAGCACATCGCCGTGGCCGAGCGGGACGCAAGAACCGCGTTGCCACGCGGTTTATAGCTGATTTTTTTAGATTTTTTCTCCTTTTTTGCAAATATTATTCGCGCTGTTAGATGCTTTCAATGGCATTATAAAGAACGGTCAGACGATACGCCCTTACATTGGTAATGTCTTCTTCGCCATACTCCCACAGCTTGTACAAGACACCGTAAAGGATGTGTTCATAGTCGAGCGCCATGATTCTACTGCGCACAATATCCGTGTATGTATTTTCGCCGTTGACACGTACTGTTGCCTTTTTAGTGCAAAATACGCTTACCATCAGATCGACAATGGCATCCAGACGTCCTTTGGAATAGAAGAAACCATCCTCATGGATCAAGCGGGATTGGGCGACAAGATCCTCGTAACGGATATTTTCACGGATGATCTGTTTGACAATACGCGGATCACGGGGGATCTCGGTTGCCTTTTCGGTGATAATAGGCGTGTTTTCGCTCATTTTGCCCATTTTAGAGTGTTCTTTCTGCAAGGCGGGCGTGGCGAAGGGGTCAGCGGAAAAGGCGTATTCAAAGCGCGTAACGCCATTAACGGTATCATAGAAGCGGGAAGTGTGAAGATAACCGCATACTTTAAGGTTACGCCAATGCCGGTCAAACTTGGTGCTACAAATGCCGGTTGCCGATCGCAAGGCAGTCTTTCGCACAAAATCAAGTGCCGACCCGTCTTTGTCTTTGAGGATTCCTTGCTCATACATTTCAAGATAATTTTGAGCAATCATCCAAATCCATTTTTCCGAGAAGGAGAGTTGCGGATCCAGAAGAACGGTGCGGCTGATTGTGTAATAATTCTGTGTCGGCTCGGTGTAGATCGGGGGACAGTTGTTCAAATACCGACGCCCTTCCTCTAGGCACAATGTCCGCTTTGCCGGTATGTTCTTTTGAGGTTTTGAAAGAAGCTCATATCGATAATAGAAGGTATTGTGGTCGAGCGGCATGCGAATCATTTTGAGGTATCCTTTTTCCTGCAGTCCGCGCCATGCGTTGTCAAGCTTGAAGTGACCGTCACGAGTGCGGGTGTACATCATTTTCTTAAATCCGCCGTGGGTCGCCTCGAAGTTTGGGATCGACAGATACGCGGCGATCATGCCGTACAGGATAAATTCGCGATGCGAAAGATTCTTTTTCAATTCTTTTGCGATTTTAATATATTGCATGATTTTGCAAACTCCTTTATTTTAGGTATTGCAAACGCAAGCAAAACGTGATATACTACCGATGTGATCCGGTGTATTACGCGTTGCGATTGTTTTGCTTGCGTTTACATCAAAAAAGCCGCCTGTTGTCGCAGGCGGCTTTTTTCTTTGCTATTCTTTTTTGGTTTTCTTCCGAAATCCTTTTTTCTTGGGAGCCGACGAGGTGGGCGGGGGATCATCAGAGCTGTCGTCAAGCATCCCTTCATAGAGATTGGTGCTTGAGAGCCTTGCACGGATCTTTTCTTCGGTCAATACCTCAATTTCAATTATATCCCTGGGTGCAGGGCGTTCATCGCATTTCGGAAGATTATTCCAAATAAGCATGAACGGCTTGAGGCTCACCTGGATCGGACGGGATCCGCTTTTCATCACTACAAAGGTACCGAAAGGAAGGCGAGCGATCTCGTCGGGCATGAGAAGCTCCCGACCGATCAACTGCCTATTTTGGCTACTGCTTTTATTGCTTGTGCTGTTTGATCCAGACACCGTAGTGTATTTTCCGAGGGCGTGGGATAACTCGCGTGCCGTATCCTCGGCAGTCGGAGAAGTATACGAAAAAACCGTCATTTGTGTAGCATCACGAATGATTTTTGCCGTGGCTTTTCCGTACCGTTCTTCGAGCTGTGCGAGGGATTGTAACGCGATTATAAGGCGAATGCCGCGCGATCTCGCCGCCGTGAATTGGCTGGCAAGATCTTTGATCGCGGGGCTATTGCCGAACTCGTCCCAGAAGAAAAGGACTTTTCGCGGAAGGGTAAGATTCTTCTGCTCATTACCGAACGCGATCAGATCGGTAAGCATTTGTCGGATGAACAATGACGAGAATAAATGGCGTGTGCTGTCTTCGTCGGGGACGATCAGATAAACGATGGTCGGCTTTTCGACGAACTCCTCGGCAGAGAATCCATCGGAGTGGGCGCAGATCATTTGCTCAAGCTCGTTGTCAACGAAATTAAGCAGCTTCGCCATTGCCGAGGAAAAGATGTTCATAGATGTACGAATGTCGGCATTGATTGAGGCTCCGGCAAACAGCTTGGAACGATTTTCTTCCGGCAGTTGCGCCAGAAGCTCTTTTAAGCGGTTTTTTTGCACGGTGTCGGGTTCTTCATCCTCGTTTTGCACAAGCCCGTTTAGCTCGATTAAAAGGCGAAAAACGGACGGTAGGTGTCGTTCGTTCGGCAATCCGTACTCGCTGACAAGAAGGATAATAGCGGTGATCAGACCTTCGGCAGTAGTTGAGAAGAACTCCGAGCTTTCCGAACTGCCCGTGGAGCGTACCGCCGATGTATTCATAATCGCCGAAGAAAGGATTTTTGCGTATCGTTCGGCGCGAGCGCGATAAAGAATTTTATCGTGATCGTTTTCCGACGTCAGCATCTTATCCATGCACGTGTTGACGGCGTACATCATGTTGTTACAGTCGCTTTCCAACGGATGTCGGTAGTCAAGAACGCGGATGGTGTATCCGGCTTCTTTGGCAACCGCCGCTGTTTCTATGTATTCTTCGCCTTTGACGTCAACGACCACCAAGGATGCGCCGCCGCCGTTTGTGTTACGATTGACATGACAGTTGTATAAGATCGAGGGGATATACAGGCACTTTGTTTTACCGGCTCCTGGTGGCGCTAATACCATCATGTTATGCTCGGACAGATCGACGCTGAAGGAATGAGCGGAATAGTCTATAACCAACCCGCTTTTTGTTGCCTTTTTCTCATTGAAGGTCGGATACATTTTCTTCCTCTCCGAAGTTGACGCCCATCTGGCAGTACCATACTGTCCTGCTCCTGCGGTTCGTAGTTTAATATCATCAAGAGAGTTACCGCTTTTAAGCAATAATGCGCCGAGTATGCCAACGATGCTGCATAGGAACAACCGCATAATTGGATAATACTCCCATTGGAAACAAGCTTGCCAGACGGTCAATTCACCATGTAGCACTTGAGGAAAGAAAAAAAGGGCGGCAATCCCCACCCACGATGCAACCGCAAACATAGTGCCGAATATGAGGCGAACATACCATTTCATAATAACTCTCCTTTCAAAAAGCGGAAATGATTTCCGCTTTTTAGGGATTCATGGATTTAGGCGGCATCTTTGCTTGGGCGCGTTGCACCTGCTGTTGCTGATTATGCGTGTGGGATGGCTCTTGGGGCATATTACCTGTTAATTGTTGGCAGAGAATATCCGAGCCTTTTGCGATATGCTTTAATACAAGTTGACGTCGGGCAAAGGAAAGGTGTTTTAAGTTCGGCGCCGTTGTGCGGATGCCCATTTTTTCAAGGGTAGCATACGTAATACCCGAAGCTTCGGCGTGAACGATGTCGGCAGTAGCTTTCGGAGAAGATGCTCTGACCATCCGTTCAGACAGCGCATACACATTTTCCTTAAGATCATTGGCATACGGAAGATCGTTCTTCTTGCATAACCACTTGGCGCTTTCTTCTACACGATCGACCGATGGGGAAGTGAGGCGTTCGCCAATGATGATGCCGTCCCCTTCAAAAGCGCTACGAAGCTCGGGCGCGTTTGTGGCACGAATGGTATCCAAGCCGGTGGCGCTGTGTACAATGGTGCTTTCATCCACGCGAACGGCATCCATCGAACAATTCTGAAATGTGAGCTGATCGAATTGCGTGTTTTTGACAATCACCTGCTCCCATTTGCATTGTTCAAATACCGCATCTCTAAAGTCGGCGTCGTAAATATGGGCGTGAGTGATTGTGCTTTCTCGAAAGGATGCCTGTTCAAATACGGCGGCGGTGGTAATCGGTTCTTCGATGGAACAGCGTTCAAAGGTCGCGGAGATCCTGGCGTCTGAAAAATCGCAATGGTGAAATGTGCAATTCACAAATTCACCCTGCAGGTTTTCGGGGATCTTGAGATAGGATACATTGACGTTCTCCAATCGAACAGGATTGCTTGCCATGCGATCCAATTCTTCCTGCGTAAGCTTTACGGCGGTTACATCGGCGCCGATGGGCGACTCAATGTCAGCTTTCAGCGCTTCTTCTTGGATTTGAACAAAGGGGTTATGTTCGGGAGTTATTCCGCGCTCGGCGAAAAAGGATTCCATTGCGACGCTGTGTTCATCAAAACGTTCATGTACTTTGGCGAACACCTTTTCGGGCGAAAAGACAGCGCCGTCAGCTTCTAACCGTTCTCGGTAGGCTTTGAAATGTTCTGCTAAATGCTGTTGCCTGGCATCGGTGATCGGAATGCCGAACTTGTCCTCAAGCATGATAGCAAGGGCATCCGCTTCAAACTCCACCTGCGCCGTACTGACGGATGCATCTACGCCGTGTTCCATGATACCATGGGACATTTCATGGAAGACGGTTGACAGCTTTTGTGAGTCACCGAGAAGATCGTTTATTTCGATATGATGGTCGATTGTGTTATACAATCCTCGCGTGACTAACCCTTGAGCGGATTCGCTGACCGGCATGCCGATGCTGTCGCAATACTCGCAGACCGTCTTATACATTGCGGCGTGTTGTTCGCTTTTATAGCCGAGTCCAAGGAGCTTCGGATAGTCTTCAAGAGGACAGGTGGTTTGCGTAATATCAAAAACGGTGCCGATCGCAAAGTGCATTTCTTGTCGGCTCTCAAGCATACCGATCGCAATCTGCTGTTTTTGCAGATCGCTTGCGGCGCGAATGGATACCCATGGATGTTGCGGTGTCAACCGAAAATACGTTTTCGGCGCCGGCGCAAGGATCTTCATCCCGTGTTCACCTTTGCGGATGTGGTAGCCCATTTTTTGATAGTCTTTATATGACGCCGCAAATGTGGTGTTTGGATTTTGCGCATACATCAGCATGCGGTTGCGTTCAGAGTAGGTACGAAACTGTGCCGAAAAACGAAGGTAGTCAGATATTTGTGTAGGATCCGTATTCCAAGAGTTGGCAAGCTTGGTTATGCGAGCCTCGGCTTCTTGTTGCTGTTGGCGCCGATATTCGCCACGCTCCATCGGAGTATCATTCATGTTCAACCCTCCAAAAGATCCTCAAGTACGTCTTGAGGAATAGCATTGATTACCTCGCGGATTTCGGATTGTTCAAACGGGGATAAGGTATCAATACGATCGCTTTCGCTGACTTCCATCGCTTCGCCGACGACAACGAACTCCTCGGGGATAGAGTAGGCAAAGACATCCCCGTTATCATCCATTGCAATGGCTTGTCCTTGGTGGTAGGCGATGATGATAGCATACGTTTTCTCTTTCATAGCAGGTACTCCTTTTTTGTATTGTGTTATAAACCATAAAAGCGGAAATCATTTCCGCTTTTATGGCTGTTGAACAGACTGATCGTTGCTACGTTCTTGAGAGTGCGAATGATGCTTTTTGTGCTTATTGCTCTTTTTCTTTCCTCTCGGCGAGCGTTGCATAGACGGTTGTTTTTGCTGATTCTGTTGAGCGGCGATCTTGGCTGTTCGCAAAAGTGCCGTTACAATGCCGGTGATACCGTATTGCATTTGTCGCTGTTGGTGAGCAAGGGCTTTGGTTTCATAATACAACTGGCGTGACATGGCGTCGTTGCCGTGTGCCGCGGCATACGCTTGTAATTCTTCGTTTTGAATGGTACGGCATGCGACGTCAATTTTATCCTTTACGGCAGATGGCAGATCATCGTATCGCACCGATCGACACGCACGGTTTATGGTGCGATCGGATGCCAATGAGCCTATGACCTGTCGTGCTTGAGGATCCTGTTGTATCAACAACTTCATGCGGGAACGCTCAATCTGATGGATGGCATCCTTTACCCATCTATCATGTCCTTTTTCGTCAAAATGAGAAGCGGGGGGAGCGTGTGCTTCAAGGCGCTTTCCGATCGGTTCCGGCAATCGTGTTTGTGGGTCGGTTAAACGAATTTCCTTTGCCGCATCATCAAAGATGGCTTGAATTGCCGGTGATTGAATCCACTTTTGGAATTGCTCGTGTCGGTTGGCGTCATAGCCGATTTTGCACAGCGCTTTCCGCACGGCAACAGGATCGGCGTGTTGAAGCTCGGGAGCGCGTGATTTTGCAATTTTCATCACCGGTTCGAGTTCCCGACAGAACTGTGGATCTTCGGCGAGCGCATCGTGATCTCCCTGCAGTTTAACAATATTTTGCAAGTATTGTTTTTCGTTTTCGTTCAGCTGCAGGTGGTTTTGGATTCTTTCTTGTCGTATGGTGTCCATTGCATGACGGATCAATAGTTCCTCGCATCGCTTATCAAAGCTTGCTTTGGGGAGCATGGAACGCACCGCTGTTTTTTGGTCGTCATTCAGATCATCGAAATTCTGGCTGTAAGGGATCGACTTCGATAAAACCGTAATGGTTTCTTTGTGCTTGTGAAGCTCTTGATAAAACGTTCGGAGCTGTTTGCCGACGCCGATACGATAGGCGCTTAACAATGCTTCGTTGGAGAGTGCATCCATAAGCTTTGTGTCAGCGGTAACGGCGCATCGCAACATCAACATGCGCCATTCTTCTTTTATTTCGGGATCCTGTTCGGAAAGACGTGTCATGGCATCCATGACGGCGCCGTCAGCCGAGGACTGTATTTCCGTTGAGGAGCGATTGTAGAAATGAAGAACGGCGTGCGTTTTGGATTCCAACCCTTCAAATATTGGTTTTACATCCGTGGATGCAAACCATTCACGGATGCGCAATCGAACAGCTTGCTCATACATCCTTGAGGAAAGAAAAGATGCTGTGGTATCCGTTACGCCGCTTTCGTTGTGTAGGATGCGCTGAATCTCGGAATCCACCACCGCAACGGTATCGCCGCTGATATTGGATGGTAACAGTAACCCATCCACGCTGATAGACGTCGTTTGTTCTGTTGGTGCAAGATAAATACGACATTCCTTAACCGCCGCTTGCAATGCGTCATTCTCGGAAAAAGCTGTACGAATCTGACGGTTGATCGATTTCCACGTGTCTTTCTGCGCGTGCTTCATCATGCTTGAAAGATCGGATCCGTATTCATCGTAAAGG
Source organism: Acutalibacteraceae bacterium (assembly GCA_045541495.1). GTDB lineage: Bacteria > Bacillota > Clostridia > Oscillospirales > Acutalibacteraceae > RGIG3009. The sequence goes on along the minus strand of JAZQJE010000059.1, from coordinate 13,084 downwards.
GACGATAACCATTTGCGCATAAACGGATCTTGAGCGGCACGCCGAACGGATTGGTATGCCGATACACCGACATATTTTTGGATTTCCCATTTCTGAACAAAGGAGAGATCATCCCAAGAGTGGTTTATAAGATAATCTGCACTTGGGGGAACGGTCGGCTCGAATGGGAGATCGATCGGAACCGTAAGAGTTCCGATCGAACGTGCCGTGCGGATGATGGCGTTATGAAAGTCGGTGCGATCGTTTTTTCGGGTGGGGTGCATAGTGCGCGAATGAAAATCATTCATTCGCTGCTCAATGGCAGCGGGATCTGAATTATATGCTTCTACCAGTTTCCGATGTGCTTCAATGTATTCGTCAAAGGATTGCCTAACGCCATCGCACGTAATGATCTTTTGGAACAGCTGATCTACCATGAGCTTGGTGTCGCGCGGCAGATATTGATAAGATCCTTTACGACCGGTCGCAGGCAAGGCTTTTGACAACGCCTTAAAATCATCCAGTAGGTCGGGGCGATCTTCAAACCTGGTGGCAGTCAAAGCTTGTTTTAATCGTTGCCGCGCAAGCGTTTGTTCTTCTTTTACAAGTGCCAGATCTTCCGAAAAAATATCGTTCGTAAAAAGGCTCCTTGTTTTCTCAAATGCTCGTTTGGTTTGCTCCGGCGATCGCCGACCTTCTCTTTCATCAGTCGAGTACATATACACATGAACATGGGGATGGTGATCGCTCCCATTTTTGTCGATCGGATGAAAAGCGGCACACCACACTAAATTGGCGGGGGAGATACCGTGTTCCTGTGCAACAGCCGGTAATTGCCGGCATAAAAGAGAACGCCAGGCTTCGGCGTTAGTGTAGCCCAAACGATCGGCATCTTCTTTTGTGAGCGATAAGACGCCTTTCCACATGATCGAATTTGAAGCTGACGCCCTGGCAATTTCTTCGGGAAGATCTGCTTTTCCAAACGCATTAAACAATCCGTCATGACTATCGCCGAAATGTTCGACACCACGGCGCTGTGCAATATACTGAAATGCGTTTTGAGAGGTCATATACCGTGCTTCTTCTTCGTTAATGACATGCACACCTTCGCGGGTAGCGGCATAGTCGATCGCTTGCGCAGGTGTCATTTGTTTATAGTCAGGCGATTTCGGATCGTAGTAACGTGCATTCCAAATGGCGCCCTGCATTATGATCGCTCCTTCCTACAAAAGAAAAAGCGGAAATGATTTCCGCTTTTTCAGCGCAACTCAAGCTGTGCCTTTTCGATATAAACGGTATCGTAAACGTAAAAGCCGGCTCCGTTTATGGAATCGTCGGGAACAGAATATGTTTCCATATCGATCCGCACGTGATAAAAATCGGGTTCGACATTCGGGATAGTAATGCGAGTGCTTCGATTGATTAAGTGATCGAGTTCCAGGTAGATTTCATCAATCGAAGGCGGCATTTGGGGTAATGTGTCATATTCCTGCACAGAATCGTTGATCGTTATGGTGTAGGAAATATCGCGGGCTTGTACGCGAGTAGTCATTTCTTCGATACAGAAGGAAAGGATTTTACTCTGTGAATCGTAACGCCCGTTGTTGATCTTAACAGTCCATCCATCAAACTCAATCGGAATATCATAAGAAAAACGGATGGGGACAATGACCGGCGTTGTATCAATAGTGGTAGATGTGGATGTTGGTTCTGTGATGATGGTCGTAACCGTTTGCCCGAACGGGTCGGTCACGGTTTGTCCCATACCGTCTGTCACATTTACTACCCGAGTTGTAGTGGGTACTGTTGAGGTTGCGGGTGTGGGAGCGGTAAGCGGCATTTCCGAGTTTTGCGGGAGTGCAAGTATAAGCACGAAAAAAAACAGTCCGAGAGCCATGATGACCGTTCCGATTATAGGGAAGAAGCGGATCGGTTTATGAATTTCATTCATTAGATTATTCCTCCGTTTTTGTAGTTGGATATTGTGGAGTGCCGTATCCTTTGATTGTTGGATTGCCAATGGTAAAGGAATACTGAATGCACTTGCCTGTTCCACCGCCGCGATTGCCGCCGATGGTATATACGGTCGTTCCGGCAACGCGTTCGACAAGCTCCACGTGTTCTGCGGATCCGTCGTGGTTCCAATCGATGAAGATCACGTCGCCTGGAGAGGGGGTATAATATGCTCCTTCCACCCATAGCCCGTGTTCCTTAAACCACTTGACGCCGCCGCTGGTGCATGCAGAGAATTTCGGGAATATACCTGCATCAATATATCCGCATTGATTCCCGCACCATGAAACGAAGCAAGCGCACCAATTCACCCACCCGTTGTATCCGTACCACGACCAGTAGGGTTGACCGCCGACGTTGCCGACTTGAGAAAGTGCTACGGCTACAATGTCGGCGTTTCCTGCACCGCCGCCGTTATATGTAGGGAATACGGCGTCTGCCAACAGATCGTCCCAATGTTCATTCATGTCCTCGGATAAGAGGGCGTTGAGCATGGAGATTTCTTCTTCGGTGAAACTGTATAAGGCGGTCATTTCATCGACAGACATATTTTTTGCGGAGATGGTGAGAGTGAGGACGTCGTCGACCGTTTCAAGTGCCTGGGTGATCGGATGTGTTTTCTCGAACATGGCATACAAACGTTTCTGCTTATCGGCATTCCACGCCATGACCGGTTCGGGATCGTCGCTGTTAAATTCGTCAACCGCAAAGACTGCCAATACCTCTTTCCAATTATTCAGTTCTCCGAGGTCGTACTTAATAATTTCGGGATTGCGAAAAAACACATCCTTTGCATCCTCAAGAGCCTTTTGGTATTCGGTACCAACAGAAGTTATAGCTTCGGCAATCACTTCGCTATTGCTTTTTTCGATGTCTTCTTCTGCAGTCGAGAAAAATATACTGATGGGTGATCCGACGGCGGCAGTCATAAGCACAAACGGAGTGATAAGGATAGCGCTCGCTATGATGATCCCTGTCACGAGCTTCACAAAAAAGCCTTGTTTTTCCGCGCCGGCAGACGCTCCGAGCTTTGCCAAACCGTTAATAACTTGAACGGCAATCTGTACGATTTTAACCCACATGATATTGCTCCTTTCAAAAAGCGGAAATCATTTCCGCTTTTACCGACCGCCCGCAGATCCGAATAATGCTTTTTCGTAAGGCAGAGCGCCGACTTCCATGTGGTATTTCCCGTGACCGCATTTGAGTAAGCATTGTCGCTTTCGGCTTCGGGCGATGATCTTAATCTCGTGATCTTCAAGATCCAACAAGGTTTTAATGATGGAAGGATCCACGTCGCCGAGGTTGAAAATGAACTTATGCGGCGGGAGCTGTAAAAGGGATGCTGATACGTGCATGATTTCGGGATCGTTAAGATCACCGAGGTTTTGAGTAAGCAATCCGCAAATACCTTCATATTTACGGTCACGCTTCATGTAGTTTCGCATCCATTTCATCAGCACAGGGAATTGTCGATCAATCATAAGATAGGCTTCATCAGCGATGAATGCTTGTTGTTGCTTGGGATTTCCGATCAGCTTTGTCATAACCCAGGTCATAATATTAAACATGACCGATGCCATACGCTGTGCGGATCCATTCAGAAGTGTCTGTAATTGGAAGTTAATGACGTCGGCGTTGGGGACGTTGGTGTGTCCGTTGAAAATGGGGGCGCCGCTACCATCGTAGACGTCCCGTAGTTGTAAAAGAATGTTCTGCAGATCTTCACGATTGAACTCGGGGTAAGTATTGGCATCAAAGCGGTTATAGAGTTGATTGACATACTCGTAAAGGGTTGAGAAGGTAGGATAATCGGTTGGCTTTGCGGTACTGGGATCGAAACGATCATCAATCCCGTATTGCCGATAGTGTTCCTGGATAATGACGGTCAGAATATTAAGCTCGCGTGTGGTCATGTCCGGCAAAAGGATCGGAAGGAAATCTCGAAGCCAAGACAGATGTTGGCGTAAGGCGACTTCGTTCTTAAATGCTTCGGGGGTGTCCGCATCATGCGGTGTATCGTCACCGTGGGTGGCGATAATTCTCACTTCAAAGGGATTGATAATATAACCGCCGATTCCGCATTCAATGTTACTGCATTGCAGTCCTCGAAACAGATCGCCGTATTCATTCTCGGGATCTAGAACAAAGCAGGACACGCCTTTTGCGATCAGCTGTGAAAGGATCTTTTTCGCCAGATACGATTTGCCCATGCCCGGCGCTCCGACGATCAAAAAGTTACCGCTTGTCAGATCATCGTTTCGCAAGTAGGGATCCCATATCACGGGACCGCCCGACGTGGTGCGTCCCAGGAGCAGTCCGTGGTCGTCAACTTTCTTGGAACTGGTAAACGGATAAAGGGCGGCAAAGGTGCTACTCGGCATGTTGCGCGAAAGGGAAATGTGATTTTCGCCGAACGGCAACATGGACAAAAAGCACTCGCGCTGTTGGTATAGCATATCGTCTTTGGTTATGCCGTAGGTGAGAAGCAGATTCTTGATCTTTTCGGCGCGCAGGTTCAACTGCTTTACATCCGCTGCATAAATTTCGATCAAGATTGTCACGAAAAACATTTTTTCGTTGCTCTCGATCATATCCCGATAGGTGTTTTTAATCTGCTCTTGTTCGGCATCACCTTCGATACGTTGTGCGGCTTTACCGCCGCGCGATTTAGCTACGCTGTTGGATGATTGGGCGTTGACAAGTGCGCTGACTTCTGCAGAAGACAGCGGCTCCAAATGGATGCGCATGCTTGTGTTTTCCATACAAGCGATACGGCGCAACACACAATCCGTTTCAAAACTGGTCGGATAATTTCGCACACAGATTGTTTTGCGCAGAAAATCATTTTGCTCGCAATACCGGGTATTGAAATCCATGCGTATCGGCAACAGCATACGCCGTGTTTCTTCTCGCGCTACTGCTTTGTAGTCTACACTCTTTGGACGGCGGCGTTGTTGCTGAAATTGAACCTGCTTTTCATATTCCAGATTGATTGCTTCGTCAAACTCTGCCAATCCAAAGGTGGTATATTCTCGTAACAAGAAATTCCGAAGAACAACAATCCACTCGTCCTTTTTTGCAATGTAATACGGAATACGGTCGTTGAGCTGTGAACAGAACAGATCGAGCTGACCGCGATCGCGCACGGATACGCACATGTAAAAGGCGCGTTCTACACTTGCGCTTTCCGCTTCAATACCGTCGATCTGACGCAGGAGATCTTCAAATATAAATTCGTAAGCGGGGTTTTCAATCATAAGACCTTGTTGGTATTCACGGATATGTCCCATACCCTCGGTTTTGTCCAAAATAAAGAAGCTCGGGACGATCTTCTCGCAACCGTCCAAGAGGGTTTGTAACCGCGCAATTTCCTCGAGGCGATCGACAAGCCCGAGGATGTCCATCTGCTTTGGCGCAAGACGGAGCAGATAATGTTCGCGAAGCTTTTTGTCGTGACCGGTCACAACATGATCGGCATTAAGCTCGAAGTCCAACCAGGTTGAGCTTTTTTCTTTAGTCAGTTGCATCGTTTTCATCGTCCTTTCGGTATAAGATGCGTGAAGTCAATCGGTATGATTGAGGAGTGCGACAGTAATGAATTACATTCTTGAAAAAATCAATTCCCGAGTGTTGTACTCCTGGCGGGCGATATACGAGGATGGCATACACGATCGGAATAGCAAATAGATACAGCATCCGTAAGTTTTCTGCTGTTACATTCGTAATGATTATGACGGCGACCATGGCAAATAAAATACCAATGTGCCGCAAGCCGAAGCCCATAATGATAATACCTTTTGCCATAGGCGGGGGAACACGATATTTTTGTTGCTTCATCTTTTTCACCTTCCTCCTCGGGATGCGACCATTGCCGCCATGTACGCTACGTTCGTTAAACCGCCGCCGCTACTGCCGGAAGAATATCCCCAACGTTTTAGAATCGAGGGGATCGAAGCGGCACCGATCAGAAGGACGCCTGCGATGAAATATGTCGGAACGTGGTTTGTGTTATAGCCGGTGGCGGCAAAATCCATACCTGCAGAATAGCACAGTAATTGAAGTCCGAAGGTTAAGCGACCGCTTATGACGTCGCGTCCCCATTCGCCGATTGCGCCGTCGTTGCCGGCGGCTACATCAAAAACGTACAAATAGCCTGTTAATACCTGGACGTATATAACCACATACTGCTTGAATAAATGAAACACCATCAAGACAGAAACAATGAGCATTATGATAAATATTATCGAAAAAACAATCCCTGCTGTTCCTGTTCCATTGATAATATCGTTAAAGCGAATTGAAATGATCGTAAAATCGGGAGAGAGCGACGCGGTGATCAGACGCACGATAGTGAGGACTAATTCGTGGGCGTAATTGATAATCGGACGGCAAAATAACAGCATGCCGTATGCCTTGAGGAAAGAAAAACATCTGGCTCCTATATCGTTCCCGTCGCCGTGTACGTGCTGTTCGACGGCTGTTATGAGTGACTTTACAAAGCCGGCTAATAGTAAGATGTATCCTATGGTTTGAAAGAAGTTCAACGTTCCTTTGACGAAATCATGCGTAAAGAAACTTTGGTTGAGCATGGTTGTTATAAAGTTGAATAGGGCAGTTGAAGCTTTGGCAATCAACGCTAAAATCTTTCGGAATATGTCGGTATACATGAGATCGAGGATTTTCATGGGTATCACCACCTTGAGCGAAATATACTCCGCATAGGCTCCTCGTCCTATGCGGAGTATTGTGCTTTGGGATCATTTTTTGATTACGCGATCATTTCCGGACCCCAAATGCCGAATGCCAAAAGCAGAATCATAACGGCTACGGTGACACCGATTCCGACCAACTGTGATTTGTAGCCCTCGTTTTCACGGTGCTTGCCAATCGCCGTAATAATCAAGTAGACCAAAACGGCAAGGCAGATAAACTCGCCGATCGGAACAAAGACGTTGGAAAGAATATTCATGCCGGATTCCAACAGTTCTTCTTTTGCATCGTTAAGACCGCTTTCCACATCTGCAGAAACGGCAAGAGCCATGATGCCGCACATCATCAGCATCAGCGCCACCATACCGATGACCTTTAATACTTTTTTGTTCATGTTTACTCACCTTTTTCTTTGTAGATATGACATAGGGTATCGTTCCAATCCTTCCCGAAAGAAGGAAGGGAACGAAGGACTGTATAGTTGTCCGAAAATTTTTCCTGGATATTTGCGGCTGTTTTATTACCGCAGTTATCGTTGTCTGTACAGACAACGATGCGGCTTACAGCTTGTGGATGATCTGATAAAAACTGATACAAGGGAGCGAGGGAGCGTCCACCTAATGTAATGAGCGTTAATTCGTGCCAGTTTTTTCTTTTACGCATAACAAGCGTTGCATAGCTCAAGGCGTCAATCACCGCTTCAAACACATAAATGGTGGATAGGTTTTCTCCGACTCGACACCAGGCATAGTCCTTTTCCGACCACGCTGTTTCTCCTCGCCATGAGGCTGAATAAGACGAAGTGCCACGCTGAAAGCAATAGCGTGGCACTCCGTCTACATATCGTACAAATACCGCGTTGTGCGATCGCGTCGCTTCATAGAGTTCGTTTTTCTCAAGCAGATCCCGAACAATCGAAGGAGCAATACAGCGAGTTTGCGTAAGATACGCGTATACCCGCTTGTGTGATTCGCACTTGCGCGGAAGGGTTCGATCAACAGGTTCATCAGAAACAGGTGGCGAAGGTTTAGGACGGGGAAGATGTTGAATGGGCGGCCGCGAAGGATCGTCGCCGATCAATTCATGCACGGCATCACGAAAGGTTTTCTTCTCAACCAATATCAAGAAGTCGATTGTGTCGCCGTATATATCTTCGCTGTTCCAGATCCAACGATTTTCGTCCAGAAGAATTACGAAACTATCGTGTTCTTCGAGCCTGGCATAATGCCCCTCGCGGATCACGGAATATCCGTGCGCTTCAAGGTAATCAATCAACGGAACACTCTTGGCTTTGGCAATCTGTTCTTTAGAATACTCGCCCAACGCCACACGTCCTTTCTGTTATTGAACTTGTTTCTTTTTGCGCTTTGAAGCAACGAAACCCGTGACGGTAATACCGAGTGCAGTAATCACCAGGATCGTCATTGCCGTATAGGTTCCAATCGGATTTTCGCCGGTCTTCGGGGTATCTTCGTAAACGGGTGTCGGGGTATGAGTGTTCGTGAGTACAAAGCCGTCGTTGGTCTTTTCGACAGTTGCCTCATAACCTGCAGGGACATCGAGTTCACGGATGGTGTACTCAATGGGCGTCCCGTTATCGCGGTTCGCAGGAAGATTGGTAAATTCAAACGACCATTGGTTGGGAGCAGTTTCGGAAATTGCCGTTACTGTGGCGCTCTGATATTCCACACCATCCGCGTACACCGCCACCTTGATTTGGTTGGGACGAATCAGCTCGGCGTTATTGCCATCCACCCAGATCTTCTGACCGCTGATCGTGATCGTTTCGATCTCGTGCGTATTGATAATGTTATATCCGTCATAAGACACGGTGTAACCCTCCGGCACAACCGCTTCTTCCACGGTATAGACGATCTCCACACCGCTGTCGCGATACTTGAGCAGGTCGGTGAACGAGTAAGTCCATTCGTCCGCTTCGGTCGTGGTGACGGTATCAATCACGGTTCCGTCTGCAAGCAGGTTCACGGTGATCTCGTCGGGGCGCAGACCGTCGCGGTCATTATCATCCACCCACGACTTGACGCCGCCAACTTCGGTCAGCTCGGGAGCGTGGGTGTTCGTCATATTGAAGCCATCATAGGATACGGTGTAGCCCTTCGGCACAACCGCTTCTTCCACGGTATAGACGATCTCTACGCCGCTGTCGCGGTACTTGAGCAGGTCGGTGAACGAGTAAGCCCATCCGTCCGTTTCGTTTGTGGTGACGGTATCAATCACAGTTCCGTCTGCGAGCAGGTTCACGGTGATCTCGTCGGGACGCAGACCGTCACGGTCGTTATCATCCACCCACGACTTAACGCCGCCAACCTCGGTCAGCTCGGGCGTATGCGTGTTTGTCATATTGAAGCCGGTATACGAAACTGTATACCCTTCGGGTACAACGGATTCCTCGACAGTATAGACGATCGGTGTACCGCCATCCTTATAAATCGGTAAGCCTGTAAATTCATAACGCCAGGCTGACGCTTCGTTCGTGGTAACAGAATCGATCACGGTGCCGTCTGCAAGCAGGTTTACGGTGATCTCGTCTGGACGCAGACCGTCACGGTCGTTATCGTCCACCCACGACTTGACGCCGCTGACGGAAGTTTGTTCAGGCGTGTAAGAGTTGGTGATGTCGAATCCGTTGATTTCTTTGGAATAGAACTCAACGGCGTCTTCATCAACCGTCCAAACGATCTCGGTTCCGTCGATGAATTTCGGAAGATTCGTAAACGAATATTTCCAACCGTCCGCTTCGGTCACGGTTTTACAGGCATACGGGGAACCGTCTGCGTATGCCCACACAACGATCGATTCGGGACGTTTGCCGTCCTGGTTGTTGTTATCGTTCCATGATTTGATACCGCTAAATTCAGTGGTTTCGGGGGTATGGGTGTTGGTGATATTAAAACCGTCATAGGTAGTTTCGTAACCTTCAACAGGATCTTCTTGAATTGTCCAAACGATCTCAACACCGTTTTGGTATTTCGGAAGATCCGTAAAGGTGGTTTCCCACCCATCAGATGCGGTTATTGTTTTGCTGGCATATTCCGAACCGTTGGCAAACAACCGAACGGTAATGACGCCAGGACGGATCCCGTCTTGATTGTCGGCATCGTTCCATGTTTTAGAAACAGGAACAGTCACGATTTCGGGAACGTATGTGTTGATAATGTTGTTTCCTTCATAGGATGCCACATATCCTTCGGGGACAATGTTCTCTTTGATCTCATAGTCGATTTCAATACCACCGTCGCGGTATTTATAGAGGTTCGTAAATCTGTATTGCCAATTTGTTGATTGATCGGCAACACGAAATTCTACGGCAGCACCATCCGCGTAGAGTACGGCGATAATCATGTCCGGGCGTTTTCCGTCGCGGTTATTATCATCCACCCAAATTTTCTCGCCGCTCAATTCGATGGTTTCGGGCGTGTATGTGTTGATAATGTTTAATCCGTCATAGGCGGTTTCGTATCCTTCAACGGGATCTTCGCTGACGGTATATTCGATCTCGATACCGCCGTCGCGGTATTTCGGGAATCCTTCAAACGAGTATGCCCAATCATCCGCTTCGGTTACAGTTTTACTTGCAACTTCCACACCGTCGGCAAGCAAATGTACCGTGATTTCATCGGGGCGTTTTCCGTCACGGTCGCCACCGTCATTCCACGTTTTGTAGTCGCCTACCAGAGTGGTTTCGGGTGTATGGCTGTTGATTACGTTGTATCCGTCATAGGTTGTTTCGTATCCATCAACGGGGTCTTCCGTGATCGTCCATACCACTTCCTGGTCGTCGATGAATTTCGGAAGATCCGTAAACGAATATTTCCAACCGTCCGCTTCGGTTACGGTGGTGCTTGCGTATTCGGTGCCGTCTGCAAACAACCGAATGGTAATCTCGTCGGGACGCTTGCCGTCCTGGTTGTCTGCATCGATCCATGTCTTCTGTCCGCTCACGGTGATCGAAGGGGGAGTACCCGTTTTTACCGCAATATACGCACTTGCAGGGTCGGGGATAGAGGAGCTTATCATCGCTTGGAGTCGCACATCATAACCAGTCTGATTGCTCCAAATGATCGCCGAGGGTGTTTCGGATGTAGCGAAGTCATAGTCTTTGAGGATCTTCGTACTTGTTACCGTATCTTCGATCGGCTCCGTAGTCCAAAGAGTAAGTGTGTTGCCGGATCTCTCACCGCTGACAGTCATTCCAAGAGCTTGACAAATATTCGGAATCGTTGCCAACATACCGTTCGTATCGGTAATGGTGATCTCGTACCGTTTATTGGCTTCGTTCCACTCAAGAACAAGAGGATTGGTTGCCGCGTCGCCTTTATTCTTATACATAAAGCTCGGGATTTTTTTGAAGTTTTTGAATGCTTTGTCGAACGTGTTGTAGCGGTCAACCCAATAGACCTTGTGTCCTCCTGCGTTTGTTATGTTGTCGAAGAACCGCGTGTCGGAAACCTCACCGGTGATGGGGTCACGGTAGCCGCATGCAATCTCGTGAATGAGCACCTGTGCTACGGCTTGGATATTCATGTTTTTTGCGGGATTCAGCCCATCGCCGATTGCGGCGGCAACGGCAATGCCGTCGGCAACTTCGGGGAGAATTGTTTGCATGTAATCCCAATAATCGTCGTCGCAATCGTCGATGGAGTCCTGATTGTATTTCAGCCCTGGGTACGAATACGCACCAGGCTCGATACAATACGCCATCTGATCGCCGAAGCGATAGACTGTGACGCTTTGTCCTACCGTGTGACCTGCTGTTGCACCGTCGGACAATCGTTTTGCATACATGTTCTTCGTGAAGGTGACATCAGAATGCAAGACGGTTACGGTGGCGGTAGCGGCGTTGACGAACACGGTGGCGTAGCTACTCATCAATGCCAGGATCATCAACACGGCAAGCGCTGATCGTAAGATCTTTTTCATAGCCTTTTCTTTCCTTTCGTAGTATTTTATCTATATAAAAAACGCCGCTTCGTGGAATAAGCGGCGTTTAGGGCAAAAGAAAAAAGCGGAAATGATTTCCGCTTTTTCAATGGTTATAATATTTTGATAAGATAATCAACGAAGAATATACAGATAAACACCGCCGTTACCGGTCGACGTTGCATACGCTCTCAAATAGTCCCCTGGGATGAGAGCGCCACATCTAGCCAGATCTCTATCGACGCGTTGACGAATATATGCTTTAGTTGCTTCATCGTAAGCGTCACTACTAGATAATACCGTAGGCGGATAATATCCGCTGTTGCTCAAATTATAGGAGTAGTCAATGTTAATACCGAGCGATGCCATATAGGAGTTCGCGTAAGCTTCTGCCTGGGCAGCTGTGATCGGCACATGGGGAGGAGCTGTCGGAGCCGATGTGGTGGGAATGGTGGATGTAGTTGTAGTGGTTAATGTATGGTTGCCGGTACTGACTATAGTATACAGCATCATGGCGTCTTGCATATCCAAAGAAGAATCTTCGTTAATATCAGCATATACTTGTATATTGTCGGATAAAGATGTTCTGCCGGAACAATGGCTATAAAGCAGGAAAGCATCCATCATGTTAAGAAATCCATCGTCGTCAAGATCGCCCTTTACTTGAGCGGCAACAGATACCGATCCGATCACCAAGCATTGAATTAAAATTAAGACTGAAAGGGTTAAACATATCAAGTGCTTCATAGCATCATCATCCTAATATGTGGTTTATGAAAAGCGGAAATGATTTCCGCTTTTCAATGGCTAGAGTATATGGCTTTGAATAATTAGTACAGAATATACAGGTATACACCACCATTACCGGTGGGAGTCGCATACGCTCTAAAATAAGCGCCGTTTATATTGATACAGTTTTGGGAAACACATCGGTCAACATAAGAACGGATCTCAGCTTTTGTAGTTTCATCATAGGCACGCGAATTGGATAAAACACGAGGCGGATTGTATCCGCTATTGCTCAAATTATATGAGTAGTCAATGTTAACGCCGAGCGATGCCATATAGGAGTTCGCGTAAGCTTCTGCCTGGGCAGGTGTAATCGGCACATGGGGAGGAGCGGTCGGAGCCGATGTGGTGGGAATGGTGGTCGCTTTTGTCGTTGTAGCTTTGGTGGTAGCTTTCGCGGTCGTTGCGACAGTAGCTTTCGTGGTCGCCTTGGTGGTTGCCTTGGCGGTAGCTTTGGTGGTAACTTTAGTGGTCGCTTTGGTTGTAGCCTTGGTGGTCGCTTTTGTCGTCTTCTTTACCGTGGACTTTGTGGTCGCCTTGGTGGTTGCCTTGGCGGTAGCTTTGGTGGTAGCTTTCGTAGTGGATTTGATAGTCGGTTTGGCGGTAGTTGCTTTCGTGGTGTTTTTAGTCGTGTTCTTGACAACCGATT
>JAZQJE010000058.1:0-49160 GCA_045541495.1 Acutalibacteraceae bacterium | reverse complement strand
ATGCCATCGGTGGCTTTTTTTACAAAAAACAGCGCACGGTGAAGCGCAGTTTATTTCGATGTGCTGCCTAATCCGCCGTTGCGAATGGCGGTGGCATTGTCGTCTTCGGTGATGCCGTAGGGAAGAAACAGGCCTTGAGCAAAGGCACTACCTGCGGGAAGATCCAACACTTTTCCCTCATTGGAATCGTTGGTGATCTTAATAAAAATATGTCCTTCGTTATCGGAATAATAGTAATCGCTGTCGATGATCCCCACCGTATTGTTCAGTTGCAACCGATAGGAAAATCCCAGTCCGCTGCGGGGGAAGATCTGTAACACCCACCCGTCTTCCATGCGGCAACGCACACCGGTGGGGATTTTTACCGTTTCACCGGGGGCGAGATGAATGGGACAAGGGGAGAAGAAATCATATCCTGCCGATCCCGTGGTGGCACGACGGGGAAGGGGAGGCAATGAGGGGATCGTCCCTCCAAAAGCCGACGCGAATTGGGCGTCGGATACGTATTCAAAACAGGCAATGCGTTTCATCGTAAAACCTCCTATGGAAATTGGGCATGAAGTGTGTTATACTGATAAAAAAAGGGGGGATACCATGGCGGTATTGATCGCAGTAAAAACCGATTATTCCGTGGACGAGCGAAATCTGTCCCACGAGCGGTTGCAACAGGCGGCGCGCCTGAAAAAGGCCGACGATAAGAGGCGGTGCCTGTGTGCCGGTGTGGCGTTGGATGAGGCTTTGCGTACCATCGGTCTACGAGAAAAGGCTGTTCGCTTGGCTACCAATACCCATGGGAAACCCTACCTTGCTGATTATCCGCAGTGGCACTTTAATGTATCCCACAGCGGCGACTGGGCGGTATGCGTGCTGTCGACCGCACCGATAGGCGTGGATATTGAACAATATCGCGCGGTAGCCGCAACAGACTTGGCTCGGCGGTACTTCTCTGCTGAGGAGACCGCGCAATTGCAAAGGCTATCGCCCTCGGCGCAAGTTGAGCAGTTTTTTCGTTTGTGGACGAAAAAAGAAAGTTTGTTAAAAGCAAAGGGCGTAGGCCTTTCGGGAATGTCATCGATGACCGAAGAGGGTGTGGTATTTCAAGAATACGCGCTTGAAGGTTATGCGCTCACCGCTTGCGGTACCGACTTGCCACTATCGATTACTGTTATCGAATAACTTTTCCTTTGCGGTAGCGTTCTTCTTCACTGAAAACGCAACCGCAATATTTTTGCATATAAAAGCCGTTTTCCCGCGCTTTTTCCTGCCCTTCGCGGAAATAGGGGCGAAAATCCCGATACAAAAAAGTGACACCGTATTTGGCGGCGGCTTCTTTGGCGGTCTTCACGATCAAGTCGTGATCTTGATAGGGGCTGATGAGCAGTGTGGTAGTAAAATTGTCAAACCCGTTTTCCGAGGCAAAGCGCGCAGTCTCTTCCATTCGCAACCGATAGCAGACGGCGCACCGATGATCCAGATCGGGGGCTACCGCCTGAATAAAGGGACGCAGAGCATAGGCGTTGTTGATCTCCAGTTTCATGCCCATCTGCGCGGCGTACGCCACCAAGGTTTCTTTGCGGGTGCGATATTCGGTATAGGGGTGAATATTGGGATTATACCAATATCCCACTGGTTCGATCCCCTCATCCCGCAAGGTTTCGATGCACCGCACCGAACAAGGGGCGCAGCAAATATGCAGTAATGTTTGTTTCATATACTCAACTCCATTTGTTATCATAGCATATATTTTGCAAAATTCCAAGAAAACAATTGAAAAAGGTAAAAAACCGCCGTATAATGAGTCGGGTTGAAAGGGGGAACTGAGATGTTTTGGCGGTTGCATATTCAAGCCTTTGTGCGGCGCAACACGGTATTGTGTGTGGCGGTGGCCGCAGCGGTAATCACAGCATTCTTCATTCCACCCGACGGGGCCTATCTCGCTTATTTTGACTGGAAGACGCTGTCCTGCCTGTTTTGTGTATTGGCGGTGGTGTGCGCGTTAAAAAATATTCGATTTTTCTATGCCTTGGCGCGGCAGATCGTGCGGCGATTTCGCACTACACGCAGTTGCATATTGGCGCTGGTATATATTACTTTTATCGGGTCTATGCTCATCGCCAACGATATGGCCTTGCTCACCTTTTTGCCCCTTGGTTTTCTGGTGTTGGAGACCACGGGGAAACGGCAGTATATGGCGTTCACTTTTATCATGCAGAATATTGCCGCTAACCTGGGCGGAATGCTGACCCCTTTCGGCAATCCGCAAAACCTGTATCTGTACAGTTATTTCAACATTCCCGACGGCGAGTTTGTAAAGATCATGGCGCCGCCGTTCGCCCTTTCCATCCTCTTGATAACCCTGTGTTGTCTGGTGATGATCAAACCCGAACCGCTGGAACTGCCGGAGGAAGCGGTGAAAATGGACCGCAAAAAATGCCTGTTGTATCTGTTATTGTTTGCGTTATCCATTGCCGTTGTCTTTCGGGGGGTCCCGTATGGAATCGGTCTGGTCGTGATCCCGCTGGTGCTGTTTTTTGTGGATCGAAAAGCGTTGGTGATGGTGGACTATCCGTTGCTGTTTACCTTTATGGCGTTTTTTATTTTTGCCGGTAATTTGTCCCGCTTACCGGCTGTGCACGCCCTGTTCACGGATCTGTTGTCCCGTAACCCCTTGCTGTTCAGCACCTTATCTTGCCAATGTATCAGCAATGTCCCCACAGCCGTACTGTTGTCCCGCTTTACCACGGATTATCCGTCCCTGCTGATCGGTGTCAATATCGGCGGTGTGGGAACATTGATCGCGTCGCTGGCAAGTTTGATCACCTATCGGGAATACGCCAAACACGATCCCCACGGAAAAGGGCGGTACATACGGCAATTTTCACTATACAATTTCGGCCTTTTAATCTTGTTGTTTTTGTTTTCTACCGCCCTTGGATATTGATGGAAATATCCTGCGACGCGGTTGCTTTTTAACCAAAACTATGCTATCTTAAAAAAATAGAGTAAAGCGAAAGGATGTGCAAGGGTATGGACGAACAAAAAAATACCGTAACGGCCGAAAAAATGACCGTGCCGGCGACAACCAAACCTGCTCATTTTCGCCTTTCGTATACAGTTTCCGGCGGGACATCCCGTCGCTTTTTTGGGCGCCCCTTTTTGATCTATTTGGGTATACTGGTGATTCTGGCACTGTCCTTTGTTTTCTATGTGCGGCATATACTGGCACAGTACGAAGCTTCGCAGCCGGACAATGTGGCGTTATACTATGCTACCTGTATCCAAAAAGCGGCCAAAAAAGGGCGGATGGACGGCGTGGTATCGCTGGGCGCGGTACGAAACGAGATGTCTGCTACCGACGAGCAACTGAAAGCCTATGAACCCGCCGTTGCCAAAGGGGCCATGACGGTCCGTTGTATAGAAGAAAAAGACGATATATTGACCTATGCGCTGTTATGTAACAATTATGTGATCGCCCATGTTGATCTGCACTATAGCGGGCAACGCACGTGGCTTGCCATTTTCACGGCCGATATATGGGAGATCGGTACTGTTACCGCTACGCCGTTTCGCTTTGATGTCTCCTTGTCGGCGGGACTTACCGCCACCATGGACGGGAACGTGTTGGCGGGAGAACACAGCGAAGACGGCAAAACGGTCCACTATCAAGTCGCCTCCCTTGCCATTCCGTCGATTGTATTGACCGATCTGTTGGGAAACGAAAAACCCTACGATCAGTGCGGTGATGGGGATTTTGACGGATATGTCGTGCGCGTTCCCTCTAACTATACCCTGAAAGGCAAAACCGAGATTCCCGTATCGGCCGCCATCTTGACGGATATGGACGAATTCCAATATGCACAGGCTTACAGTAAGGATATTCCGCGACAGGCGGAATACGATATTCGCGTGTTGGGGGACACCTATTCCTTAACCGTGTTTGATAACGCGGGCAACGCGTTGAATATTGCCGACCAAGGGGAGACCGTTATCTTTACTGAACAGGCAACGGCTGAAACGTTGCCCGACACGTTGGTGGGTGAGCCCGATCCGCTGGCGATGGCACAACGGTGGAGTTTGCTGATGACGCGGGATCTGTGGGGTCCTCGTTACGGGTTCTATCAAATGGAAGGATACCTGATCAAGGGGTCGTATTTACATACGGTGGCATGGCAATGGGTAACGGGTGTGGATATCACTTTTACCAGTGGTCACACCTTGGCTAATCCCGCTTTTCAGGTGGCTGAAGCCACGAATTTTGTGGTATACGGAGATACGGCTTTTTCCTGCGATATCCATTTGGAAAAAGAACTGTATCTCAGCCGCGGCGGCGTGGTCAACGATGTCATCCACAGTACGTTCTATTTTGTTTACTGTGATGATACTGATGACGGCAAAAACAATCCTCATTGGGCCATTGCCGACAAACGGGATATCTTGGAACAGGGGGGAGAAGCATGGTAAAACACGAATCGCAAATCGCCTTTTCCCCTGTAAAAGCCATCCTTTGGTGGACAGCTAAGGTCGGTGTCGGCGTGGTGGCGTTTGTGGCGGCACTTGCCGCCGCACTGCTGATCTCACTGAACATGATCTGCGGTGACCTTTCTCCGAAAGCCAAGCAAACCTTTGTCACCACCATCTTGGAAACAGGACAACTGAAATTTTTGGCTTCGTGGTTTCTCACGCCGCAAGAGATCCAAGCGGTAGTGGACGCCAATTCCATGGAATCCATGGACGACAGCATCGATGCGGGAATGGTCACGGTGGATCCAAACGCCGGCACCAAGGATTTGGAGATCTTCAAGATCGCGGGGCGCACCTTTGAAGGTACGCTCATGAAAGTAAAAGACCCCTCCCGTATCAGCTTAGCCTCGATTTTTCCGTGGCGGGAAAAAGGGGTCACCTTAGATGTGTTTGTGAAAGAACATGGTGCCATTGCCGCGGTGAACGGCGGTTTATACGATTCCAACAATAACACCGGCGGCCGTCCCTACGGGGTCGTGGTGGCAAACGGCGAAATCCAACTCAACGAGCCGAGCAGTTTTGCAGGACTGGTGTTGGTGGGATTTACGGACGATCATTTGTTGGAGATCATCAATTTAAGCGGCATGACGCCCGAAGACGTCGCCCAACTGGTGGCGGAAAAACACATTCGGGATGCGGTTACCTTTCAGGAAGAAAGCAGCGATGCCAACAACCATTTTGTGCAACTGGTCATCAACGGAAACCCCCGCGGTATGAACGGCATGGGTAGCGGCCTTAACCCTCGTACCGCTATTGGCCAATGCGCCGACGGCTCGGTTTTACTATTGGTGACGGACGGCCGCGGAAAAGCGGGACATCTGGGTGCTTCCGCTTCCGATCTGATCGATATTATGGTGGAATACGGAGCGGTCAACGCCGCCAATCTGGACGGTGGCAGTTCCTCGTGTATGTATTATGAAGGGGACTACATCATGCCCAGTGTGACCTTCTATTACGCCAACGAATCCTGGCGCATGCCGGTAGCCTTTATTGTAAAATGATACAATGGGTGGTGTTTTTAACACCACCCATAAATTTTACACGGTAAAATTTACCGTTATCACTTTACAGAATGGGAAGTTTATAGTAGAATAAAAGAAATATAATTTACAGAAATGAGAGTGAAAACATGCAACCCAAATACAAACGTGTTTTACTCAAACTCAGCGGCGAAGCCATGGCCGGTTCCAAAGGCTCCGGACTGGATTTTGATGTGGTATCGAGTATTTGCTCGGCTATCAAAGAATGTGTGGACGCGGGTACGCAGATCGCCATCGTCGTGGGCGGCGGCAACTTCTGGCGCGGTCGCTCCAGCGGGAGTATGGACCGTACCCGTGCCGACCATATGGGGATGCTGGCCACCACCATCAACTCGTTGGCCTTGGCAGACGGATTAGAACAATTGGGCTGTGAAGTGCGGGTGCAGACCGCTATCGCCATGAACGAGATCGCTGAGCCCTATATCCGCAATCGCGCGGTACGGCACTTGGAAAAAGGGCGTGTGGTGATCTTCGGTTGTGGTACGGGTAACCCCTTCTTCTCTACCGATACGGCTTCGGCTCTGCGTGCGTTGGAGATCGAAGCGGATATCATCTTTAAAGCCAGTATGGTGGACGGTGTGTACGACTGTGATCCCAAGAAAAACCCTGATGCGAAGAAATACGACACCTTGTCCTTTATGGAAGTGTTAAACAAAGATCTGAAAGTGATGGATTCCACTGCTGCCAGTTTGTGTAACGATAACCATTTGCCCATTTTGGTGTTCAATTTGGAACAACCGCAAAACATCGTCCGCGCTGTTGTGGGTGAAAATATCGGCACCATCGTGAGATAGAGCCGCCATTAAGGAGGAAAACAAATGCAAACAATTTTTGATACAGCCAATGAGAAAATGAACAAGACCATCAATGCGTTGCTGAACGAATACAGCGCCATTCGCGCCGGCCGCGCCAATCCTGCGGTATTGGATCGCATTCAGGTGGATTATTACGGCGTTCCCACCCCTGTCAATCAAGTAGCGGCGGTGTCGGTGCCCGAACCCCGCACCATCCTGATCGCTCCGTGGGACAAATCCACCCTGCGCGACATTGAAAAAGCGATCTTAACGTCCGATCTGGGGCTCAATCCTCAAAACGACGGCAGTTCGTTGCGTCTCAATTTCCCGCCCCTCACGGAAGAACGCCGCAAAGAATTGGTAAAAGGCGTTTTCAAATACGGGGAGGAATCCAAAGTTGCCATTCGCTCTATTCGCCGTGATGCGTTGGAGAAACTGAAAGATATGAAGAAAAAGTCCGAGATTACCGAGGACGATCAAAAGAACGCGGAAAAGAAAGTACAAGACATGACAGATAAGTTCTGCAAAGAGATTGATGAGATCGCTGCGAAAAAAGAAAAAGAGATCATGGAGATCTAATATACAACTGCTCATGACCGGCGGAGAACTTCTCTGACCGGTCATGTTCAAAGATGGAGGACGACCATGGCGTTGTTTCAAAAAGAAAAAGCCCCCGCTGAGGCGTTGCCGATCCCCGCTCACTTGGGAATCATTATGGACGGCAATGGCCGTTGGGCCAAAAAGCGGGGATTGCCCCGTACCGCGGGTCACGCGGCAGGTGCCAAGGTGTTTCGCACCATTGCCAAGCATTGCGAAAAACGGGGGATCAGCACCGTTACGTTCTATACCTTTTCCACTGAAAACTGGAAACGCCCTCAGGCGGAAGTGGACGCCATTATGGATCTATTGCGGCAATATTTAAAAGAATCCTTGGCGGATTTTCAGCGGGAAAACATCCGCACCCGCTTTATCGGTGATCGCACCGCTTTGTCGGAAGATATCCGGCAATTGATGGCGGAAGCGGAAGAATCTACTGCCCATAAGACGGGTATGGTACTTAATTTAGCCATCAACTACGGCGGCCGCGCGGAATTGGTAACAGCCATGCGACAAATCGTCCGCGACGTACAAGCGGGAACGATAACGCCTGAGGCCATCGATGAAGCCTGTATTGAAGATCACTTATATACCGCCGGTCAACCTCAAGTGGATATGATTCTGCGCCCCAGCGGCGAATATCGCTTGTCCAATTTCCTCATCTGGCAATGCGCCTATGCGGAATATGTGTTCGAGGACATCTTGTGGCCGGATTTTACTACCGCCGATCTGGATAAGGCGTTGGAAGAATACGGGAAACGGCATCGTCGTTTCGGAGGACTGTGAAAGGCTGTGTAACGATATGAAAACACGCATTATTACGGCGGCGATTGCTTCCGTATTGTTGTTGACGGTTTTATTTTTGCCGTGGGCCATGGTGTTAACGGTGGCTACGGCGCTGATCAGCGCTATTGCGGTGTATGAAAATTTATCGGTAACGGGCATGACACCTTATCGCGGTGCCACGGTGTGTTCTTTATTGTTTGCCGTTTCGGTACCTTTTTTCACCCGTTTACCCGATGTTTTTATGGTCGTTGTTTGTTGTGCCTATCTGATCGCGACGATCATGACCGTGGTCTGTCATCATAAAACGTTAACACCCCAAACCGTGGGGACATCGTTTTTTCTCACCGTGGTGGTGAGCGTGTCGATCTCCTGTATGTCCTATTTGCGAATCATGGATGAACACGGGTTGTTCTATGTGATGTTGGCGCTGGTCATCGCCTGGTTAGCCGACAGCGGCGCCTATTTCGTGGGTACGTTTTTCGGTAAACACAAATTGTGTCCCGAGATTTCTCCCAAAAAAACGGTGGAAGGTCTGGTAGGCGGTATCGCTTGCTCGGTGTTGTTCAGTTTATTAACTGCTTTTATCTACCAAACGTGTTTTCTGCGTGATGCGGGAGCGGTATCCTATTGGACGGTGCTGATTTTGTCATTGATCGGTGCCGCTCTGTCGGTCATCGGAGACTTGTTTGCCTCGGTGGTCAAGCGTCACTACGGTGTGAAAGATTTCGGCCATATGTTCCCCGGTCACGGCGGCATGATGGATCGATTTGACAGTTTGTTATTGGTTTTCCCGCTGGTGTTTTTTACCGCCCGTTATTTGCCGATTGTTATCGGCTAGTGTGACAGGATCCAACATAAAGGAGAGTGTGTCGTGAAACGACTGGTTATTCTCGGTTCTACCGGCTCCATCGGTACGCAAGCACTGGATGTGGCGCAAAAATTGAATTATCCGGTGTTGGCGTTGGCGGCGTACAGCAATGTGTCGTTGCTGGAACAGCAAATTCGGGAATTTCGTCCATCTTTTGCCGCGTTATTTGACGAAACCGCCGCAAACGACCTTCGTCTTCGTGTACGGGATCTGGATGTAACCGTGTTGTCAGGGATGGACGGTCTTTGTGAGTTGACGGCGTTGCCCGAAGCGGATATCGTCCTCAACTCGGTGGTGGGCATGGTGGGGTTGCTTCCCACCTTGACCGCCTTACGCGCGGGTCACGATGTGGCGCTGGCAAACAAGGAAACACTGGTGGCGGGCGGCGAACTGGTGATGACCACCGCCCGCAAGCACAGCGCACGTTTACTGCCTGTCGACAGTGAGCATTCCGCCATTTTTCAGTGCTTACAAGGCACGGCGGCGGGAATGTGGACGCCGCCCTCTTCTTCCGATTCCCTCGGTCTGCGTCGTGTGATCCTCACCGCTTCGGGTGGCCCGTTTTTCGGCAAGACCGCTGCGCAATTGGCGTCGGTCACCCCTGCGGATGCCTTGCGCCATCCCAATTGGAGCATGGGGCAAAAGATCACCATTGATTCCGCTACCATGATGAACAAAGGGTTAGAATTGATTGAAGCGCGCTGGTTATTTGATGTGGATGAGGAGAATATAGATATTGTGGTGCATCGAGAGAGCATCATCCATTCTCTCGTCGAGTTTAATGATTATTCGGTATTGGCGCAATTGGGTGTGCCGGATATGCGTATTCCCATCCAATATGCGCTCACATGGCCGGACCGTGTGGTGTCACCGGTCAAACGGCTTCGTTTGACCGATGTGGGTAATCTTTCCTTTTTTGCGCCGGATAACGAAGCGTTCCCCTGCATGGATCTTTGTCGACAGGCTTTGCGAAAAGGCGGCGCCTATCCCGCGGCCGTTAACGCCGCCAACGAAGTGGCTAACGAATTGTTTCGGCAAGGGGCGATCTCGTTCCCCCGTATCGGTGAATTGATCGCCGCGATCTTGGAAGAACGGTTACCGACGGTTTCGACCGAACAGGATATTTTGGCGGTGGACGAAGAATGCCGCCGTTTGACCCATGAACGGGCCAGTATTAAATGAGGTGATTACCATTTCTGATATCCTCTTTTTTGTATTACGTATTGCGGCGGCGTTGCTGGTATTTGGCATCATTGTGATCATTCACGAATGGGGCCATTTCATCGTTGCCAAACTGATGAATGTGCAAGTGAACGAATTTTCCATGGGTATGGGTCCCAAACTGTTCCAATTTGGGAAAAAAGAAACCAAATACACCTTGCGCCTGTTTCCCGTAGGCGGCTATTGTGCCATGGAAGGGGAAGATGAGGCAGGCGGCGGTGAGATCTCCGCAAGAGAAACGACCGTCACCGACAATCCCCGTGCGTTCGGCAACAAAAAAGTTTGGCGGCGGGCGTTAATCGTGGTGGCAGGTGCCGCCATGAACTTGTTGTTGGGCTTTGTGCTGTTGCTTGGTTATTTTGGGATCTGTACGTTGCCGTCGGAAAACGGCAATACCTATTATGCGGGCACCACCGTTTCGATTTTGCCCGAAACCGCGGTCAGTTATCAAAGCGGATTGCGGGAAGGGGACACCCTTTTGAAAATCGACGGGAAACAGGTGTTTTCCGTTATGGATATCTCCTCGTTGTTACAGGATACCGACGACGGTATTTTTGAGATGACCGTTCGCCGCATGATAGACGGTAAGGCAACAACGCAGGTCCTTCCCGCCGTACAATTTGAACGGCGGCAACAGGAAAACGGCAGTTATCTGCTTATTTATGATTTTAAAGTCAATGCCATCCCCCAAACCATCGGCTCTACCATTGTTCAGGCGGCAAAGGCCGAGTGCAGTGTGGCGGTGATGGTGTGGCGCAGTTTGGGCAATCTGTTGACAGGGCGTTACGGTCTCAATGAGTTGTCTGGTCCCATCGGTACGGTAGATATCATCGGTGATGTGGTGGAAAATGCCGTGCAACAAGATTATTGGCAGGACGGACTTGCCAATGTGTTGATGCTTATTACCATGTTGACCGTCAATGTGGGAATCTTTAACTTGCTTCCGTTTCCCGCTTTGGACGGTGGTCGTTTATTGTTCCTTTTTTGGGAAGGCATCGCCCGTAAACCCGTCCCCGCTAAATACGAAGGTTGGGTCCACGCCATTGGGTTAGTCTTATTGTTATTGCTGATCGTCGTGGTATCGTTCAGCGATGTGTTTAAATTATTTGCTTGAGGTGAAACGTCATGCAACGTCGCGCTTGTAAAACGGTTTGGGTAGGCGGAGTCCCCATTGGCGGTACTGCCCCCATCACGGTACAATCTATGGGCAATGTTCCTGCCACCGATGTGGAAGGAACGGTGCGGCAAGCGCAGGCGTTGCGGGACGCAGGTTGTGATATCTTGCGGATCGCCGTCCCCGATGCCCGGGCCGTGCGGCTGGTGGATGCCGTTAAAAATGCGGTGGACATTCCGCTGGTGGCGGATATCCATTTTGACTATCGACTGGCACTAGATTGTGTAGCGGCGGGTATCGATAAGATCCGCATTAACCCCGGCAACATCGGTGACGATGAGCGGGTACGGGCGGTTGCCGTTGCTTGTCGAGAAAAGCACATTCCCATTCGTATCGGCGTTAATTCCGGCTCGTTGGAAAAGGAAATTCTCAAAAAATACGGTCACCCCACTGCGGAAGCCATGCGGGACAGCGCGCTGTATCACGTCTCGTTGTTGACCAAATTCGATTTTGACGATATTGTCATCTCCATCAAATCGTCCCACGTCCCCACCATGGTGCGGGCTTATGAATTGACCGCTGCCGCTTGCGAGTATCCCTTGCATTTGGGTGTTACCGAAGCGGGGACTGAACGGATGGGCATGATCAAATCCGCTATGGGTATCGGCGCATTGTTGTTGCAAGGGATCGGCGATACCATTCGGGTATCACTCACTGCCGACCCTATCCGCGAAGTGGCTGTGGGCAAGAATATTTTAAAGGGATTGGGACTGGATCACACCGGTGTTTCGCTGGTATCCTGTCCCACTTGCGGCCGCACAAAGATCGACTTGATCGGTATTGCCAATCAAGTGGAAGAACGGGTGCACGCCATTCAAAAACCCGTTACGGTGGCGGTGATGGGGTGTATTGTCAATGGTCCCGGTGAAGCCAGAGAAGCGGATATCGGCATTGCCGGCGGCGACGGCAAGGTGGCCATCTTTAAAAAAGGACAAGTATTGCGCACCGTTCCCGAGGCGGATGCGGTTGAAGAACTGATAAAGGAATTGGAATTGTTATGAGTCACGCGACGATCGGCGCGGTCTTTGCGCCTTACATAGCCGATAAAACATTGTTAGAACGCTTTTCACACGTTACCGTTGAACATATCGAAGTTTGCAAAGCCGATCTGCGCCTGAAAGCACAGGTATCCTTCGAGAAATTTGTGCCCTATGAAGATATCGGTGCGTTGGAGCAGGCATTGGTTGAGGGATTACAATTGCACAGCGCGGAATTGTTGCCCCGCTATCCTGCCGACTTGTTATCTACCGACTGTTTTCCTACGTTGGTAGCGCTTTTGAAACGCCGTTCCACCGTGGTCAACGGTACCTTTAACGATGCGGTATGCACCGCTGACGAAGACGGTTGGTTGGTGGAACTGAAACACGGTACTCGCAACGTGATCGAAACCACCGGCACGGACAAGTTGTTCCATCAACTGATTCAAGATTGTTTTGGTTGCCGTATACAAGTGCGTTTTCAAGGGGAAGAGGGTGTTTCAGAGTCCGATGAACAATATCGTCGACTCATGGAAGAAGCCGATCGCGATGCGGCGGAGACCGCTGTTAAACTGGCCGAGCAGGCCAAAGAAAAAGTGGCGAAAAAAGCGGTGCCCTCAGCGATAAAACCCGCCGCGCCCGCTGATCCTACCGCTCCGCCTGCCGACGGATTGCCCGTGTATTTGGAAACGGCCCGTCCACTATTCGGTTCGGTCACACGGGACATGCCGATTCCTCTTAAAAATCTGCGGGAAGGTATGGTCACGGTATGGGGCGAAGTATTCGGCTATGAAACGCGTTCGTTCCGCGACGGCACGCGTATTCGTCATACATTCTACATCAGTGATCGTACCAATTCCATCATGGTGATCGTGTGGACAGATGTTCGCCGTGACAAAGCCAAATTGGAAGCACTGGAATTTCTGAAAGACGGTTCTTGCGTGCTGATCTCCGGCTTATATGAATTTGATCAATATGCCAAGTGTGAAGTATTATCGCCCAAATCCATCGCCTTGGTCAGCAAATATCAAAAACAAGATACCGCCGATATAAAACGCGTGGAACTGCACCTGCACACCAAAATGTCTGCCATGGATGCGGTATCCGACGCCAAAGCCCTCATCAAACGGGCAGCAGCGTGGGGACATCCCGCCATTGCCATTACCGACCACGGTGTGGCGCAAGCGTTTCCCGAAGCCATGAACACAGCGGCGGATATGGCCAAAGCGGGGAAACCCATTAAGGTCTTATACGGCGTGGAAGCCTACATGCAACGTTCCGAAACCGCTGAAAGCGCAGGTAAGAAACGCCTGTACCACCTGATCTTGTTGGCCAAGAACAACGTTGGCCTTAAAAATCTATATAAACTGATCTCGTTCAGCCACTTGAAGAATTATCACAAACGTCCCCGCATTACCAAGGAAAAATTGGCGGAGTTGCGGGAAGGCCTTATTGTCGGCAGTGCCTGCGAAGCGGGTGAACTGTTTGAAGCGGTCATGGAAAACCGTCCGTGGGACGAGTTGTGCACCATTGCCCGCCAACATGACTTTTTGGAGATTCAACCCTTGGGCAACAATGCGTTTATGCTCCGTCCCACCAAAAACAAGGACGGATCCATGGAACCGCCTATGGCACCCGATGAGGAAACCTTGCGGAACTTTAACCGCACCATCGTCCGTTTGGGCGAAGAACTGGATATTCCCGTTTGCGCGACGGGCGACGTCCATTTTATGGACCCCGAAGACGAAGTGTATCGTCGTATTTTGCAGGCGGGTCAAGGATATGGGGATGCGGATATGCAAGCCCCCTTGTATCTGCGTACTACCGAGGAAATGCTCAAAGAATTCGACTATTTCCCGCCGGAAAAAGCCTACGAACTGGTGGTTACCAATCCCAACCGTATTGCCGACATGGTAGAGGAGATCCGTCCCATCCCCAAAGGCAACTACCCGCCTCATATCGCAGGGTCCGAGGAGGAACTCACCAAGATCACCTGGGATCGCGCCAAAGAATTATACGGTGACCCCGTCCCCGAAATCGTGGCGAAACGGTTGGAAAAAGAACTGAATTCGATCATTAAAAACGGGTTTGCCGTGTTGTATATGATTGCCCAAAAACTGGTGAAGAACTCCGTGGAAAACGGCTATTTGGTGGGATCCCGTGGTTCGGTGGGTTCTTCCTTTGTGGCCAACATGGCGGGCATTTCCGAGGTAAACCCGCTGCAACCTCACTATATTTGTGCCAACTGTAAATATTCCGAATTTATTACCGACGGTACGGTGGGATCGGGCTTTGATTTGCCCGATAAAAACTGTCCCGTTTGCGGTAAACCGCTGGGTCGGGACGGTCATGAAATCCCCTTTGAAACGTTCTTGGGGTTTGACGGGGATAAGACCCCCGATATCGACCTAAACTTTGCCAGCGAATACCAATCTCGTGCTCACCGTTATACGGAAGAATTGTTCGGTAGCGATCACGTATTCAAAGCCGGTACCATCTCCACCGTGGCAGAAAAGACCGCCTACGGTTTTGTAAAAAAATATGCCGAAGAACGGGGTTTTGCGCTGAACAATGCAGAGATCGAGCGGTTGGCGAAAGGGTGTACTGGTATCAAACGCACCACGGGTCAACATCCCGGCGGCATGGTGGTCGTGCCGGACGAATACGTCATTGAAGACTTCTGCCCCGCCCAACATCCCGCCGACGATGCCAATTCCGATATCATCACCACCCACTTCGACTTTCATTCCATTCACGATACCATTTTGAAACTGGATAACCTGGGTCACGTAATTCCCACCATCTATAAATATCTGGAGGAATACACGGGCATCAGTGTAATGGATGTACCTATGTCCGATCCCGCGGTGTATAAACTGTTTACTTCGCCTGAATCATTGGGTGTTACCGCCGAAGAAATCGATTGTGAAACAGGCACGCTGTCCATTCCGGAAATGGGTACGGGGTTTGTACGGCAGATGCTCTTGGATTGCCGTCCCACCAAATTTGCCGATTTGTTGCAGATCTCCGGTCTGTCTCACGGCACCGATGTGTGGTTGGGCAATGCCCAAGAACTCATTAAAGCGGGTACCTGTACCATTTCCGATGTGATCGGGACCCGTGACAATATTATGACGTATCTGATGCACAAAGGCCTGGAACCCAAAATGGCCTTTAAGATCATGGAGATCGTGCGTAAAGGCAAAGCTACCAAACTGCTCACCGACGAGCATTTTGCCGCCATGAAAGAGAACAACGTTCCCTCGTGGTATGTGGACTCCTGTATGAAGATCAAATACATGTTTCCCAAAGCCCACGCGGCGGCCTACTGTATTGCGGCGCTGCGGGTGGCATGGTATAAAGTGTATCGTCCCGCCGAATATTACGCCGCCTATTTCACCGGCCGCGGTGAAGACTTTGACGCTGAACCGGTACAACGGGGAAAAGCGGAAGTCAAACGGTTGATGGATGCTATTCGCGCCAAAGATAAAAACGAAGCCACCGCCAAAGAACTGTCACAGGCGGAAACCTTGCATGTGATCTACGAAGCCATGCAACGAGGCGTGGAATTTTTGCCGGTACATTTGTACAAATCCCATTCCTATAAATTCCTCATGGAAGATGGCAAGATCCGCTTGCCGTTTACGTCCATTCGCGGGTTGGGTACGGCGGCGGCGGAATCGCTGATGAACGCCAAAGCCGACGGGGAATACATTTCCTGTGATGATCTACAAAACCGTTCTGGCGTATCCAAAGCGGTGATCGAATCCATGCGGGAACTGGGTGTGCTGGAATCCTTGCCCGCCACCAGTCAAATAAACTTGTTCGAATTATAAGGGGGTGACACCGTTGCTCAAGAAAAATCAGATCATTGAACTGACCATCACCGGCATGACCGCCGAGGGCAGCGGTGT
This sequence comes from Acutalibacteraceae bacterium, assembly GCA_045541495.1. Taxonomy (GTDB): domain Bacteria; phylum Bacillota; class Clostridia; order Oscillospirales; family Acutalibacteraceae; genus RGIG3009. The sequence goes on along the minus strand of JAZQJE010000058.1, from coordinate 33,268 downwards.
GGGCCACTATGGTGATGCGGGCCAAACAGGGGGAATTGTCGTTTTCGTTCCTGCCACGGCGGTGGGGGATACCCTGCGTTGTCGTATCCTCAAAGTGCAATCCCGTTGTGCCTACGGTAAGATCGAAGAATTGCTCATACCGTCGCCTCATCGTGTGTCGGCGGATTGCCCCGTGTTTGGCAAATGCGGCGGTTGTGTCTACCGTCATGTGTCCTATGAAGCGGAATTACAATACAAATGGCAACGGGTAGCCGATGCCTTGCGCCGTATCGGCGGGTTAACAATCACACCCTTGCCGATCATCGGTTGCGAATCTCCCGACCGTTACCGCAACAAAGGGCAATACCCCGTGGTAGCAGGGGACTATCGCCCCCTTATTGGGTTGTATGCCGCCCGCAGTCATCGGGTAGTGGAACAGCACAATTGCCTGTTGCAACCGCCTCTGTTCAAAACCGTATTGGATACGGTGGGAACGTGGATGAGGAAAGCGGGCGTCGTTTCCTATGATGAAACCACCGGCGGCGGTCTGCTTCGGCATATTTATATCCGACAAGGCACCCGCAGCGGTCAGGTCATGGTCTGTCTGGTGTGCACGTCCGGCAAATTGCCGAAAACCGACCTGTTGACCGACCTCTTAAAAACCAACGTTCCCACCCTTACTTCGTTGATAGTGAACCTCAATAAACAAGATACCAACGTGGTATTAGGGGATACCTGTTTCACCTTATACGGGGAAGACCACATTACTGATGAATTGTGTGGTCTGACCTTCCGCTTATCACCTCTGTCCTTTTATCAGGTGAACACCGAACAAGCCGAATGTCTGTATGAACTGGCGCGGCAAGCGGCGGGGCTGACAGGTACCGAAACCTTGTTGGATCTCTATTGCGGTACGGGCACCATCGGGTTGTCCATGGCGCGGGAAGTGAAACGCCTCATCGGCGTGGAGATTGTTCCCGAAGCCGTGGAAGATGCGGTTCGCAACGCGCAGGATAACGGCATTACGAATGCCCATTTTCTTACGGCGGATGCGGCCAAAGCCGCTGTCCAACTGGAAAAAGAGGGAATCCGTCCTGACGTAGTAATTGTTGATCCGCCCCGCAAAGGGTGCGACGAAAAACTCATAGAAACCATCGTCCGTATGGCACCGAAACGAGTGGTGTATGTGTCCTGTGACCCCGCCACCCTTGCCCGCGACCTCAAGCGCTTCGACGAGCAGGGGTATACCACCACGCAGGTGACTCCCGTGGACATGTTCCCGCGGACGCAGCATTGCGAAGTTGTTGCGTGCATTGTCCGTAATGACCAATAAGGATATGTAAAACCCTTTCAGCAAAGGAGGAACGGGGTATGATCACCTTTGAAGAGATCCGCAAAAATGAGGCTGTGCGGGCGTATATTGCCCGTGCCGACGAATCCTTGCTTGCGCAGGGATATACGGAACACAGTTTTGCCCACGTAACCCAGGTGGCGGAAAATGCCGCCTATATTCTACGGGAACTGGGCTACGGCGAACACGATGTGGAATTGGTGCGCATTGCGGCGTATCTGCACGATATCGGCAATTTGGTCAATCGGGTGGCGCATTCCCAAAGCGGCGCTATTATGGCGTTCAGTATTTTGGACGACATGGGAATGCCCGCCGAAGATCTGGCCACCATCACCACCGCCATTGGTAATCATGATGAGGGTACGGGCGTGCCGGTCAATGCTTTGGCAGCGGCACTGATCTTAGCGGACAAATCCGATGTGCGGCGTACTCGTGTTCGCAATCAGGAGGAAGCCACCTTTGATATTCACGACCGTGTGAATTACTCGGTGCGGTGTTCGCAATTGCGTATCAACGAAGACCGCACCACTATCACTTTGAAATTGACCATTGATACGCATTACGGTTCGGTGATGGATTACTTTGAGATCTTTATGGAACGCATGATCCTGTGCCGCAAAGCGGCGGATAAACTGGGGTTGCAATTCAAATTGGTGATCAACGACCAGATAGTGATGTAATGAGGTGATGGCATGATCTACTTTTTGGAAGATGACGACAGCATTCGCGAATTGGTCGTGTATACACTTAACAACACCGGACTTCCCGCTGCGGGTTTTCCTCGTCCGGCCCTGTTTTGGACGGCAATGGAAAAGGACGTTCCCGATCTGGTGTTGCTGGATATCATGCTCCCCGACGAAGATGGGTTGACGGTACTTAAAAAGTTACGTGCCGACAACCGTACCGCCCACATCCCTGTGATGATGGTGACGGCAAAAAGCGGGGAATACGATAAGGTGATCGGCTTAGACAGTGGTGCCGATGATTATATCGCCAAGCCTTTCGGGATCATGGAGCTGGTCTCCCGTGTCAAAGCCTTGTTGCGGCGCAGCGGGATGCAGAAGAAGCAGGAAACCGAATACCATTTTCGAGGATTATCGGTGTTCGTTGATGCCTGTAAGGTAAAAGTTCAGGGGCAAACCGTAGTCCTCACACATAAGGAGTTTGAATTGTTGTGTTATCTTTTTGAAAATCAAGGTCGTGTACTGACCCGTGACCAAATACTCAATCACATTTGGGGTTATGGCTTTGACGGTGAAAACCGCACGGTGGACGTACATATTCGTACTCTTCGCGCCAAACTGAGTGTTTGCGGCGGTTACATACAAACCGTAAGGGGTATGGGCTACACGTTCGGAGGCGACGATCAATGATGTTGTGGGAATGGATATTGACGGGATCGCTGATAGCGGTTGCGGCGGTATTTGTGATACGGGAATGGCGGTTGCGCCGACATTATCGTCAAAAGTTTCGTTGTGTAACCGACCATATCAGCGAAGGTATGTTGGTAGTGGGCCGAAACCGAAAACTCCGCAGTTACAACGAACCGGCCCTTCGGTTGTTGGGGGCTGACGCCATCGAGCAGATGAAGCAGGGACGATTTATCGGTGAGGATCCGTTATTGGAAAAGATCGTGGATGGTGCCCTTAGCGGTGACGACAGCAAGGTGGTCATTGAGATCGGCGAAAAGCCTTATCAATTGATTGCTCATCCTATCCAAGAGGGAAATCGCGTCACCGGTGCGGCATTACTGCTGTTGGATATTACGGAAAAGGAAAGACGGGAAAAACTCCGTCGGGAATTTACCGCCAATGTATCCCATGAACTAAAAACACCGTTGACGTCGATTTCGGGGTTTGCGGAGATCATCCGCGACGGCATTGCCAAAGAGGGCGATGTGCAGCGTTTCGCCGATACCATTTATAACGAATCCCAACGGCTCATCAGTTTGGTGGAAGATATTATCAAACTGTCCCGTTTGGATGAAAATACCGTTCCGTTAGATCGAGAACAGGTGGATATGCAGGAATTGATCCGTTCCACCATCAACCATTTGGCACCGTTGGCGGCAAAAAAGCAGGTGTCATTCGATACCCGCACCAAACCCGTCACCATTTACGGTGTTCCCCGTATTTTGGATGAGATTGTGTTCAATTTATGCGAAAATGCGGTGAAATACAATCGTATGGGTGGCTATGTAGTGATTACCTTGACTACCGAAAACGGCAAACCCGTTTTACAGGTACGGGATACGGGAATCGGCATTCCCGCCGCCGACCAAGGACGGGTGTTTGAACGGTTTTATCGGGTGGATAAAAGCCATTCCAAAGCCATCGGCGGCACGGGACTCGGCCTGTCCATCGTCAAACACGGTGTGTCATTTCATGGTGGCACAATCTCGTTGGAAAGCCAACCCGGATCGGGTACCACCATTACCGTTACGTTTCCCAAATAACAGCAGCGGGAATGTGTATGCACACATTGCCGCTGCTGTTATTTCTTTAATAATGCCGTTTGTTGTACCAACCATGTTGCCCAGTCTTTATAATATTTCGCATACAGATGAACGCCGTCGCCTGCCAAATGAGAGGCCAAATGCCCCTCTGCGTCGTCAAATAACACATTGGCGTCCAGATAGCGGACCGTATCACCGTCGGCGATCTCCGATAATAGCTTGTTCAGTTTGTTGATGTTGGGGTTGGTGATATATTTATCACTGTTGGAGATTTTTTTTGAAACGTGAAGATTTCCTTGAATAACGATTAGCGTGTTGGGTTGTTCTTGACGGATCAATTCCACCAATTCTCGGTTTTTCGCTACTGTGCCGCTCATGGTGTATCCGATCTCATTGACGCCCAACATAATATAGATGGTATCGTAGGTCTTCTTGTTTAGTAACGTTTTGAAAGATACTTTCCCCAAACCGTCAATGGCAATGTTTTTCTGGTGAATATTATAGATACTCATACCCACATCCGCAAAAAAGTCCGCTTCCGTGATACCGGAATACTCAGAGAGACCGACCGTGCGGGAATCACCGATAAACAGCGTGCCGTCCATTTTTAAGGATATTGCCTGTGTAGCGGCGGTGGGACCTTTGGTGGTCTTGGTTGTTTTCGTCGTTTTGGTCGTCTTTGTCGTTTTACTTGCGGTGACGGAAGATGTCGTTATGTGGTCGGATACCAAAGACGTGGTTGTGGTTGCGGCCGTGGTCGTTGCTGTTTTGGTCGTGGTTGTGCTTGTTGTGGTTGTCGAGGTAGGCGACAGATTGCCGTCGGTCTGCTTCCAAAACAAAACGGCTAACACAACAGATACACACAAAAAACTCAAGCATAACAGAAAAAGCGCGCCGGATCTTTTCATAAAAGGTACCTCTCAAAAACGGAAATATAAGAACGGATCATCCAACCCGCGGTACATACAGTATATGCTGGCACCCAGTATAGCGGTGAGAAGAATCGCGATAATCACGCGATTTTTGATCTTTTTCAGCAGAGTAAACGGGAATTTGAAGGACAGCAACAGTCCCGCAAGGAGGAAAGGATAGTACAGTTGCAAATATTTTACATAATCGTATCGAAAAATGGACCAAGGGCCTTCCCCGAAAAAAGGAAACAAGCGCGTGAAAAACACGCCCAACTGCCCGATATCTTCAATGGTAAAGATAGCCCAGGTCAACGGGATCAACAAGATCATGTAGGAATGGCCGATAACAGGGAATCGGTTCAGCACCTTGCCCAGAAACAACTTTTCTATGAAAATAAACAGGAACAGCACCGCGCCCCACAGAATAAAATTGTATCCCGCGCCGTGCCATATACCTGTCAGCACCCATACGACCAATAAATTTCGTATGGTAGTCGCTGTGCCGTGGCGATTACCGCCCAAGGGAATGTACACATAATCCCGGAACCATGCGCCCAACGTCATGTGCCAACGCCGCCAAAACTCCGTCATGGAACGGCTGGTATAGGGGTGATCGAAGTTTTGGGGAAGACGGAACCCCAGCATTTCGCCTAACCCGATGGCCATGAGAGAATAACCGAAAAAGTCAAAATATAATTGGAAGGAAAAAGCAAGGATTCCCATCCACGCCAAGGGTGTGGACACGCTCTCAAACCCAATGTTGCAAACATCCGTCCACAATTTTCCGATAGGATTGGCAAGCAACACTTTCAATCCCAATCCGAAAATGAAAGTGCCGATTCCATGCAAGGCCATGGTAGCGGAAATGCGACGGCGATCCAGTTTGTCTTTTACTTGCGTAAAGGTCACGATAGGACCGGCGATCAACTGTGCAAACATGGATATGTACACGCTGTATTTCAGTAAACTGGTTTCAGCGGATATGGTACCTCGATACACGTCCGCCAGATAGGACAAGCCTTGGAAAGTATAGAACGAAATGCCGATGGGCAGTAAAATGTCCAGTGCCAAATTGACCGAAGGGAAGAAAGGGGAAAGTTCCCGCCAAACAAACCCTGCATATTTAAATACGCCCAAACAAACAAGGTGAAAGATGACACCGGTTACCAGCCACGCCTTTTTATGTTTCGTACTGGTTGCCATGAGAATGCCTATCGCGTAATCCGTGAGAATACTGGCAATGAACAGCGCAAAATGTTCGGGTTGTTGCCATGTTCCCACCAGATAGAAACACAAACTTCCTGCTAACAGTACGCCGTTTTTCAGGCGCTTGGGTGCAAGATAGTAACTCCCGAAAAAAATCGGGAGAAAGATGCCTATAAATTGTAGACTGCTGAAAACCATCGTTGCACCGCCGTAATCTGTTATATTCCGAAATCGTTAACGTCCATGTTGCGATAACAGTTTTTGCTTTTCGTCCCACAACGCTTGAGACAGGTCTACATAATACCGATGAGGATTTTCAAAGCGCAATACTTCGTCCCACAATGTGTCGATCTGCTGTTTACAATAGGTGCGGATCTCGCTTACGGTGGGGGAAGTATATACACATTCGCCGGCTTTAAAGATCTGCTTGCGCAGCCGCACGGCACGGAAATTGGTAACGGTCTTCCGTTTCCAAATGTGCTCAGGATCGAAGATCTCATAAGGTTTTTGGTCGTCAATGACCTCGTCGTGAAGTGTCAACACATCGGCGATGGCCTTGCCGGTATCTCGGTCGTATAGCCGCCACACTTCCTTAAAGCAGGGATTGGTGATCTTGGCTACATTTTCGCTGACCTTGATACGGGGAACAATGACACCGTTTTGTTCTACGGCGGCCAATTTGTACACGCCGCCGAACACAGGATCACTGGAAGCGGTGATCAACCGTTCACCAACGCCGAAGCTGTCGATACATGCTCCCTGCGCGATCATATCGCGGATGATGTTTTCATCCAAGGAGTTGGAGGCGCAGATCTGACAATCGGGATATCCCGCTTCATCCAACATTTTACGAGCTTTTTTGGTTAAGTAGGTGATATCCCCCGAATCCAATCGAATACCTTTGGGACGATAGCCCAAGGGTTTAAGTACCTCATCAAACACCCGAATGGCGTTGGGGATACCCGATTTTAGTACATTATACGTATCCACCAACAACGTGCAGGATTGAGGGTATACCCGCGCGTAGGCGGCAAAGGCCTCGTATTCCGAATCGAACAATTGTACCCAACTGTGCGCCATGGTTCCCAATGCGGGAATACCGAATTCGCGGTCGGCAATGGTGCAAGCCGTTCCCACACATCCGCCGATATACGCCGCGCGGGCACCGTATACCGCACCGTTAAAACCTTGGGCACGGCGAGAACCGAATTCCATGACTGCCCGTCCGTCTGCCGCCCGCACGATACGATTGGCTTTGGTGGCGATCAAGGATTGGTGGTTGATGGCTAACAGGACCATCGTTTCGATAAACTGCGCTTGCATAGCGGGGCCGCGTACGGTGAGCAACGGCTCGTGCGGGAAGATGGGTGTCCCTTCGGGGATGGCCCATACGTCACACTCAAACTTGAAATCAGCCAGATAAGCAAGAAACTCCTCGCTGAATAATTTTTTGCTGCGCAGATAGGCAATATCGTCTTTTGAGAAAGATAAGTTTTTCAGATAATGAATGATCTGTTCCAGACCCGCCATGATCGCGGCACCGCCGCCGTCGGGTACGGTGCGGAAAAACATATCGAAATAGGCAATCTGATTCCCTCGTCCGTTCTCGAAGAAACCGTTGGCCATGGTCAGCTCATAAAAGTCGGTGAGCATGGTTAAATTTTCTTTTCCGTAAAAGTTCGTCACTGAAAACATCCTCTCAACGTTTGCCGCAATAGCAGTGTTTATATTCCTCAATACAGTGGGTAATGATCTGCAAAGCTTCTTCGCGACCCATCACTTCTTTTACCACGGTATTTTTGTTTTCCAACGATTTGTATACCGTGAAGAAATGTTGAATTTCGTCGAAGGTGTGCCGCGGCAACTGGGAAATGTCCTGATAGCAGGAAAGGGAAGGATCCCGAAAAGGAACGGCAATGATCTTTTCGTCGATGGATTCGTCGTCGATCATTTTGACCACACCGATGGGATAGCATTGCACCAAGGTCATGGGAACGATGGATTCTTGACACATGACCAATACGTCCAACGGATCGCCGTCGTCTGCGTAGGTGCGGGGGATAAACCCGTAATTGGCAGGGTAATGAGTCGCAGTATATAACACGCGGTCCAACCGCAAAAGGCCGGTGTCCTTATCCATTTCGTATTTGTTTTTACCACCCTTGGGAATTTCGATGACAGCGGTAAAATCGTCCGCGCTGATCCGTTCGGGAGAAATGTCGTGCCAGATATTCATAAGCGTCGCTCCTGCCAAGATATAGTCGTGTTGATATTATAGCCAATTCTCCTGACAAACGCAAGGGGAAATGAAAAAAACCGACATCGATTTTCGATGTCGGACTTCTTTCTTATACGCTGTTCAATTATACAGCACGGGTAACCTTGCCGGAACGCAGGCAACGGGTGCAGGCGTAAACCTTTTTGGGGGCGCCGCCCACAACAGCACGCACGCGCTTGATGTTGGGACGCCATGCACGGTTGGACCGTCTGTGCGAGTGGGAAACTTTGATACCGAACGTAACAGATTTGCCGCAGAAATCACATTTTGCCATTTTTCTGCACCTCCTTTTGATGTTTCATCGGCGGAAAACTCCGCCAAATTCAAAGCAACAGATGTATATTAGCAGATTTATGAGCGGAAAGCAAGTTTTTTTTCGCAACTTATGAAATTTTTTTGAAAAGTTATGGTGAAAGAGTGGTTTTTCCTTGTAATTTGTGCAGGCTTCAGTTATAATACATTATGGAATTTTATTGAATTATTAAAGGATGAACGCGCCATGATCTTCTCGTTGCTGAACAGTTCCGTAAAACCCTCTTTTGGGGAGGTTATGCTCTTGTTTTTTGGGTATGCAGCGTTGATCTTGGTAATGTTACCCATTCACGAATTGGCACACGCTTTTGTGGCGGACAGGCTGGGTGATAATACCGCCCGTTGGAACGGTCGCTTGCGGTTTAACCCCTTTGCCCATTTAGACCCCGTGGGTGTGGCCATGCTGTTTTTGTTCGACTTTGGCTTTGCCCGTCCCGTTCCTGTTAACCTCCGCAATTTTCGCAACCCCAAACGGGATATGGCGCTCACCGCTTTGGCGGGACCGATTTCCAATCTGCTGATGGCGGCGGTTTCTTTGGGACTTTATCGGGTGATTACGTTGTTGCCCGTTCCCGATACGGTGTTGTTCGTATCCTATCTGGTTTTGGTGAAAGTCTTTACATTGGTCAATATCGGGTTAGCGGTGTTTAATCTGTTACCCATACCGCCGTTGGACGGTTCTCGTATTATTGCACTTGTTTTGCCCGACCGTTGGTTGTACAACATGGAACGCTATTCTCGCTACGTCACCTACGGCATTATGTTGTTGCTGTTTGTGGGTGTGTTGGACGGTCCGCTCTACTTTTTGCGCGATCTGGTTTTTTCGTTTCTTTGCCGATTGTTTGGATTTTAATTGACTAAGGATGGGTGACCATGGAGATCTCCTATAAGCTGCCCGATTTTGAAGGGCCGCTGGACCTGCTTTTGCACTTGGTGCAGAAAAACAAACTGAATATTTACGATATTCCCATCCATGAATTGTTGGAACAATATATGGAAACTATTCGCACCATGCAAGCCATGGATATGGATGTGACTACGGATTTTCTCGATATGGCGGCGCGCCTTGTGCAGATCAAATCCGCCATGTTACTGCCCCGTCACGAAGAGGCGGAAGAACTGCGGCAACAACTGACCGGCGAATTGATCGAGTATCAATTGTGCCAAGAAGCGGCACAGCGGATGCGCAACCAATGTATCGGCGGTGACCTGTTTGTCCGCGAACCCACCGAAGTGGAGCCGGATCTTACCTACCGCCGTGTACATAGCAGTATGGAATTGCTGGACGCCTATTTGTCGGCGGCGGGCCGTGGTCGGCGAAAGTTACCGCCCTCGCCCCAAGCGTTTCATACCATTGTTGCCCGCAAAATTGTGTCGGTGACGTCCAAGATCATTTTTGTATTGCGGCATCTGCGGCGAGGAAAAAGTGTGTCCTACACTTCTTTATATGAGGATGCCCGCACCAAATCCGAATTGGTGGCCACCTTTTTAGCAGTGTTGGAACTCATCAAAGGCAGACGGATTACGGTGGACGGCGAGGGTGACCGCCAACAGGTTACCTTGCTGAAACACAGAGGAGAAATGACCGATGGAAATTAAAGAATACAAGGCTTCGATCGAAGCCATACTGTTTGCAAGCGGCGAACCGGTATCGATTTCCCGTTTGGCGGAAGTGTTGGAACTGGACAACGATACGATTCAGCGCTTTGCCGAAGATCTGATGAACGAGATCAACCTGCGGGAGGGCGGTATTCGCATGATCCGCTTGGATGATCAATATCAGTTGTGTACCCGTAAAGAATACGCCGATGCCATTCGTCGTGCGTTGGATATGCGGCGCAATACGCCCCTGTCTCAAGCGGCGATGGAAGTCTTGGCCATCGTAGCTTATAACCAACCGGTGACCAAGGCCTTTATCGAACAGGTGCGCGGTGTGGATTGCACGGCAGTCATGCAAGGGTTGCAGCAAAAAAATCTCATTGAAGAAAAAGGGCGTTTGGAACTGCCCGGCCGTCCGTTGTTATATGGAACCACTCCTGTGTTTTTGCGGTGCTTCGGCGTTTCCAAGCTTTCCGAACTGCCGCCTCTTCCTCAAAAGGAAGAGGAAGCCCGCATGGTGGAAACCACGTTGGAAGAAATGATCGAAAACGCCGAAAATAATGAGGAGTGATGCCGATGGGCACCGTACTTTCCGTAATCGGCTATGTCCTGCCGGGGATTGTGGTGATAGCCTTGTTATTGCCGCTGTTACCGATCAGCGTTCGGCTCACCTATCACGATGAGTTGACCGTGCGCATATCGGTGTTAGGAATCGTGCTTTTTCGCTACCCATCCCTGCAGTCGACTGATGATAAGCAACAAAGGGACAAGCTTTCCGAAGAGGCTAAACAACCAACACTGCTCATGGATCTTTCCCGCTCTTTGAAAGAGGACGGGGTGGGAACGGTTTTGACTCACCTTCAAGGTCTTGCCCGTATAGCGGTAGGTGCCGTGCGACGGGTATTGGCGGCTGTTACGGTGGATCGCTTGACCTTGCGCTTATACATCGCATCCGAAGATGCTTCTGCCACGGCGCAAAATGTGGGACGAGTGTGCGGCGTTGTCTATCCCGCGCTTACTACGATACAAGCGTTTGTGCGTGTCCGCCGGCGGGATGTGACTGTCACGCCGGATTATCTGGCGGAACAAGGGCGCGTGCGAGGGGATATCCGCCTTCACGCGATCCCGTATTGCGTGCTATTGGCGATGTTGATCGCATTGCCCGCCTATCTCAAATGGAAAAAAACTTTACAACAACCGAAAGAGGAGGAGCAACAGTATGGATAACAAAGTAGAAGGGTTGATGGGAGTCTCCATTGACAAGATTCGCCAGATGGTGGATGTAAGCACGGTGATCGGAGATCCCATGACGTTGCCCGACGGCACGGTGCTGATTCCTGTTTCGAAGGTGTCTTATGGTTTCGCCAGCGGCGGCTCCGATCTGCCGTCCAAAGGCAATCAGGAATTGTTCGGCGGCGGCGGTGGCGCAGGTATCAACATCACACCCATCGGTTTTATTGTATCGGCCGGCGGTAACGTGCGCGTATTGCCCATGGTGGCGGTGCCCGATACCCTCAACCAGATGGCCAATATGGTGCCCGATGTGATCCATAAGATCAGTGACGCCATTACGCAGAAAAAAGAACAAAAGTCCTAAACCGATGGTTTTGCGCATACTCTCCCAATGAGGTGGGAATATGCGTAAAATAGGTATTGGTTGCATTACCGCGGTATTTTTGTGGTGGTCAACCGTCACGGTAGGCGCGGCGGGAAAACCGTCGTCGGTTTCGTCCCTTTCGGCAGTGCTGTATGAACCGCAATCGGGTCGTTTCCTTTATGAAAAGGATGCAGATACCCGCCGCCCCATGGCCAGCACCACCAAACTGATGACGGCGCTGGTTGCCGCCGACGTTTTGCCGCTTGATCGGATCGTGACCGTTCCCGAACAGGCGGTATTGGTGGAAGGCTCGTCCATGGGCTTGCGCGGCGGTGACCGTCTTTCGGTACATGACCTGTTAACGGGATTGTTGTTGTCTTCAGGCAACGATGCCGCCAATGCGTTAGCACTGTTATCTTGCGGATCGTTGCCCACATTCGCAACCCGCATGAACGCGGTGGCACAACAATTGGGTATGACCGATTCGCTGTTTGTGACCCCATCGGGTTTGGACGAAGGTGGGCACAGTTCCACCGCCCGCGACTTGGCACTGTTGGGTGCGGCGGTGTTGCAACAGGAGGAATTAGCCGATATTTGCGCGCAAAAAACTGCCGTGGTACAGGTGGGGGATCCCCCTCATGAGGTCACCCTCTCCAATCACAATCGGTTATTGCGCCTGTATCCCGATGCCATCGGCTTAAAAACGGGGTACACCATCCGTTCAGGCAAATGTTTGGTGTCTGCTGCCAGGCGGGATGAGGTCACCTTGGTGGTGGCTACTCTTAACGGCGGCGATTATTGGAACGACCATATCGCACTATACGAGTATGGGTTTTCGCAAACGGTAGCGGTGCCGCTTCCCATTCCCGAAATGGGCGATTTGCCTGTAGCAGGCGGCGTGGCGGGGACGGTATCTCTCGCGATGGAAACGCCGAAAACGGTCGTGTTATTGCAGGGTGAGACCGTATCGTATACCGTTCAATTGCCCTCCTTTGTGTGGGCACCCGTAACAGCGGGAGAACCGATAGGTACGGTTACCTATACGGTGGGAGATCGTGTGGTCGGCGAAGCGCCGATTATGACACAGACCGATGTGACTGAGCGCCCGGCTCTGTCTTTTTGGCAAAAATGGAAGCGAAGCGCGGCTTCGTTGTTTATAACGTTATTGAGGTAAAGATTACGATGGCTTTGGTACGAATTCAAAAGATTTTGGCGGATCGCGGAATTGCGTCTCGCCGTAAGGCGGAAGAATTGATTGCGCAAGGCGCGGTAAAAGTAAACGGCCACCCTGCTCGTTTGGGAGACAAAGCGGATGATCGGCGAGACCTGATCACCGTGAAAGGAAAGCCTGTTGCCCGCGCGGAGCAACCGCTGTATCTTATGTTACATAAACCGCGAGGTTATATCACCACCATGAGCGATGAAAAAGGGCGCAAATGTGTGGCGGATCTGATGAAAGACATGGATGTCCGCGTATTTCCCGTGGGACGGTTGGATAAAGAGTCCGAGGGGCTGTTGCTCATGACCAACGACGGCGATTTTGCCAATGCCATGATGCACCCCACCGCCCATCTTCCCAAACACTATCGTGTTACAGTGCGGGCGGCCGTTGCGGAAGAACAATTGCAGGGGTTTCGGGATGGTATGATGCTGGAAGGGCGCAAAACATTGCCCGCCGATGCTTGTATCATCACCGCCGAGCCTGCCACCGCCGATAATCCTCCCCGCACGGTGTTGGAGATCGTCTTGTATGAGGGGCGCAACCGCCAGATCCGCAAAATGTGCGAGTTGTTGGGGCTGGAGGTCATTCGGTTAAAGCGCATCGCCATGGGCGGCGTAAAATTAGGCATGCTTCCGCCGGGAAAATGGCGGCATTTGGAGCCGAAAGAAGTGCGCACACTGGTGATGGCTTCCAAGGTGACGGACAAGATCGCCGCAGACTATATCAAAAACGGAAGGATGGACACACATGTTCGAAATACATCCCGTCGCGGGCGATAAAGCCACTTCGTGGGCAACGCAAATGGGTGTTGACCCTGCGGCCCATGTCATGGTGGTGTGGAACGACGGGGAAGAGGCCGGCGGTATTGCCTATCGCCTCGTCAAGGACACGATAGAGTTGTTGGGGATTCGGTGCGCTATCACCGAATTGCGGGAATGGTTGGTGCGCGCCGCCTTGAACGCGGGCGCCAATCGCAACGCCGTTACGGCAACCTGCGCTGTTGAAGATCTGTTTGAATCGCTTTGTTCACTCGGATTTGAACAGGCAGAAGATCGGGTAGAAGTGTTTATTCCCGCTTTTTTTAATCGTCCTTGTGCCGGCGGATGCCAACATGAATAAAAAAAGCCTATTCTTTTGCAAAGTTCTTGTTTTGTTCTTGTTTTTTAATTGAGAATACGATATACTGTAGGGGTAAATTACCATGGCGTAGGATGACCTTTTTGGCGACTTACGGCCATGTGTGGAATTTTTCGTGCGGTCACCGCACGGAGTTGTAATGGAGGTTACAATTATGAGTCAACAGGCTTCCGGCGAGCGGATCACCGCTCAAACCGAAGCGGCACGCGCACAACTGGTTCGGTTGTTCGACGCAGGCAGCTTCACGGAGTTTGACCGTTTGATGCAAGACGGTGAAAACGCCGCCCCCGTGGTGTGCGGCTACGGTCTGATCAACGATGCTCCCGCTTATGCTTTTGCACAAGATAAAACGGTGTGTAGCGGTGCCGTGGGAACGGTGCACGCAGCCAAGATCGAGAAGGTATACCGTTTGGCCGCTCAAAACGGCGCTCCCGTGATCGGTCTGTTCGACAGTAACGGTGTCCGTGTAGACGACGGTATCGCGGCGATGGATGCCATTGCCCGTATTTTGGCCGTGGCTAACGAATTGTCCGGCGTAGTGCCTCAAATTGCCGTGGTTACCGGCTCCTGCGTGGGTTCTGCCGCGTTGATCGCGGCAGCGGCAGATGTGGTGATCGCCGTGGAAGAGGCGGATTATTATCTCACCGCTGACGAGAAAGCCAAAGCGGATGTTACCGCCGCTACGGTTGATGAGGTGTTGGACAAGGCCCGTCAACTGCTGGATTACTTACCTGCCAACAATTTGGCAGCTCCTGTTTTGTATGAAGAAGTGGGCGCCGCCGCTGTTACGGCCGCTACCGCTACAGAAGCGGCCGCGTTGTTGGCCGATGCGGGATCGCTGTTCAGTTTGTACGAAAACGATAACACCGCCGCCGCTCTGGCGCGGATCGGTGGTTCTCCCTGCGGTATTGTCACACTGGGTGATGAAACCATCGGTTGTTGTGCCGCCGCTCATGCGGCACGGTTCGTTCGTTTCTGCGATGCGTTCTCCCTGCCGGTCATCACGGTGGTGGATGCCGCCGGTTTCGGTTCACTGAAGAACGCCGCGAAACTGGGTCAGGCGTACGCAGAAGCCACCACTGCCAAGATCACGGTGATTGCCGGTAAAGCCTACGGCCCCGTTTACATTGCCGTTGCGGGCAAAACGGCGGGTGCCGACGTGGTGTTGGCTTGGCCGGATGCGTCCATTGCCGCGCTGGATCCTCAAACAGCCATCCACATTGTGTGGAGTGATCGGTTGGCGGAAATGAAAGACCCCACCAATGAGCGTCCTGTTCTGGCAGAGGAGTATCGCACCACTGAATGTAATGCGCAATTGGCGGCGGCACAAGGTGCCGTCACCGATGTGGTTGCCCCTGAAGCAACCCGCGCCGCGGTTGCGGCGTATATGGAAATGTTGGCCGGTAAACGGGTCAGCAAACTTCCCAAGAAACACGCCAATATCCGCCTGTAAAGTGCGAGAATGATAAAGAGAGGTAGAGAAAACTATGAAACGATTCAATATCACCGTTAACGGCAAAGCGTACGATGTACAAGTGGAAGAAGTGGGCGGCGTTGCTGCTTCCGCCTCTGTAGCTGCCCCTGCTCCTGTGGCGGTGCCCGCCCCTGCGGCCGCTCCCGTACCCGCCGCTCCTGTGGCGGCTGAGGCTCCTGCCGCGGCATCTGCTGCTCCTGCTGCCGGCGCCGAAGTGGTATCGGCTCCCATGCCCGGCACCATTGTCAGCGTGGCGGTTTCCGCGGGTCAATCGGTCAAATCCGGCGATGTGTTGGTCGTATTGGAAGCTATGAAAATGGAAAATGAGATCATGGCTCCCCGCGACGGCGTCGTGGCCGGTATTCATGTGAACAAGGGTGACGGTGTCGACTCCGGCGCGGCTCTGGTATCGTTGCAGTAATTAATACGGGAAAGGAAGATTGGCATGGCAAAAGTCGGTATTACCGAAACCATCCTGCGTGACGCACACCAGTCGTTGATCGCCACCCGTATGACCACCGAGGAAATGATCCCCGCGTTGGAAATGCTGGACGATATCGGCTATCATTCGTTGGAATGTTGGGGCGGCGCCACCTTTGACTCCTGCCTTCGCTTCTTGGGCGAAGATCCGTGGGAGCGTTTGCGCACCCTAAAGAAACACATGCCCAAAACGCCGCTTCAAATGTTGTTCCGCGGCCAAAACATGTTGGGTTATCGCCATTACGCCGATGACGTAGTGGAATATTTCGTGCAAAAATCCGTTGCCAACGGTATCGATGTGATCCGCATTTTTGATGCGCTTAACGATATCCGCAACTTAGAAACCTCCATCAACGCCGCCAAAAAAGAAAAAGGCGCTCATGTGCAGGTGGCAGTATCGTACACCACTAGCCCTGTGCACAACGTGGAGTATTTTGTCAACTATGCGAAGCAATTGGAGTCTGCGGGTGCGGATTCCATCTGCCTTAAAGATATGGCGGGTCTGTTAGTACCCTATGCCACTTATGAACTGGTATCCGAACTGAAAAAAGCGGTGTCCATTCCCGTGCAGATCCACTCCCACTTTACCGCGGGTATCGCCGATATGGTGCTCATGAAAGCCATCGAAGCGGGCGCGGATGTGGTGGATACGGCGTTGTCGCCCTTGGCGATGGGTACATCCCATCCCGCCACTGAGTCCATGGTCGCGGCTTTGCAGGGCAGCCAGTACGACACCGGTCTGGATCTGGTAAAACTCAACGAAGTCAGCAAGTATTTTGCGGGTTTGCGCAAAAAATACATGGAAAACGGCCAGCTCAACCCCAAAATGTTGGAAGTGGATGCCAATGCCCTGATCTATCAGGTGCCCGGCGGCATGTTGTCCAACTTGGTCAGTCAGCTCAAACAGGCCGGCCGTGAAGATCAACTGGAAGAAGTGTTACAGGAAGTTCCCCGCGTCCGCAAAGATGCCGGTTATCCTCCGTTGGTTACCCCCTCGTCTCAGATCGTGGGCACTCAAGCGGTGTTCAATGTGATCGGCGGCGAGCGGTATAAGATGGTCACCAAAGAATTTAAAGGTCTGGTTCGCGGCGAATACGGCGCGACACCCGTACCCATCGATCCCGAATTCGTGAAAAAGATCATCGGCGACGAAACACCCATCACGTGCCGTCCCGCTGACCAACTGCAACCCGAACTGGATCACATGCGCGACGAAATGAAAGAATGGTATGAGCAAGAGGAAGATGTCCTCACCTATGCCCAATTCGGACAGGTAGCGCTCAAATTCTTTGAAAAACGGCGCAACGAGAAATACCATATCGACGGTGAACACTTGGATAAAGCCAACAACGTTCACCCTGTGTGATGACGATACCGAAAATCCCATTTTGGGGTTTTCGGTCGTGTCATTTTTGTGATTTTGCTGCAAGGGGGAAAGATATATGATCCGCAGTATGACCGGTTACGGCCGCCACTGTGAAACCGTGGACGGCTGGACCATTACCGTAGAGATCAAATCCGTTAACCATCGTTTTTTTGAATACAGTTCTCGTTTACCCCGTTCTTACGGATTTTTAGACGACAAACTAAAAACTCTTCTTCAAACGGGTATTGCCCGTGGAAAAGTGGAAGTGTTTGTTTCGCTGGAAGCAACCGAGGTATCGGACACCTATGTGGCGGTGAACGAGCCGCTGGCCAAAGCCTATTTGGAAGCACTTCGCGGCATGGGAGAATCCTTGTCTTTGCGGGATGACAGTTCCGTTATGAACATAGCTCGTTTTCCCGATGTTCTCACCGTTCGCAAAGCGGAAGCCGACGAGGAAGCTGTTTGGAATGCCGTTCGCGGTGTGGCGCAGACTGCGCTCGAAAAGTTCCGCCAAATGCGCGAGCAAGAGGGCGCACGGTTGCGAGAGGATGTGTTATCCCGCCGTTTGCGCCTGTTGGATGGCGTGGAACAGGTGGAAGACCGTTCACCTCAGACCGTTCGTGAACATATGCAAAAGGTGGAGACCCGTATGCGGGAATTGCTGGGCACCGTTACGGTGGACGAACAACGCCTGCTGACCGAAGCCGCCATTTTTGCTGATAAGATCGCCACCGCCGAAGAAACGGTGCGGTTAAGCAGTCATTTGGATCAGTTGGAAGCACTGGTCAACAGCGATGAGGCTGTGGGTAAAAAATTGGATTTTCTGGTACAGGAGATCAATCGCGAAACCAACACTATCGGTTCCAAAGCGCAGGATCTGCAGTTGGCGCAGGTGGTTGTGGATATGAAAGCCGAGATCGAAAAGATTCGGGAACAAATTCAAAACATCGAATAACACGACGGAGGTGCATACGCCATGAAACTGATCAACATCGGTTTCGGCAACATGGTTGCCGCCAACCGTCTGCTGGCCATTGTCAGCCCTGAATCAGCGCCCATCAAACGCATTATTCAAGATGCCAGAGATCGGGGCACCCTTATTGACGCCACTTACGGCCGTCGTACCCGCGCGGTACTGATCACCGACAGCGACCACGTGGTCCTGTCTGCCGTACAACCCGAAACGGTGGCTAACCGTTTCATTGAAGGCGATGACGAACAAGAATAACAGGAGGATGATCCATTATGTTAAGACCTACCGATATTGAAAATCTCAAAGGCAATGACAGCCGCTATGCCGTGGTGATTGCTATTGCCAAACGCGCTCGTGAGATCGCACAGGATGCGGAAGAAAACAGTATTATTCTCACCGAAAAACCCGTCAGCATGGCTATCAACGATTTCACCGAAGGGGATTAT
This sequence comes from Acutalibacteraceae bacterium, assembly GCA_045541495.1. Classification (GTDB taxonomy): domain Bacteria; phylum Bacillota; class Clostridia; order Oscillospirales; family Acutalibacteraceae; genus RGIG3009. Next base: position 14,482 of record JAZQJE010000058.1, on the reverse strand, counting down.
AAACTGATGTACCCCTTAAACCAAGATTGATTTTTGATTTACACACGATAGGAGAGAGAGGTATGGTACAACGCATCGTAGCGCAAGTGGCGGTGGAACAAACCACTTTCCATTTTGATCGATTGTACAGTTACGATGCCGGTCCTGTCGCCGAGGATATCGCCTGCGGTTGTCGCGTGCTGGTTCCCTTTGGAAAAGGCAATCGAGGACGGCAGGGAATCGTTATGAAACTGGAAAAAGTGACGCAGGACACCACGCCCCTCAAACCCATCACCGCCTTGCTGGATCGGCGCCCTTTGCTCAGCGAAGAATTGCTGGATCTGGCTCTCTTTTTAAAAGAACGCACCTTTTGCACCCTGTTTGACGCGGTGCGTGCCATGGTCCCCACGGGTTTGTGTATGCTGGTAAAACCGATATACAAACCGATCGTGGCTGAGCAGTTATGCCTTTCTACTTTGTCGGAACAGGAAGCGGCGTTGTATAAACTTGCCTGTGCTTTGTGTGAAAAGCAACCCGAGGGTGTTCCTGCGGATAAATTGTTACGATACGCAGGCATGCAACGTGATGCCGATCTGCCCGAACGGTTGGTTAAAAAAGGGTTTTTGATCAGAGATGAAGATGCTTTTCGTCGAGCAGGGGATGTCACGCAGCGCATGGCGCGGCCCACTTTTTCGATTCATGAACTGGAGGATACGCTGTCCCGCGTCAAATGCACGCCCAAACAACGGGAAGTATTGGAATTACTGTGCATGGCAGGTGCCGCCTCCGTAAAAGAGGTGTGTTATTTGGCTGGTGTTACACCGGCTGTACCTGCGGCACTCATAAAAAAAGGATTGGTCGAATATTTTGAACGGGAGACTCTTCGTTCGCCGTTCACGGCCTCTGTAATCGCCAAGCGGGACACCATTGTTCTCAACGAAGCACAAAAACGAGCCTATAACGGCTTGTTATCACACTATGAAAAAGACGAGGCAGCTTGCGGGTTGTTATACGGTGTTACCGGCAGCGGCAAAACGCAGGTGTATATGTCGCTGATCGATCGGGTACTGGCCGACGGAAAACAAGTGTTGGTATTGGTACCGGAGATATCGCTCACTCCTCAAACCATGCACCTATTCCTCGGCCGTTACGGGAAACAGGTAGCGGTATTGCACAGTGGTTTATCGATGGGAGAGCGTATGGACGAATGGAAACGTATTCGTCGCGGCGATGCTCGCATCGTGATCGGTACGCGTTCTGCCGTGTTTGCCCCTTGTACCGATCTGGGCCTTGTCGTCATGGACGAGGAGCAGGAACACACCTATAAATCCGAAAGCAATCCTCGCTATCACGCGCGAGATGTGGCCAAATTCCGTTGTGCCCGCCATAAAGCGTTGTTGTTGCTTACGTCCGCCACGCCGTCTGTGGAAAGTTACCATGCCGCCCTGAGTGGTCGGTATGCACTTTACCGTTTAGACGAACGGTTCGGCGAAGCGGCGTTGCCGCACGTGGAAACGGTAGATATGCGGTCGGAAGAAGCGGAAAGCACCTTGTTCAGCCAAACGCTGATTCGGGAAATGGGAAAATGCTTGCGTGAACAGCGTCAAGTGATCCTGTTGCTCAATCGCCGCGGCTATCAGACCTTTGTGTCCTGCCGCCATTGCGGGCGGGTCATGACCTGCCCTTCTTGTAACATTTCCATGACCTATCATCGTACCAACGGCCGATTGGTCTGTCATTATTGCGGTCATATGCAACCGCCCGTGCGCCATTGCCCCGAATGTGGGTCGGATACCATTCGCTATTCCGGTCAAGGCACTCAGCGGGTGGAAGAAGAATTGGAATTCTTATTTCCCGAAGCTCGTGTGTTGCGTATGGACGCGGATGCGGCGGCATCCCGTTATTCCTATGAAGATAGGTTAAACGCTTTTGCCGCCGGTGATTACGATATTTTGATCGGTACACAAATGGTGGCGAAAGGATTGGATTTCCCCAACGTGGCATTGGTGGGTGTGTTGTCTGCCGATCGCTCGTTATACGAGGGGGATTTCCGTTCTTATGAAGCATCTTTTGCTTTGCTCACCCAAGTCGTGGGACGGGCGGGACGGCGAAGGGAAGCGGGAAAAGCCGTGATCCAAACCACCGCTCCCGACCACTATGTGATTCAATTAGCATCCAAGCAGAACTATCCCGCCTTTTACGAAACCGAGATCACCGCTCGCCGCGCCATGAAATACCCGCCTTTTGCGGATCTGTGTATGTTCGGTTTTGTGGGAACGGATGAACGGATGGTGCGGGAATCTGCCCATCGTTTTGTCACCCTGTTGCAAGATACGATGGCAGATCCCGCTTATCACGATCTGCCGCTTATTGCATTGGATCCTACCCCCGCCTTTGTGTCTAAGGTAGCGGGGAAATACCGATATAAATTGTTAGTGAAATTGAAAAATACCGCCGCCGCGCGACAACTGATTACCCGTTTGTTGCGGGAGTTCCCCACAATAGCGGAAAACCGTGGTGTCAATCTGTTTGCGGATCTCAATCCGCTCACCATTCTGTAAAGGAGTACCTTTATGGCGTTACGCAATATTTTAAAAGACGACGATCCCGCCCTGCGGAAAGTGTGCCGCCCCGTTACCGAGTTTAACGAACGGTTGTGGCAATTGCTGGACGATATGGCCCAAACGATGTATGCCGCTAACGGTGTAGGGTTGGCGGGCCCTCAAGTGGGGGTACTGCGCCGTCTTTTTGTGATGGATATCGGTGACGGTTTGATCGAAGCCATCAATCCTGAAATCATCGGTGAAAAAGGCAAGCAAACAGGACAAGAGGGTTGCCTGTCATTTCCCAATAAATGGGGGGATGTGACCCGCCCGAAACGTGTCAAATTGAAAGCACAAGATCGCAACGGCAAGTGGTTTATTATCACGGGTGATGATCTGTTGGCGCGGTGTATCTGCCACGAAAACGATCATTTAAACGGCGTGGTATTTCTCGATCACGTGACCCAGTGGTATACCGCTAACGACCAGTGAGGTGTGAGCATGAACATTATTTTTATGGGCACCCCCGACTTTGCGGTTCCCTGTTTGGAACGGTTGATTCAAGACGGCCATACCGTTTCGTTGGTGGTGACACAAGGGGATAAACCCAAAGGAAGAGGCCAAAAACTCACGCCGCCTCCCGTGAAAGAAACGGCGTTACAATACGATATTCCCGTGCTTCAACCGTCTTCCTTGAAAAACGAAGAGGTACAAGCGGCGCTGGCAAGCTATGCCCCTGATGTTATTGTGGTGGTGGCATACGGTAAGATTTTGCCCAAAGCAGTATTGGATCTGCCGAAGTATGGATGTATCAATGTCCACGGATCGTTGCTTCCCCATTATCGAGGCGCCGCGCCCATTCAATGGGCGGTTTTAAACGGCGAGACCTGTTCTGGTGTGACCACCATGTTTATGGATACAGGGGTGGATACGGGGGATATGTTACTGAAAGCGGAGTGCCCTATTCCCGATGACATGACAGCGGGAGAGTTGCATGATCGATTGTCGGTCATGGGGGCGGAATTGTTATCGGAAACCCTCCGTCAACTGATGGCGGGAACGCTTGTCCGCCATCCTCAGCCGAAAGAAGATACTTTCTATGCTGCCATGTTGGACAAGAGTATAGGCGCTTTGGATTTTTCGTTACCTGCCGCCACCTTGCACAACCGTGTGCGGGGGTTACATCCGTGGCCGGGCGCTTCGGTATTGTTTGAGGGGAAACGCCTCAAACTTCACCGCACACGAGTCAGCATGCCTTGTGAGGCCGCTGAAGGTACGGTGTTGAGCGCCGCACCGATCGTGATCGCCTGCGGTGATAACACGGCAATCGAACTAATGGAAGTACAATATGAGGGCGGCAAACGCATGGCGGCGGCCGACTTTTTCCGCGGTCACCCCTTGACCGTGGGCGAGAAATTTTCGTAATTAAGATTGGTGAGGAGAACGGATGGCTGTTTCTGTACGTGCTACTACCGCTGCTGCTTTGGCGGATTGTCATCGGCGGCAAGGGTATTCCAATATTATATTGGATGAATTGTTGAAGGCGTCGGATCTGTCTGCCACTGACCGTTCGCTGTTATCCCGCCTGTTTTACGGTGTGATCGAGCGCCGACTGACGCTGGACTATGTTATGGGTCGTTGTTCCTCCACACCTATTCGCAAAATGCACCCGCTGGTGCGGGAAACGTTGCGAGTGGCGATTTATCAAATTTTGTATATGGATCGAATTCCCGCTTCTGCAGCGGTGAACGAGGCGGTAACCGCCGTTCGCCAACTGAACCAAGGTCACGCTTCGGGGTTCGTAAACGGCGTACTGCGGGGTGTGCTTCGCGCCAAAGATATGTTGTTTGACACTTTGCCAGCAGGGGATGAGGGGTTATCCATACGGTATTCTTGCCCTAGGGAATTGATCGCGTTTTGGCGAAAGGCCTACGGCGAGGAGCGAATGCGCGAACTGCTTAACGCTATGAATGAGAAATCTCCCGAATATGTGCGGGTCAATACGTTGAAGGCTACGGATACAGAATTTTCCAATCTTTTGTCGAATTTCGGCATATCTCACCAAAAACATCCCGATTTGCCCCATTGTTTTCAGGTGAATTGCGCGTATTTGTTAAATAAACTTGAATCTGACGCAAAAAACTGCTATTATTATCAGGATGTAGCCTCACAATGGGCGAGTGCGGCGCTGGATGCTCAACCCGGTGAGCGTATTGCCGATGTGTGCGCCGCTCCCGGCGGGAAAAGTTTTGCCGCGGCGCAAGCCATGGAGAATGAGGGAACGGTGCTAGCTTGCGACGTGTATCCGCACAAATGCGATACCATAGCCAAGCGGGCAGAGATGTATGGCATTACCATTCTGCAAACGGCGGTGCGGGATGCCGCGTCCACTGTTCCCGATGCGTTGCGGGCGTCTTTTGATCGCGTAATCTGCGATGTGCCTTGTTCGGGTCTGGGTGTGATCCGCCGCAAGCCGGAGATCCGTTATAAAGAATTGTCATCTCTGCAGGATTTGCCTGCTTTACAATATACCATCTTGGAACACAGTGCACAGTTGGTGCGGGCGGGCGGCGTGTTGCAGTATTCCACCTGCACACTGAACCCTGCCGAAAACGAGGAGATCGTGGAACGGTTTTTACGGGAACATCCCGAGTTTTCGCCCCGCGTATTACCCATTACGCCTTGTTTTGAGGCGCTGGGAACACCACTGCATCACTGTATCACCCTGTTCCCCTCCGTTCACCATTCCGACGGCTTTTTCATTGCCGGATTTATCAAGAATGAGGTGGCTGACACATGTCGGTCGACATTAAATCCCTCACAAAAGAACAATTGAAACACGAGATCGTGGCCATGGGGTATCCCGCGTTCCGCGGTACGCAGGTTGCCGCTTGGCTGGACAACGGTTGCTCGTCTTTCGATGGTATGACCAATCTGCCTCTTTCCTTGCGTGAACAACTGAAAGAACGGTTTGTGATCCCCGGAGTCACCATTCTGCGGAAATTGCAATCACAGCAGGATGAAACGGTGAAATACCTGTTTGAGTTGCCTGACGGTGAAACGGTGGAATCGGTGCTGATGCGTTATCATCACGGCTGGTCGCAATGTTTGTCCACTCAAGTAGGTTGTCGTATGGGATGCGCCTTTTGCGCCACCGGTATGGGCGGGTTATCCCGCAACTTGTTACCGTCGGAAATGTTGTCCCAGATCGAGCAGGCGCAACGGGATCACGGTATTCGTGTATCCTCGGTTGTGCTGATGGGGATGGGCGAACCGCTGGATAACTACGACAACGTTCTGCGCTTTTTGCATATGCTGTCGGAATCGGGCGGCGTGCATATCGGGATGCGCCATGTGTCTCTGTCCACCTGTGGATTGGTGGACGGCATTTATCGGCTGATGGAAGAGAAGTTGCAATTGACACTGTCGGTGTCCTTGCACGCTCCCAACAACGAGATCCGCTCGCGGATCATGCCCATCAATCGGCGCTGGCCCATAGAAGAATTGTTGGCCGCCTGTCGGGAGTATATCCGTGCAACAGGCCGCCGTATTTCCTTTGAATATGCGATGATGGACGGTGTCAACGACAGTGATGCCTGTGCCATGGAACTGGCGGCGCGGCTGAAAGGTATGCTCTGCCATGTCAATTTGATCCCCGCTAACGAGGTGAAAGGGAAAGAACATCGACGCAGTAGTAAACAACGCTTAATGCGTTTTTCTCAATTATTGGAACAACAAGGTATCAATGTGACGGTGCGCCGCACGTTGGGAGCAGATATCAACGCTTCCTGCGGTCAACTTCGCCGTCAAGAACGAAGGGAGGAATAACCGTGCGAGTAGTGGGAGCATCCCATGCGGGGCGTGTACGCCCCAACAATCAGGATGCCTTTATCTGCGGTATGCTGACGGAAAAAACCGCGTTCGCGGTGGTTTGCGACGGCATGGGCGGTGCCAGTGGCGGCAATGTTGCCAGCGGTATCGCTTCGCGTATTGTCGCAGATCGACTGGTGGACGGTTATCGGGAAAATGCCGGTCCCGAAATGCTCAAAGCATTGTTGGCGGAGGCCATCGGCGAGGCCAATGATGAAGTGTTTCGTACTGCGATGGGTAACGAAGATCTGCGGGGAATGGGCACCACCGTGGTGGCGGCGGTGGTCAATGATCACAACGCGTACATTGCCCATGTGGGGGACAGCCGCGCGTATGTGGTCACTCGTCGTTCCATCGAACAGGTGACACGCGATCATTCCGTGGTACAGGATATGTTAGAACACGGCAAGATTACACCGGAACAAGCCCGCAACCACCCTCAAAAGCATTTCCTCACCCGTGCTTTGGGTGTGGAAAGTGAAATGGATTGCGAATTCAAGGCAGTCTTTTTGCCGGAAGACGGCACCTTGCTTATTTGTACCGATGGTCTTACCAACATGGTGGAGATCGATGCCATACAATCACTGGTACGCACTTTCCCCTTAGAGGAGATTCCCAACAAACTCATCAATACGGCCAATTTGGCCGGTGGCAGTGACAATATCACCGTGGTCGCGGCGGCTCGCGGCGACAGGATGTAGGAGGAACGCGTTATGGATAAGTATATCGGCAAACGGTTGGACGGACGATATGAGATTCGTGAGATCATCGGCGTGGGCGGTATGGCCTATGTGTACAAGGCCTACGACAACATCGACAACCGCATCGTAGCGGTCAAGATCTTAAAAGAAGAATACTTGGCCAACGAGGAATTTACCCGTCGTTTTAAAAACGAATCGAAGGCTATCGCCATTTTATCCCATCCCAACATTGTAAAAGTGTACGATGTGAGCTTCGGCGAAAAACTGCAATACATCGTTATGGAATGTGTGGACGGTATCACGCTGAAAGAGTATATCGATCAGCAAAAGGAATTCAAATGGAAAGAAGCCGTTCATTTTACGGTGCAGATCCTGCGGGCATTGCAACACGCTCACGATAAAGGGATCATCCATCGGGATATCAAACCTCAAAACATCATGTTGTTGCCCGACGGCACCATCAAAGTGACGGATTTTGGCATTGCCCGTTTCTGCCGTCAGGATATCCGTGCCACTCGCAACACTGAAAAAGCCATCGGCTCGGTTCACTATATCAGCCCCGAACAGGCGCGCGGCGACGTGACCGACGAAAAAGCGGATATCTATTCGGTTGGTGTCATGATGTATGAAATGCTCACGGGGAAACTGCCGTTCGAAGCGGACAGTGCCGTGTCGGTTGCCATCATGCAGCTGCAGTCGGAAGCACAACCGCCCCGCGAGATCGACCCGTCCATCCCCGAGGGTTTGGAAGATATCACGTTGAAAGCCATGCAGAAAGATCCGCTCAGACGGTATCAGTCGGCGGCGGAGATGCTTAACGATATCGACGAGTTCAAAAAGAATCCCAGCATCCATTTTGAATATAAGTATTTTGTAGACGAAAGCCCCACCCGTTATATGGAAACCATCTCCAAAGTAAAGGGCGGCAATACCGCCTCCAAAGAAGAAGGCGACAACGGCAAAGAGAAAAAACCGTTCCCCATCATCCCTGTACTATGCGCAGTGGCGGCGGCCTTTTTGGTGGTGGCGCTGGTTTTTGTGGGTATCGTTTTGTCCGATACCCTCAGCAGCGGCGACAACGGTCAAATCGTGGTTCCCAATTTTGTAGGTCATACGTTGGAAGAGGTGTCTGCTAACCGTGAATGGATGGATTCGTTCACCTTTACTAACCCGCCCCAACAGCAATACAGCGACCAACCGGCGGGTACCATCATTGATCAAGACCTGAAAGCGGGTCTGTCGGTGAAGAAAAACACCAAGACCATCACCTTAACGGTCAGCCTTGGGCCCAATATGGTGCGAATCCCCGATGTGGTGGGTCAACATCGCGACCAAGCGGAAGCCGCTTTGAAAAACGCAGGTTTTGACGTGAAATATCTCCCCGAATCCAGTGATACGGTGCAGGAGAATTTCGTTATCTCCCTGTCGCCGGCGGAATATCCGTCGGAATTGGTATACGGTTCGTCCATCACCATGGTGGTCAGCAACGGCCCCGAAGAGCCCGAACCGGTAGAAGTACCCAATGTGGTCAATCTCCCCAAAGGTAACGCGGTCTCGCTGCTTACCTCGGCTGGTTTTGTGGTGGGCGAAACGGATATTGTGTATATCAACAACGCCGATGCGCCCAAAGATACCGTTGTGGAGCAGAGCGTGACGGGTACGGCTGTGCCCGGTACCACCATTACGCTGAAAGTCAGCACCGGCTTTAAAGATGTTCGCTTACAGATCCCGCTGCCCAACGTAGATTTCGCGGTAGACCTGAAAGTGTATGTGGGTGGTGTGCTGAAAGAAACCAAAATCGGCGTCTTGCCCAACGTTCTCAAAGTGTGGACGATCACTCTGTCCGAAGCCGAAGCGGAATACAATGTCCGTGTGGATATTGCCAAAAACGGTACCGGCAGTGATAAAAAGTATGCCGAATATTTGATCAACAGTGTGACGGGTACGGCGAACCAGTTGTATCGGCATGACGATGTGTTGGCGTCCTATATTCCCACCACGACTACCACGGCCCCCACGACAACGGCGCCCACGACAACGGCGCCCACGACAACGACCACAGCGGAGAAGACCCCCACCACAACAGAAGCTCCCACGACCACGTTGTCGGATACACAAGATACCACCGATCCCAACGTTGAGGAAATCACCACAACGGCAGCCAAGACGCCCACGACAACGGCGCAGGATATCGGGGAATAACGGTATGATAAGTACAACACAGCAGGGTCTTCTGCTGCAAGTCATCGGCGGCTTCTATTATGTAGAAGCCGCCGGTGCGGTATATGAATGTAAAGCCAGAGGAACCCTTCGTCGGGAAGGTATGACACCGGTAGCGGGGGATCACGTGTTGATTGCCATCTCCGATGAAATGCACGGTACCGTGGAAGAAGTATTGCCCCGCCGCAATGTGTTGGTGCGACCGCCTGTAGCCAATCTGGATTGTTTGGCGGTGGTGGCTTCGGTGGCGCAACCCCGTCCAAACTTATTGTTGCTGGATAAGATGATCGCGTTGGCAGAGGATAAGGGGATCGAGCCGCTTCTCATTGTCACCAAGATTGATCTGGACGGAGAGGTGTTTCCGGAAGATGTGTACCGTCAAGCGGGATTTTCGGTGTTTTCGGTCACCAATACCGACCCCGCCACCGTACAAGCGTTAAAAGACGTGTTGCAAGGCCGTGTAACGGCGTTTACGGGTAATTCGGGTGTGGGAAAATCCAGTTTGCTCAATTTGATCGAGCCGTCGCTCATGCGGGAAACAGGGGAGATCAGTCAAAAATTGGGACGCGGCAAACACACTACCCGCAGTGCGGTACTGATCCCGTTGCCCCGGGGCGGATACTTGGTGGATACGCCCGGCTTTTCATCGTTGGATACCGAACGGGCGGCAACCGTGGACAAGGAGCGGCTGGAAGATTGCTTTCGCGAATTTGCCCCGTATTTGGGTGATTGTCGCTTCGCCGGCTGTTCCCATGTCCATGAGCCGGATTGTGCCATTCGCACAGCGGTGGAGCAGGGAGATATTGCCGCTTCTCGCTATGACAGTTATGTGACGTTGTATAAAGAAGCCAGCATGCGAAAAAGCTGGGAAACGTAAATTGGCAAGGCGCTTGACGGACAGATGATCCGCCAAGCGCCTTTTTTAGGACAAAAACAGAAAAAAGCACAGATTTTTTTAGTTTTTCCTTGAAAAAACTGCGCAAATTGTGTAGAATGTATCTGTATCATTATAAGTGTACCTATTGATAGGAATACGATACCCGATTGAAAAATTTTAATGGCAAGTTAAGGAGAGTTAACTATGGCGAACCGTTTGTTTTTAGGAATCATTAACCAAATGAAAGAAGCTATTGACCGTACTTTCGGCGTGGTGGATGAAACGCTGTCGGTTGTTGCGTGCAGCGATCTCAGCCGCATGGGCGAAACCTTTGATGCGTTGCCATCGTTGTCGTCGGCGGGACAGGAGCCTTTTGTGGTAGATGGCTATACATATAAAGCCTTCGGCACGGTATCCAAAGTGGATTATCTTATCTTTGTAGAAGGGAACGACGAACAGGCAGCCCGTTATGCCACTTTGCTGAGCATTGCATTGAGCAACGTAAAACAATACTACGACGAGAAATACGACCGCAGCAACTTTGTGAAGAATGTCATTTTGGATAACATTTTACCTGGTGACATTTATCTCAAAGCGCGGGAATTGCATTTTACCAGCGACGCCAATCGGGTGGTCCTGTTGGTTCACATCAACGCCCACACCGAGATCTCCGTATTCGATGTTATTCAAAATCTGTTCCCCGACAAAAACAAAGACTTTGTCATCAACATCAGCGAAACGGATATTGCCGTGGTGAAAGAGATCCGTTCCAACATCGAATCCCGCGATCTGGAAAAACTGGCGCAGTCCATTGCCGACACCCTGAGCGGGGAATTTTATACCCGTTGCAGTGTGGGTATCGGTACGCCGGTGGAAGGGATCAAAGAACTGGCCCGTTCTTTCAAAGAAGCTCAAGTGGCGCTGGAAGTGGGCAAGGTATTTGATACCGAAAAATCCATCGTTAGTTACGATAATTTGGGCGTGGCACGCCTTATTTATCAGTTGCCTACCACGTTGTGCGAGATGTTCCTGCGGGAGATCTTCAAAAGAGGGTCCATTGATTCGTTGGATCAGGAGACCTTGTTCACCATTCAGAAGTTCTTTGAAAATAATCTAAACGTATCGGAAACATCCCGTAAACTGTTTGTGCACCGTAACACGTTGGTGTATCGATTGGAGAAGATCAAACGGCTTACCGGCTTGGATCTCCGCGAATTTGACGACGCCATCGTCTTTAAAGTGGCTTTGATGGTAAAAAAATACCTCAATGCCAACCCGGTGAAATATTGATCGCACGCCCAATTACCAATATATGTAGGTTGCGGCGTCGCACTCTGTCGTGTAAAATACAGTAAGTAACAAGCGTTAAGGAGGTGTACTTGTTTGATTGAATTCAGAGGAGTACATAAAACCTACGGCACCGGCATCGAAGCCCTTAAAGGTGTCGATATTAAAATAGAAGCCGGTGAATTCGTGTTCATCGTAGGTGCCTCCGGTGCCGGTAAGAGTACCTTTTTGAAACTCATTACCCGTGAGGAAGTGGCCAACGCCGGCGAAGTTATCGTCAATAATTTTAAATTTTCTAAACTCAAAAAACGGCAGATCCCGTATCTGCGCCGTTCCATGGGTATCGTGTTTCAAGATTTCCGCTTGATCGATACCATGACGGTATACGATAATGTGGCGTTTGCCATGCGCGTGATCGGCGCCTCCCATCGGGATATCCGCCGCCGCGTTCCGTATGTGCTGGGCCTGGTGGGATTGCAGCACAAATCCAAGTGCTATCCCATGGAATTGTCCGGCGGCGAACAACAGCGCGTGGGTCTGGCACGAGCGCTCGTGAACAATCCGTCTATGATCGTGGCGGACGAGCCTACGGGCAACATCGACCCCGATATGTCTTATGAGATCATGGAACTGTTGACGGAGATCAACCGCCGCGGTACTACGGTGTTGATCGTTACCCACGAACGGGATCTGGTCAAAGCCTTCCATCGTCGTGTCATCGAGATCAAAGACGGTCTTGTGGTGGCGGACACCAAAGAGGAGGTGACGGCAGATGCGGTTTAACATGCTTCGCTATTTGGTGAAAGAAGGCTACCGCAGTTTGCGGAAAAACCCCTTCATGTCGTTGGCGTCCATTTTGATCTTGGTATGTTGTTTGCTGATGACGGGATGTGCGTTCTTGGTTTTCCAGAATGTAGATCACGGTTTTGAATGGGCCTATCAACAAAATATTGTGGTGGCCTATTCCGATGCGGAGACCACCGCGGAGCAGACGGATACGTTACTGGGGCAGATCAACGCCATGGATAACGTGGAAAGTGTGGAATTTGTTTCTAAAGAGGATTTGTTGGAGCGATACAGCGCCGAATTCGGCGATCTGTTGGCAGACCTGCAAGAGGATAACCCGTTGCAAGATGCCTTTGTCATTCGCTTTAAAGATCTGAGCATTTTTGATGCTACCGTGGAGCAGATTCGCGTACTGGAACAGGTGGACACGGTGGACTATAACGCCGATCTGTCAGCCACCTTGGTTAAGGTGCGGGATCTGGTATTGACCATCGGCATGTGGGTCATCGTACTGTTATTGTTGGTGTCGTTGTTTATCATCGCCAACACCATCAAATTAACGGTGTATACCCGTCGATTGGAAATTTTCATTATGCGCTCGGTGGGCGCGACCAACTGGTTTATTCGGTTCCCCTTTATGATCGAGGGGTTGATTTTGGGTTGCACGGCGGGGACGGTGGCTTACGGCGCACTATATGGTCTGTATGCTGTTGTTCGCAAAGTGTTCCCGTTCTCGTCAAGTTTTGAACTGATCGCGTTCGGTATGGTATGGTGGCAGTTACTGCTCGGCTTTATTGTGGGCGGTATGCTGGTGGGTCTGCTGGGCAGTACCCTGTCCACCGCTCGTTACCTGAAAGAGCAGATGGAATAAGTGCTTTAAAGGAGGTTATGACCATGGAACAGGCAAACGGTTGCGTTTCTTTCTTTGTTCGTATCACGGCAATGGCGTTGGTCGTCGTTTTGTTGTTGGCCATGCCTTCCGTGCTTTCCGTCCCTGTGGGCGCAGACGAGGTTGCAGATAAACGTGCGGAGATCGCACAGTTAAAGAAAGAGCAAGCGGAACTGGAAGAAAGCATTAAAAACCTTGGCAACGATGTGGAAGATCATCAGATCAAGGTGAATCAGTTATATAAGAAAGTCAGTAATCTGGAAAAACAGATTGAAGCATACGAAAGCCAGATCGCGTTGGTAGACAAGGATATTGCGGGGAAAGACGAGCGTATCGCAGAACTGAATCAACAGATTGAGGCCAAAGAGAAACTGATGGAAGAGATCTTGGCCAAACTGAAAAAGCGGGTCAGGGCGATCACCAAAACCGGTAACTATTCCTCGTTCCAGATGCTGATGAGCACGGAGAATTACGAGGACTATTTGCTGAAATCCAAAGTGATCGAATGTGTATCCGAACACGATACCAAATTGCGTGAAAAGGCGGAAGAGGAGAAAAAGGCCATTGCCGATACCCGTGAAGAGGTAGAAGCGGAGAAAGCGGAAAGTGAATCCGCTAAGGCCGAACTGGAAACCTTAAAAGGGGAACTGGACGGTCAATTTGCCTCATTAGATAAACTGTATACCCAAGCCTACAATGAACAGGTAGCGCTGGAGAAAAAACTGGGCACGTATGAAGCCAAACAGGCAAAACTAAAAAGAGCCGAAGAAGAATTGGAAAAAGAGATCGAAGCTCTTCTCAACACCGATACCTCTTCCACCTACGGCGGTAAGATGTATTGGCCGGTGCCCGGTGCCAATCAGATCTCCTGTACCTACGGGCAAAAAGCCACCTATTTTCACGGAGGCACAGATATTTGGTGTGTGGGTATCTTGAAAAAACCCATTGTGGCAGCGGCCGACGGCGTGGTAGTCAAAGCCCCCCGTACCAAACATTACAGTTACGGCTATTATGTGATGATTGACCACGGATTTGATGAAAGCGGCCGACGTATCATGACCTTGTACGCCCATATGTACAGTCCGCCCGCCGTTTCGGAAGGTCAACAAGTGACCGGCGGTAAGACGCAACTGGGTGTAGTGGGTTCCACCGGTAATTCTACCGGCCCCCACTTGCATTTCGAAGTGCGTGTGGATGGCCGACGGGTGGATCCGGTAGGTCAAGGGTATATTAGGAAACCGTAAGAACGTTCATACAGCTCACGAGGGGCGTCCCTTGTGGGCTGTTTGCGCTTTGCAAACGGAGGAATGAATATGAACAAAAAGGTATC
>JAZQJE010000057.1:0-16947 GCA_045541495.1 Acutalibacteraceae bacterium | reverse complement strand
GTGAGAACGGCGGCCTTTTTCTTATTTTAAGAATCCGTTGACGATCTGTTCTTCCGCTTCTTGTTCGGTAAGGCCCAATGTCATGAGTTTGATGAGTTGTTCGCCGGCAATCTTACCGATGGCGGCTTCGTGGATCAAACTGGCATCCAAGTGATTGGCGGTGATTTCGGGAACGGCGCGCACGTGGGCGTTGTCCATGATGATGGCATCACATTCCGTGTGCCCGTTACAACGGTTGTTGCCGTTGATACGGGATAGGAAATCTTGCTTGGAATTGTCTTTGGCCACAGCGCGGGAAATCACGTTGGCAGAAGAATCTTCGCCGTTGAGGTCAACGGTAAAGTCTGTTTCGGCAAACTGGTTGCCGTGAGTCATGAGTTTCTCCCGAATGATGAGAGACGCTTTATCCGCCACGGTGGCTTTGGTAACGCGACGGGTGGAATCCACGCCTTTGATTTGGGTGGTTTCCAGTTCCATAACGGCACCTTCCGCCAGTTCTACAATGGTGGTGGGATTCATAACGTTTTCGCCGTTGCCGTCGCCTTCGCCGTAGTGCTTTTCCACGTATTTTACATGAGCGTTTTTGCCCACATAAAAGGCGTGAATACCGCTGTGTTCGGTGCGATCGTCGCCGCTGTTGTGAATGCCGCAACCTGCCACGATGGTGACGTCACAATCGTCCTCGATGAAAAAGTCGTTATATACCAGATCCGTAAGCCCCGTTTCACTGAGGATAACGGGAATGTGTACGCTTTCGTTTTTGGTGCCTGCTCTGATGTGAATATCAATACCGGGCTTGTCCTCTTTACTGACAATTTCGATGTTGGCGGTGGAGTGACGACCCGCGGAAGCGCCGTTTTGACGGATGTTATAGGCCCCTTCGGGTACATCGTGCAGATCGGCTACCGCCGCTAATAAGGTTTTTTCGATGGCGTTCATACCGTGACACCTCCCGCCAATTTATCTGTAAGGGCGCTGCAGGTGCCCGCCGCTGATAACAACGAGGGGAGAATGTCCGCGGGTGTTCCCACATCGGCGATCTCGCCGTTTGCCACCACCACGATCTTATCCGCGATATTGAGAATGCGCTCTTGATGAGAGATGATGAGAATGGAGCCGCCTTCTTTTTTATGCATGTTTTCAAACACCTTAATGAGGTTGTTGAAACTCCACAGGTCGATACCCGCCTCCGGCTCGTCGAACACCGACAGGCGAGTACCCCGTATCATAACGGTGGCGATCTCGATCCGCTTTAATTCGCCGCCCGATAGGCTGGCGTTTACTTCGCGGTTGATATAATCTTTGGCGCATAATCCCACTTCCGACAGATAGGAACAGGCTTCGGATACCGACATGCTTTTGCCGCCCGCCAAGGACAACAGGTCGTGTACGGTGATCCCCTTAAACCGCACGGGCTGCTGAAAGGCAAAACTGATGCCGTTTTGCGCCCGTTCGGTAATGCTCATATGGGTGATATCCTCGCCATCCAACAAGATCTGTCCCTCGGTGGGTTTCCAGATGCCCGCAATGATCTTGGCAAGGGACGATTTTCCGCCGCCGTTGGGACCGGTGATGGCGACAAACCGCTCGTTTACCGTGAGATTGATATGTTTTAAAATGTCTTTGTGGCCGTTTTCGCCGTCCACACCGAAACTGATGTTTTTTAATTCAAGCATGGTTTCCTCCGTGACCATATTCGGTCAACATAAAGTATAGCACACTTTTTAAAAAATAAAAGAGCAAAACGACAAATTTCACGAAACCATCTCACATATTTTCTTGCGGGCGGCGGATACTAATTCCCAAAGGGGGAATATCTGTATGGATCATAAACACAATTTGCGAATTATGCCGCGGGATCGATTGATGCACGCGTGGGAAATCTCCATGGGATTGGTACGAGATTTTGAGGGGTATGCTAGGGAAATGCCCGAAGATAAAGCGGCAGCGTCGTTGTTCGCGGAATTGGCAGAGGATGAATGTGTACACGCCTCGCGGTTACTACAATTGTTGCACGAGCGGGATACTTGAAAACAGGGCGGATTTCCGCCCTGTTTTTTTGCGGTATACTTGCCAATTTTTGGGGATGGTGGTATAATGGTTACCAAAGGCTAACTTGAAAAGGTGAGTGTGTTATGCGACTGTTACTTGTCGACGGAAACAGTATTTTAAACCGTGCCTTTTATGGGATCAAAGTGCTGACGACGCGGGAGGGGATTCCCACCAACGCGTTGGTCGGTTTTCTCAATATTTATCATCGGTTGCAAGATCATGTTCATGCCGATGCGGTGGCGGTGGCCTTTGACCGCAAAGCCCCCACTTTTCGGCATGCAAAATACGATCAATATAAAGCAGGACGTAAAGGGATGCCTGAAGAATTGGCACAGCAGTTGCCCATCATGAAAGAATTGCTGACACACATGGGATGTACCGTGGTGGAACAGGATGGATATGAAGCGGATGATATTTTAGGAACCCTATCCGCCGCCGCCGTGGAAGCGGGCGTACCGTGCTATATCGCCACGGGGGATCGGGATTCGCTGCAATTGGTGGATGAGGGGGTCACGGTACTGCTTGCTACCACCCGCATGGGTCAGCCCGAAACGGTGGCATACGATTCTGCCGCCGTTGTGGACAAATACGGGTTGACGCCGCCTCAACTCATCGATCTGAAAGCGTTGATGGGGGATTCCAGCGATAACATTCCCGGTGTCCCCGGTGTGGGGGAGAAGACGGCCCTCGACCTCATGCACCGTTTTGGTAGTTTGGACGACTTGTATGCACAAGTGGAAACCGCCGATCTGCGGGACAGTGTCCGTAAAAAACTTATAGACGGTAAAGACAGCGCGTATTTGAGTCGCGAACTGGGAACCATTTGTCGGGATATGCCCATGGATACGGTGCTCGCTCACTATGCGTTGCGGAATCCCGATAACGAAGCGTTGGCGGCCTGCATGACGGCCCTCGAAATGTTTAAATTGATGGAAAAAATGGGGGTCTCGGCAGCAACGCCCATGGTTAACGAGGACAAGTCTGCGGTGAAAGCTCCCGTCAAAAGCGAGGTGGGCGACGTGCTCACCGCTGCGGTTGTGGACATTGTCTTGACAGACGATACGGCATGGCTGGTTGCGAACGATAAAGTCGCTTGCCTGCCTGTGACGGATCCGGTCTTTTTGAAGTGTTTGATAAATTCCGCCGTTCAAAAGCGGGTATGCGATACCAAAGCCTTGGCGACATTGTGCTTGCAGGTTGGCCGTCAACTGTGCGGTGTAACCATGGATACCGCTCTTGCGGCGTATTTATTGGATCCGCTGTCTTCTGACTATTCTCTGTCCCGCTTAGCCCAGATATACGGGGTGGCTACGCCCGAAGGAGATCTTCCCGCGGATGTGTTGCTGATTACCGCGGTATGTAATCGATTGGAGCAGGAGATCATCGCGAAACAACAGGAAAAACTGTTGCGGGAAATGGAGATCCCGCTGGCCATGGTATTAGCGTCCATGGAACGGTACGGTGTTGCTGTAGACGGTGACGGCGTGGAACGATTCGGCGAACAACTGCAACAGCGAATTGACGACTTGGTGAACGGTATCACCGAAGCGGTGGGATACGCCTTTAATCTCAATTCTCCCAAACAACTGGCCAAAGCCTTGTTTGAAGATTTGGGACTACCCGCCAAGAAAAAAACCAAATCCGGCTATTCCACCAATGCGGAAGTACTGGAAAAATTGCGGAATGCACATCCCGTGGTGGGCATGTTATTGGATTACCGCACCCTCGCCAAACTGAAATCCACCTATTGTGACGGTCTTACCAAGGTGATCGCCGCGGACGGTCGGATTCATACGTCCTTTAATCAAACGGAGACCCGCACGGGACGGATCTCGTCCACCGAACCCAATTTGCAAAACATCCCTGTTCGACAACCTTTAGGACGGGAATTGCGCCGCTTTTTCCACGCGGCAGAAGGGTATGTATTATGCGACGCCGACTATTCTCAAATTGAATTGCGGGTGTTGGCGGCCTTATCGGGCGACCCCACCATGACCGCTGCGTTCAACGCGGAGGAGGATATTCACCGTATTACCGCTTCACAGGTATTTGACGTGCCTGAAGAACTGGTAACACCGCTGATGCGGTCACAAGCGAAAGCCGTCAATTTCGGGATTGTATACGGTATTGGTGCCCATTCCCTGTCCGAAGATATTCATGTGTCCTATGGGGAAGCGAAACGGTATATTGACAGTTATTTATCTCACTACAGTGCCGTGGCGGGGTATATGGACGGATTGATCGCCGATGCCAAAGACAAAGGCTATGCGGCAACTCTGTTTGATCGTCGCCGTCCGCTTCCGGAACTGCGGGCATCCAACGCCATGACCCGTGCGTTTGGCGAGCGGGTGGCGCGGAATATGCCCATTCAAGGGACGGCGGCGGATATTATTAAAATTGCCATGATCCGCGTTCATGAGCGGTTGCAAGCGGAACAGTTGGATGCCCGTCTGATTTTGCAAGTCCATGACGAATTGATTGTAGAAGCCTCTGTTCAGGATGCGCCCCGCGCGGCGGCGGTGTTACAGGAAGAAATGGAAAATGCCGTGTCGTTGTCGGTACGGTTGCGGGCGGATGTGAATATGGGCAACACGTGGTATGATGCCAAATCGTGAGGTGTGTTATGGAACGGGTATTACAACAATTAGATCCCTGTCGGGTATTTCAGTATTTTGAAGAATTGTGCGCGATTCCTCACGGATCGGGCAACACCGACGCTATCAGCGCCTATTGTGTGAATTTTGCCCGCGCTCACGGTCTGGATTGCGAGCGGGATGAATGGAACAATGTGATCATCCGCAAACCCGCCTTTGCGGGATATGAGGTGTGCCCCACCGTGATCTTGCAGGGGCATTTGGACATGGTGTGCGAACAGGCCCCCGACTGTTCTCTTAACATGGAAACCGAGGGGTTGATACTGAAGACCGACGGGGAATGGATATGGGCTGAGGGCACCACATTGGGTGGTGACGACGGTATCGCCGTGGCCATGGTACTGGCGATGTTAGAAGACGAAACTTTACCTCATCCGCCGCTGGAAGCCTTGTTTACCACCGATGAAGAAACGGGTATGTACGGGGCGGCGGGATTGGATTCTCACCGCATCCAAGGGCGAATCCTCATCAATATTGATTCCGAACAAGAGGGGGTATTGACAGTGGGATGTGCGGGCGGCGCCCGCGCGCAATTGACGCTACCTGTATCCCGTGAAGCTTTAAAACTACCCTGTGTGAAAGTGATCGTTTCGGGTCTGAAAGGCGGTCATTCGGGGGTGGAGATCGATAAAGGGCGTTTAAACGCCAATGTGGTCATGGGGCGGTTTTTACAGTCCCTTGACAGCGACTATCGATTGGTATCGTTACAAGGCGGCAATAAAGACAATGCCATCCCCCGTGAAGCGGAATGTGTGCTGGGAATAAACGGAGATATCACCGCTGTTGCGGCTGCTTTTACAAAAAATCATGCTGTAAAAACCGACCCGCAACTGACGATTACCATTACCCCTGTACCGTCTGCCGAAACGGCCCTTACGGTGGAGGACTCCGCACGGGTGGCGGCGTTTTTATGTGAAGTGCCAAACGGCATCATCGCCATGACCGAGGCCATTCCCGATCTGGTACAGACGTCGCTCAATTTAGGGGTACTGCGATTGGAAAATACACAATTAACAGTCACTTTTGCGGTGCGCAGTTCCTTGGGAACGGATAAGACCGCCTTGTTACAACGATTGGACGAGGTGGCCGCCGTTTTCGGTGGCCGTTGCGATACCCATGGGCACTATCCCGCGTGGGAATACCGCGCACGATCACCGCTCCGAGAGGTAATGACCGCCGTTTATCGTCGTTTGTACGGTGACGAAGCGGTGGTGGAGATCATTCACGCGGGATTGGAATGTGGGTTGTTATCGGAAAAACTGGATGGGTTGGATGCGGTATCCCTGGGTCCTGATATGCAGGGGATCCATACTACCGCCGAACGCTTGAACGTAGCCTCGGTAGCACGCACGTATACCTATTTGTGTGAAGTATTAAAAGCCATGAAGGAGTGATCCATAATGCGTATTGGTCATGGGTACGATGTCCATCGGTTGACGGAAGGCCGTCTGCTCATATTGGGCGGTATCACCATTCCCTTTGAAAAAGGGTTACTGGGACATTCCGATGCGGATGTGCTGGCGCATGCCGTTGCCGATGCCTTATTGGGTGCGGCGGCCATGGGAGATATCGGCCAATGGTTTCCCGATACCGATCCCGCCTATGCGGGGGCGGACAGTTTAAAGTTGTTGTCGGTTACCTGTGCCATGGTGCGGCGCGAGGGCTATGAGATCGGCAACATCGATGCCACCGTGTTGGCGCAAGCACCAAAACTGCGTCCGTACATCGATGAGATGCGTCGTAATGTGGCTTCGGCCTGCGGGATCGCTGTGGATCAAGTCAGTGTAAAAGCCACCACGGAAGAGGGACTCGGTTTTACGGGTGCGGGCGAGGGTATCGCCGTTCATGCCGTTTGTTTGTTGGAGAAAAAGGGATGAAAACAACACGATTTTCCGTCACAGGTATGACCTGTTCCGCCTGTTCCGCCCATGTAGAGCGGGCGGTGTCGAGTGTGGACGGTGTTTCGCGAGTGCAAGTGAACTTGCTGACAAACAGTATGGCGGTAACGTTTGATGAAACCGCCGTGGGGGTGTCAACTATCATCCAAGCGGTGATTGCCGCAGGATATGGTGCTTCCGAAGAGGGAAAACCAGCGACTTCGTCCTCAAACAAGCAGACCGCCACCGAAGGAGCCAAAAAACAAGATCCGTATATGAAACGGCGGTTATGGTTATCGCTGTTGTTTCTCGCATTACTCATGGTAGTGTCCATGGGGCATATGGCGGGGATCCCGTTGCCGTCCTTTATGAGCGGACACGCGGGAGCGGTCAACTTTGCGTTGACACAGCTATTCTTGTGCTTGCCCATTCTGTATCTCAACCGCGCCTATTTCAAAAAAGGGTTGCCCGCGCTGTGGCGAGGCAACCCCAATATGGATAGCTTGGTGGCGGTGGGATCGTTGGCGGCATTGATCTATGGTGTGTTTGCCTTATACCGCATGGCATACGGTGCGGGGATCGGGGATATGGAACTGGTAGCCCGCTATCACGAAGACTTGTATTTTGAGTCGGCGGGAATGATCCTCACCCTCATCACTTTGGGAAAATATCTGGAATCCCGTTCCAAAGGCAAAACCACCGAGGCGTTGGAAAAACTGATGGGGCTCGCCCCCGATACCGCCGTTATCGAACGGGACGGCGTGGAGATTACGGTAGCGGTGGAACAGATCGCGGCGGGGGATATCGTGGTGGTACGTCCCGGCGGTCGGATTCCCGTGGACGGTGTGATCGTGGATGGTCGCACCACCGCGGACGAATCCGCTATTACAGGAGAAAGCTTGCCTGTCCTGAAAGAAATCGGAGATACGGTCATTAGTGCCACTGTCAATAAAACGGGATTTGTTCGTTTTCGTGCTACCCGTGTGGGACAGGATACCACCTTGTCCCAAATTATTCGTTTGGTAGAAGAAGCGGGAGCGGGAAAAGCCCCTATCGCCAAAACCGCCGATGCGGTGGCACGCATCTTTGTACCCACCGTTATGGTCATCGCCCTTGTTACGGGGATCGTGTGGATCATGGTGGGCGCGCCTTTTGAAGAAGCGTTGTCCTATGCCATTTCCGTATTGGTCATTTCCTGTCCTTGTGCTTTGGGGTTGGCGACTCCCGTGGCTATCATGGTGGGGACGGGTAAAGGCGCCGAGAACGGGATTCTGTTTAAATCCGGTGAAGCCTTGGAGGTCGCCCATAAAGTGGATTGTGTGGTGCTGGACAAGACCGGTACCATCACCACGGGAACGCCCACGGTTACCGATGTGTTGCCAATTACGGTAGACGAAACCACATTGTTACAGTTGGCGGCGGATCTGGAAAGCAAAAGCGAACATCCCCTTTCGGCGGCGGTTTTGGAAGAAACTGCCCGTCGGGGAATCGTGCCCGCCGAGGTAACGGCATTCCAAAGTGTCCCCGGAAAAGGGGTGACCGCCTTGCGGGAAGACCGTTCTTGTTTGGCGGGTAATCAGCGGCTGATGGCGGAGCAAGGGATTGATACCGCACCTTATAGCGAACAGTTGCAGCGGTTGGCCGATGAAGGCAAGACCCCCTTACTGTTTGCGTGGGATAACACGCTCTGCGGTATGATTGCCGTAGCGGATGTGATCCGCGAAGAAAGCCGTGAAGCCGTTGAAGAACTGCGGAGAATGGGCGTTGAGGTGCACATGTTGACAGGTGACAATCAGCGTACCGCACAGGCCGTTGCCGCCGCCTTATCGTTGTCGGGGGTGACCGCCGAAGTGTTGCCTCAGGATAAAGAACGGGAGATCACCCGCATGCGTGAAACGGGGAAAACCGTGGCTATGGTAGGGGATGGAATCAACGATGCGCCCGCTTTGGTTAGTGCCGATGTGGGCATGGCTATCGGCGCGGGTACGGATGTGGCAGTGGAAAGTGCCTCGGTGGTACTCATGAAGAGCGATCTGCGGGATGTGCCCACGGCTATCCGCTTAAGCCGTGCTGTGGTGCGCAACATCCGTCAAAACCTGTTTTGGGCATTTTTCTATAACTGCCTGGGAATCCCCTTGGCGGCGGGCGTGTTTTATCCGTTGTTCGGGTTGCGGCTCAGTCCCATGTTTGCCGCCGCCGCTATGAGTTGCAGTAGTATTTTTGTGGTATCCAACGCCTTGCGATTAAAATGGTTCCATCGTGTGAAAACACGTTCGAAAAGTAGCAAAAAGGAGGAAAGAGCCGTGATTACCTTAAAAATTGAGGGGATGATGTGTCCCCGTTGCCAAAAACACGTGGAAGATGCATTGAGCGCCGTCGCCGGTGTGATACCGGTGGTGGATCTTAAAGGGGGCACCGCCGTTGTCGAGGGTGGCAATGCTACGGCACAACAACTGAGCGATGCTGTTACCGCCGCGGGATATACGGTTGTCAGTGTGACAGAATAACAACAGTAAACCGAGGCATCTGCGTTACGGCGGATGCCTCGGTTTACTGTTTTGCAACCATTGGTTGCGAAAATGCAAGGTGTGGTATATTGTAATCGGTAGAAGGGGATGGTATCCTTTTATCGTGCAAAGGAGAGATACGATGAAACTTAGTGAAAAGATACAATACTACAGAAAAAAGGCGGGAATGTCACAAGATGCATTAGCGGAATTAGTGGGCGTATCACGGCAAGCAATTAGCAAATGGGAACTTGGTGAAACTATAGCCGAGGGGAGCCGAACCCCCATCGGCTATACCGGACATAAGCAATCTTGCATCTCTTGCAAAGTTGTTTGGCGTTACGGTTGATTGGTTTATATCAGAGGAGGATATTCCCGCGGACGATGGCGTCAGCACAAAAGAAAAAGACAGTAAAAGATACGAGGCTTTTTTTGATACCCATATTAAATGGGTGGGAAAAATCATTAAAAAGCACGGTTGGTTATCCGGTGTTTATCTTGCGGTATGTGGTCTTGGAATTTGTGTAATCGGCATTTTGGCCAAGGTGGTGGTTTCGGGAATGTTCAGTTCTTTTGATAATGTCGGTTCATCTATGGAGGGGTTTATGGGTGATCCATTTGGAAGTGTCGAGATGTTCAATTCGATGTTTCCCAATAATCCCGTCTCGTTGATGGCACATGCTTTTATCATAATTGGTATTATGATAATGATCGGCGGTGTTATCTTGACTTTATATTTGCGAAAGAAGAGAAGAAAGTAAAGAAAAAGCAGAGCTTTTGGCTCTGCTTTTGTTGTGCTGGCAAATAGATATCGTTTGGCATAATTTTCATAAATGGATTTCAGTTTTCAAATCGATCACAACAAGGGTCGGTGGGTTGAGGCGCGGGAGCGGCGGGTGCTTCTTTCGTTACATCCCCCAGTCCCGTGGTTTCAGAAAACAACACATTGGCTTTGGTGGCGTTGACCGCATCGGTGGGGACGATGATCTTAGCGGCTTTTCCGTCTGCCATGCGAATCAGTGCTTCGTATTTTTTTAGTTCTAATACTGCCGCGTCGGCACCAGCTTCTTTGAGAGCCCGTAAACCGTCGGCTTCGGCCTTTTTAGACAAATAAATGGCGCGCGCCTCACCTTCGGCGCGGGCGATGCGGGCATCGCGCTCGCCTTCGGCGGCTAAAATCATGGCTTGCTTATCGCCTTCTGCGCGGGTGATGGCGGCGGCTTTGTGACCTTCCGCCTGCAACAGAGTCTCACGACGGTCGCGCTCTGCTTTCATTTGTTTTTCCATGGCATTTTGGATCTCGGCGGGCGGGATGATGTTTTTCAGTTCCACACGGCTGACCTTGATGCCCCATTGATCGGTGGCTTCGTCCAGAATGGCGGTCATTTTCTCGTTGATAGTATCGCGGGAGGTCAACGTGCCGTCCAGTTCCAATTCGCCTACGATGTTACGCAACGTGGTAGCGGTAAGATTTTCTAAGGCCGAAATGGGATTGACGGCGCCATAGGTATACAGATTGGCGTCGTAGATGCGGAAGTATACCACGGTGTCGATCTGCATGGTGACGTTATCTTTGGTGATGACCGGCTGGGGAGGAGAATCCATGACCTGCTCTTTTAGGGTGATACGCTTGGCGATACGTTCCAGTAAAGGGACCTTCACATGCAAACCCGCGCCCCATGTGGTTTTGTATTTTCCTAAAAATTCGATGACATATTCTTGTGCTTGGGGGACGATGCGGATGTTGGGAATGATGACCGCCAGTATTACAAGGATCAATGCGATGTAAAACAGTTCCATACGATGACTCCTCTCTTATTCGGTAAAACAGTGTATGATCCCACAAGTTTAATTATACCATAATTCGACATGACGGTCAAGGAAAAAGACAACAGGCGGAACGCCAAGCGTTGGTAAGGCAGTTTTTCTTTAAAAAGCGAACTTTTGGCACAATCATGCGTTAACCCCCACCGATATGCGTCAGCATTATCGGTGGGGGTTTCCTTTCCTTTACTTCCTTATCAACACTTGGCGTAAACTCGTCGGCTTCGGCTTAGGTCTTGTTATGGGAACGTCGAAGGTGAGCGAGCAGAAAAACAGCACACAAGGGAAAGAGCATACCCACTAACATCCCCAGTTTCATACCCAGCTGGGTGGGAGCCAGCCCTATGGAGGCGGCAACATCCTGCAGTGCGGGAACGGCGGCCACGGTATCGGTGACGATGCCCACTAACTGAGGGCCGACAGAAGCACCGAGATCGCCGCCGGCGGCCATCATGGCATAGATCAGCACACCACCGACAGGAAATCGGTCAGCGGCTACGATCAAACTGCCGGGCCACATCATGGAAGCGCAAAAACCTGTAAACGCGCAGGTAAGCAAGCCGATGAGCGGGAAATCAACGGCGGCGGCAACCAAATAGCACGCCGTTGCGCCCACGGCACCCCAAAACAGTGCACGAGTGATGTTTTTGCCAATCTTGGCATACAAAGAGCGACCGATCCCCAATGCCACGGCAAAGAGTGCCGCACCGAAAATATCGCCCAAAATTTTCGGGATGGACAGCGCGTTCTCCAAATACCCCGAACACCATTGGGACATGGTACATTCGCTGGATCCGCCCAAGAAGATCAAAAAGACACACACCCATAATTGCTTGTTCTTCATCAACTTAAAGGTGTTGGATAGTTGTTTTGGGGTTTCCATGACAGGCATGGTGGCGCCCGCAAAGAGAACGAAAGCTGTTAGGGGAAGTAGCACAAAGAACAATGCCAGATAATGCCAATGGTCACCGCCAAACAGCGCAAGATAAGCGGTGCTGACGGGAATCACCGCCACACAACCCCAAGCAAAGATTGAGTGTAGTTTGCTCATTTCTCGGTTGGGGTTGTCACTGGGGATGGCGGCTATTGTAGGGCTGATGAGCACTTCCGAAAGGCCGCAGGAAGCGGAAAAAATCAGGGTGCCGATCACCAATCCTACATACGCCAAAGAGGGGAACAACAGCGGCCATAAAGCGTAAAGGGTTAATCCGACAACCGCCAACAAGGGCGTGAGTTTGACGGTGAGGGGAATGTTGAATTTATGGGAGAAGAAAGAGAAGATCAGGTCGACCACCAATTGTGTGCCGAAATTGATAAAGACCAGCGTACCTAAAAGGGAAAAGGGAATCCCGTAAAGGTCGCGAAACGTTAAAAACAGAAGCGGTGGCAGAGAGCCGATGGCCGCCATACAAATATTGGTGGCATAGCAGGCAAGTTTTACCCGCTTAAAATTGCGCTCCATGAATTGACCGTCCTTTTTCTTTTTGCTAACAGACAGTATAGTTCAGTAACACGCAAAAAGCAAGCGGGAAAAACAAGAAAAGCCACCACAAGGGTGACCTTTCTTGTTTTTGGAAGGGGAGGACAAATTCGATGCCCTTTCAAATTCTGACCTATATGTTCGAACCCTCGTAAAATTTAATTATAAAACCCAAACAACGATAACAGAACTTGAAATATGGAAAAAACAAACAATGCTATTGAAACGAATTTTAAAATCTTTGCTATTGGATAATGCCCTTTTGTTTCAAAAAACTTCCCGAAAAAGGAGAAAGATAACAACAAAGGAAAAAACATTATAAATACCAATATTTCTTGCACCGATTGGGAAAACGCAGTATTTTCAATTACCCCACTTTGAATTATAGAACTCAGCACAGAAAAACCTATAATAAACAAAACGAAAACTAAAATACTTATTATAGCGACAAGCAAATTTTTGTCTAATTTTTTCACTTGTTATTCTCCTTTGCGGTGTTGATAGCCGCAATTAAAATTTGTTTTATTTCCAAACAATCATCAAGCAAGGAACTACTCATTTTGTCATCAATATATTCAGACATATAAAGTAACTTAATCCACTATTCAGTTTCGGCAGTTTCTTTTAACGCTATGTGCATTTTAGAAATAAAATCAGCTTTACTTTGACCATAATTTGCTTCATTTATATTTGCACCAATACTTGTGCCGCTACGAACAATTTGTTTTGATATTACTGTTTCTTTTTTGTTCTTATATTAAGTGCTGATGCAGTTTTACAATTCGTGCAGCAAAAGCAATAGATTTATCTATAAGTAAATTTTCTTTCATTCAAAACACCGCCTTTTCCCATATTATAGCAGAAACGATAGTATAGATCAATTATTCATTATTCATCAGCGAAGCGATTTCATCATTCAATATTCATTGAAAATCCTGTCGAATGAATGATGAATAGTGAACAATGAAAAATACAAAACGAAAATCCTGTCGACAATAAGCGACAGGATTTTCGTTTTGGCGGAGAGTTAGGGATTCGAACCCTAGGTGAGTTTCCCCACACAGCATTTCGAGTGCTGCACCTTCGACCACTCGGACAACTCTCCGTGCAGTGATTGTTAATTATACAGGATTGCGCGGAGTTTGTCAACGGCGAACGTTAAAAAATATTCTCGTGTAAAAAGAGAAAGGCAGGGAAATACTACTCTTTGAGGTGAGGATATGGCAGCATTGATCCGTGTACGGAATTTGAGTAAGATCTACCGCACCGCCGCCGGTACGGTGCGGGCACTGGACGGGATCTCGTTGGATATTGAACAAGGAGAATTTGTCGCGATCGTGGGACAATCGGGGTCGGGAAAATCCACCCTTATGAACATTCTCGGTTGTTTGGATGTGCCCAGCGGCGGCACCTATGAACTGGGCGGACGGGATATGTCCCGTTGCACGGCGGCGGTACAGGCGCGGGTACGTGGGCGACAGATCGGGTTTGTGTTTCAAGGATTTCATTTAATTTCCGCTTTGTCGGCACAAGAAAATGTGGAGTTACCCCTACTATACCGCGGGATCGGTCGAGAAGAACGCCGCCGACGCGCCAAAGATAGTTTATATCGTGTGGGGTTAGGTGATCGGTTGACACATCGCCCTGCAGAATTGTCCGGCGGTCAGCAACAGCGGGTAGCCATTGCCAGAGCCATTGCCATGGTGCCGCCGCTGATTTTGGCGGATGAGCCTACCGGCAACTTGGACAGTGTGTCGGGCGGCGAGGTTATGGATATGCTGCACACCTTAAATAAAGAAGGCCATACGGTGGTGCTCATTACTCATGACAACACCATTGCTGCCGCGGCACCACGGCGGATCTGTATTCGGGACGGGGGGGTGGTCATATGAAGCACGGCGCTCCGATTGCGCATTTAACCGCCAAGACCGTGGCGGTGGCATTTTTGCTGTCTTTTGCGGTTTTTTGCGGTATGTTATTTTTGCCGGATGCGCTGGATCGTATACGGACACAATCCCCTGCCGAAGCCGACACCGTTGTGGGGCGGGAGAGGACAGTGGCCTTGTTTTTTCGCGATGCGGTGGACACGTTAACGGGAGCGGTGCTGCTTACCTATGATACCCGCACCATGACCATGGAATGTGTGGGATATGCGCCGAATACGTTCCTTGGGGATAAAACTTTGGAAACGGTCTATGCCGAGGGCGGTACATCGTATGCGCGGGGACGGTTGGGCGAACGGGAAGGGCGAGAGATCGATGGCGGTTTATCCTTTTCCGTCAGTGGCGTGGCGGCGTTTCTCATCCATTTGCAAAATCGTTTACCGCTGACATTGCCCGAAGCGGTGGGAGAGTTGCCTGCAGGTAGCAGTACGTTAACGCCTATGCAGGTAGCGGATATCTTGCGATACAACGGATGGACAAACGGCGATAAGGGAATCGCACAAATGCACGGCGAGGTGATCGCCGCTCTTATCAACCGTTATTTGACGGTTGACAACGATTTGGAAGCGGCGTTTCAGCAATTGACAGCATTGTGTGACGATGAATTGCGCATTTCGCAGTTTACTGCCGTGCAAGAAGATCTGAAAGCTTTGGCACGGGAAAACAAGGGTGCGATCTGTACCGTAAGACACGCCCCTTGATCTCACAGGATCAAGGGGCGTGTCTTACAAGATGAGGCGAACGGCAAGGGTGAGCAGGGTGCCTGCCGCGCCGCCCAGTAACAGTAACGAGAGTTTTTGCAACAGGTGGAAACGGCGCGCTTTTTTTATTCCTGTATAGGGAGTTTGCTGCTGTAAAAAGCGGGCGGCTTCCTGATCCAGCCGCTTTGGCGGATGGTCGGCACAATCGGTGCGAACTACCAAAAATGCCCGTTCGAAATAGGGGTTATCGGTGCGAACAACTTCCACGATCTGACGGCTGATCCCTTTTTGCATGGCCTTTCACTCCTTCTCGTTTTCAGTATGGTCAAAGGCCTGTTTTTTATGCGAAAAATTGATAAAACGGAAAGGCATTATAACTCTTTGTAAAATTGGGAACAACCGTTCTGTTGTGGAAAACTCTGTTGAAAATGTGGACAAATCCCCATTTTAAAGGGGGTTTTCCCTGTCGCACCCCGTCGAAAGTCCAAAAAATTGACATTTTTTTCCACAATTCAGCATACAGAGTGTTGAATTTGGATCACGGTTGACGAGTGGTGAGAAACCAAATCGCTCGCTCGACGGCATCCTTGGAATTTCCCCAATCCGCATCCTCGCCGTTGTTCCGATAATCGAACATTTTACAGAAATGGGACACATCTCCGCGAAGTTCGGCGCAATAGTTTTGTGATAGTGCCGCTGCCGCTTTTCCGAAGTCGGGACGGGACTTTTTGTTTATGCATTTTTCGGCGGTTTCCACCAACAGAGCAAAGTGGGGGAGACACAAGGCTTCCTGTTCGTCAAATAGGTTGCGGAAATCCCGTTCGTGTTCCCACAGACGGCAAACGGTGGCTAACATTCGCTCCATGGCCCAGTCCACCTGTTGACATAAAAAACAGGTTTCGGTGCGCACGGCGGCACTTTTGGCTTGTTTGTCGGGCTTTTTACCGAGAACGGGTAACCCTTTAAAAATGTCTTTTTCCAGTTCCGCCAAATGGCTTTCCAAGATCAGCGCCACACCTAAGCGGTTGCGTTGCTTGAGGATCAAGCGATAATGGTCAATGCAAAATCCCAGTTTATTGGTTTCAATGCGAACGTCCGGTTCCATCATGGCGGCACCCGTAATGTATTCCGCTACCCGTTTTTCCAACAAGTTGCGCATACGGCAGATAGGGCATCCGTCTTTGGGTTCAAACACTTCGCTTACGGGTATGCTGGTAATATCTTCACGCATGGGGATCACTCCTTTGTCTTCAGTATACCAAGAGATTGCCCAATACACAAGTTTTTTGTCTTTTTTTCGATAAAACCCCTTTAAAAATTCAAAATAGTAGTGTATAATAAAATCATCAATGTTATGGAGGTCAATGATATGCCCCTGGTAAATACGAAAGAAATGTTTAAAAAAGCCTACGAAGGCGGTTATGCGATCGGCGCGTTTAACGTCAACGATATGGAGATCACGCAGGGTATTGTGGAAGCCTGTAAAGAACTCAATTCCCCTGTGATTTTGCAGGTATCCGGCGGCGCCCGTAAATATGCTCATCATGCGTATCTGTACCACATGGTGCAGGCGGCCGTGGAAGAATCCGGTCTGCCCATTGCGTTGCATCTGGATCACGGTTCCAGTTTCGAATTGTGCAAAGATTGTATTGACGGCGGTTTCACCTCCGTGATGATCGACGGTTCCCATCTTCCCTATGAGGAGAATGTGGAACTCACCCGCAAAGTGGTGGAATATGCCCACGCTCACGGTGTTACCGTTGAGGGTGAACTGGGTCAATTGGCGGGCATCGAAGATGATGTGAACGTAGACGCCGACAAAGCCAGCTATACCGATCCCGAACAAGTGCAGGATTTCGTTACCCGCACGGGTGTGGATTCCTTGACCATCGCCATCGGTACCAGCCAT
>JAZQJE010000056.1:0-2805 GCA_045541495.1 Acutalibacteraceae bacterium | reverse complement strand
ATTTATGGCAAGCGAAAAACTCATGCTTGATAAACGCTGACCTTGCCGCGGCGGTCGATACCGCCTTGGAGGCTGTCACGCCCCTTGTGCTGGAACACGCCGAAGAAGATATCCGTAGGCTTCATACGTACCTTACAGACGGCGATAAGGTATCACTGTTCGCCGCTTGTGAGGAACACGTCGCGTACGGGCACCCCGATGCCATTGCGTTGCAAATCGCCGGATATTTACAGTTCGGCTTTGAGAGTGATGCTCCCTCCGACCCCTATCACTACGACCACCACCTCGAATCCCTGCGTGGCAACTGGTTTTACGACTTGGCGAGAGCAACCCGCAAAGGTTTCTCCCCTGCTATCGCCCCCCTTGCCGAACAATCCCTGCAACACCTCCGCCTCTTGGGCGCGGACGGCATCATTACCGAACCCGTACCCAATTGGCCGGATGATCCCATAGACCACCCTCTTTGGTGGGAATAGGTGAAACATATACTATCCTAAATATAAAGGCGGTGAGGATGGATGATAAAAATCGACGAAGGGAAATATGAAGTGTTCACATCGCGCGAAGATGCGATCGAGAAATTCATGCAATTGCAGGGCGATTGCCGATCGGAAATCAGCGGTGAACTCCCGATTGAGTTCTCCTGTTTTTCAAACGGAGAAATTATGATCACCCACCCGATAAGGCAGCGACACATCGAAAACTCCAATTCCACCAGCCTGTTTGCCAAAGTTGAGGAACAAGACGGCAAAACCTACGTGACGTATTATACGGCGTTTGACACCGCTAACAACGTTTTGAAAGCCATTGTCCTGATCGTCGATATTCTTCTTACCGTTGCAGCGCTCGCCCTTTCCGTCATCGCGCCCGATAAAAAACAGTATCTGATCCTTTTTGTTTTTGCGTTGTTGTTTTATGCCTATCGATTGTTTACCGGCAGCAAAAAAAAAAAGAATGCCCCCAAAGATTCCGAGGTTCTGATCCGCGAACTGGAAAACCGCGTACAAGCCGTGAATCTGTGGGATAAATAAATAATATGGCGGTTACCAACGGTAACCGCCTTGTTTTATGCCATATTCCGCTTATCCGTTCTGCCTAAAATGTAATCCACCGATACGTGGTGGAAATCCGCTAACTTGATCAAAATCTCGGTAGGGATATCCAAGTCACCGCGTTCATAGTTACTGTATACACGTTGACTGCACGATAAGATCTCACCCATCTCCCGTTGTGTAAGATCCTTATCTTCCCGAAGATCGCGTATTCTGCGGTACAACATATCCCCACCCCCTCTTATACCGTTCAGTATACCTTAGCGGAATATTCGCTATTGACTTTTAGCGGAAAATCCGCTAAACTAATTTTGCTACAAATAGGAGGGGTTAACATGAGGAAAATTCTGCTGATGATCGGTTGTCTGGTGATATTGCTGAACACCGCCTGCGAAAACCAACAGGAACCGATAACAGAGGTCCCGTCCTCTGTCATCACCACCACAACCACCGCACAGCAAAATATACATCCTTTTTCCGCCAAAGCGGACACACTGGTTTCCGGCGACCGTTTAACCTTGCAGCAAACGTATATTAAGCGCAACAAAGAATTCTCCTTTTCTGCAACCGTTGAAAATTTCGATACTTTGTATTTTCGCCGCGGCACAACAGGATATGCAAATGGGTACGTTGCGATCGACAATACCAAAATCGAAGTGTATACCTACACCAACACCCAAAGACAGGTCTGTTCCGCGGAGCACGGGCTGTCTATTACCGGTCACCTTCAAGTGACCATGTCGGTAAACTCCCGAGAGTATTTAACGGTTCATATACAAAACGATACCGCTTCCTATACAACCGAAGGAATCCCCTGGGGAGTATGTCGCGGCGATATTGTTATAGAAAGCCAAAACAGTAACCTCACCAACGTTTCCGCCAATTGGAGTGCCGCCGATCTAACCGCGGATATTTGGATATTGGGCGATAGTTACCTGAGCACCTTGAGCAATCTCCGATGGCCTTATCACGTTTTGTCCGCCGGATATGACACTTGTCTGTACAGCGGATATCCCGGTGCCACATCAAGCGCGATGATAAAAGAGTGGAAACATCTGTTGGAGTACGAAACACCGCAATATGCTGTTTGGTGTCTTGGGATGAACGATCCGGATCAAGTGGATGAATTCAATATCAATCCGTCTTGGCAAACTGCGGTAAAATCGTTTATCAAAGAATGCGAAACACGAAATATCACGCCCATTCTAACAACCATCCCCAACACTCCCGACCGCAATCACGTATACAAAAACGAGTATGTACGAAAGAGCGGTTACCGTTACATTGATTTTGCCGCTGCCGTTAACGCTACTGAAAAAGGGAGTTCCTGGAGTGACGGTATGTTATCCTCCGACCGTGTGCATCCGGCGGCGGCCGGTGCGCAGGCACTCGCCCAACAAGTATTACACGACTTTCCCGAAATCACCAATCCTTGACCGAAAAGCGACCGCAAAGCGGTCGCTTTCTTTTTATGCAAACATTTTTACATTTTGTGTTTCTTTTTTATACAGTATGTGTTATACTACTATATATATTGTTTCTTAAGAAAACGGAGGATGTGCCATGTGCGGATTTTGCGGGTTTACGGGGCAGGTTGCAAACCGTGAACAGTTGTTACAGCAAATGGCGGATAAAATCACCCATCGCGGGCCCGACTCGCAGGGTGTGTATATGGACGATACGCTCGCCATGGCGTTTCGGCGGCTCTCCATCATCGATCTGGAGGGCGGCAGTCAACCCATTGAAAACGAGG
>JAZQJE010000055.1:0-9204 GCA_045541495.1 Acutalibacteraceae bacterium | reverse complement strand
CGAATTGCCACTAAATTTGATAAAATCTTGCCCGATGGAATAATCGCTGACTTGAAATGATAAAAACGGGACTGCCTAACAAAAGTTAGACAGTCCCGTTTTTGGTCCGAGTGACAGGGATCGAACCTGCGGCCTGATGGTCCCAAACCACCCGCGCTCCCAGCTGCGCCACACCCGGATATATATTCGATTTTTCTTGATTTTGTGTGGAAGTGGGACAAACTGTGGTCAAACTCAAATTCCACGCAAATTTGAATTTTCTTAAAGCCCCGAAAATCCGCATAAACAAAGGCTTTTCTTCCGTGTTTGCAAGGGTTTTGAGGGATTTGCTTTTGGCGCGAAGCGCCGTTTTGCCCGCGGGGGCTCTCCGCCCGGGCACGCTCCCAAACGGGGCACCCTACCAGGTAAACCGCACCTCGAAATATTCCGTTTTCTTCGTTTTCGATTTTGATTGAGATAACAGGAGCTTTCAACGATGTTGTAGAAAATGTAAACGCCCTGTAAATCAAACTTCCAATAGTATACTTGTTTTCAAAAAGAATGTCAAGGGAGATAAAGCAGACGACAGCCGAATAAGCTATCGTCTGCTTTTTGCCTATAAGTGTTAAGGATGATCATTATTTTTTGGCAGCAATGACTTTGACGGTAACGTCTTTGTCGGTGTGGTTAAAAAGGGAGATAGTACGGCATCCGCCGACAAAGGCTGCCTGGG
Organism: Acutalibacteraceae bacterium; assembly: GCA_045541495.1. Classification (GTDB taxonomy): domain Bacteria; phylum Bacillota; class Clostridia; order Oscillospirales; family Acutalibacteraceae; genus RGIG3009. The sequence goes on along the minus strand of JAZQJE010000055.1, from coordinate 8,492 downwards.
ACACATTTTCATAAGAAGTAAAGTTTTCCCAATACACTGCTTCGAAACTTATGTTGGTGAGAGGGGACGAGGCAACCACTCGAATTTCCAAATCCGATCGCATCATAATTTCATTCAGCGCATAGTAAACAACGTCAGAACCACCATTGGCTTCAATTGTTTTTTCATAGAAAACGGTGGGCGTGTTAAAGGTATCGGACGGTTTATGATACCCGTCCAAGTGCATGCACCCCATATACCCTGAGCCGACCAATTTGATATAACTGACGCCTTTTACGGGAATTTTTTGATCGTTGACGGCATCTAAGACCTTGCCTTGTTTGTCATAGAGAAGAACGGTAGCTGGATGGGACAACGACAAGTAACAGTTATCCACGTTTCGTCCTTTGTATTCAGACAAATATCGTTTTACTTCTTCCAAGTTTATGTACAGGTCTTTATACCGAAAACTGAGATAGGATACCGGTGCTTCGTTATAAGAACTCAAAAACCGCGGATAGAAACTGATGGGAGCAAAGCCGGACATTTCGCGAACTTCGCCGGTGTTGGGGGTGTAAACACTGCCGTCAACTTCAAAATCTTTTTCGTGTTGCTTCATCCACGTGTAAAATTTGGATAAGGCGGTGTTCCCGTAACATGATTTTAAAGTAGCGATGGTGGTTTCGGCTGATACCAAGGCTTCTTGACCGGACGAGGCGGCAATCCATTTGAAAGGGTCACCGTAACAATCCTTTAAATATTCTAAAAAGCGATATCCAATGGCATACGCATTATTGGCAAAGGTGTCATATTCGAAATCTTTTTTTAGCCAGGTCTCAATGGATTGGGAATACAAGTCTTCATCAATTGGGATACTGTATATAGGCATAATAGCCGCATCCAACGCGTAAGCCACATCGGTGTGATGGTTTTTTAAATATTGGATGGTTTGATATTCCGTAAAGACGGCAAATCCTTCTTCAAACACGGTGCGAAATCCTACTTCTGTCTGACAAAATCGCAACACGTGTGCCATTTCATGAAGGAAAGTGGTGCCTTTCCCCAAAAAGAGTTCCATAGGATTCAAGTACACGTAGTTGGCACACGTATCACCGCGAGAATTGGAGAAGTAACCGCTTTTGGCATGAGCGACGTCACCGACTTCTTCTTCCCCTACAATATAACTCCGTCCCACATGAACGAATGTTTTTTTGGCGTTGTATGTTTTCGTTTTAAAAGATAATCCGGTCACCTTTTCCATGGCGGCACACATGGTATCGGTTTTCTGCGCCAGATCCCCAATGACATAAATATTCGGATCGATTTCAAAAATTACATAGTCGGTCTCAATATATGTTTTTTCGGTGGTGATAAATCCCACAGAGAAAGCGGGCGGTGTCTCTTGAGTCACAGCGGGCATCGTCGGTTTGGCAATCGTGGTCGTGGCGTCAGAGGGGTTGACCACCGACTGGTTTGAAACGGTAGTTGCGGCAGGAGGCACCGTGGCGGTGGTATTCGTGGTGTGACAATTGGTGATACCTTGTCCTGCTTTACTTGTTGTAGGACATGTAACCGTGCTTCCGCCGAATACCGTAGCAGTCGTTGTGTCACGTGTTGGTCGCGAATACGTGACCGCCCCCGTGCTTTGGGTAGCACTTCCGTTGGACGTGTTGACGGCAACATCCGTGCGAGAACTCAAAGCCGAAGACGAAGATGAAGAACCATGCCCATCGGTGTTTCCTTGCGTACTCTCGGTACCGCTAACCAAAGTGGTAGACGACGCTCCTTGTGACGCGCTGTCACCGTCGGTGTCGGTGATGGAGGCAGAAGAACCGGGTTGTTGGTTTTCGCCTTGGGTAACAACGGAAGAAGTCGTTGAAGACGTATCGGCAGGGGGCTGTTCTCCACATGCAGTTAATAAAAAAGCCGAGAGTACGATCAAAGCCGTAAGACAGGCCGTTTGTTTCCGAAGCATCATTCATCATCCTTTATCTAAACACTATCATCATTATAAATATCAAAAAAAAGTCTGTCAAGGCTTGCATAATGGAGAGAAATGGTATAAAATAGTCAAAAACTACGAAAAGGGGCGATGGCATGGAAGCCATACGAGCATTTTTAAAGCGGAAAGACATCGTATTTTCCGGCAAACGTTATTTTATTGATGCCATGAGTGCCATGGCACAAGGCTTGTTCTGCACCTTGTTGGTAGGCACCATTCTTAACACCTTAGGTCAGCAACTGAACGTCGGCTTTTTAAATGCGATCATTGTAACGCTCGGTACTGGCGAAGGGGCCGTAACCTATACCATCGGCGGCTTATGTTCCGCGATGGTGGGCCCCGGTATGGCCGTCGCCATTGCCCGCGCACTAAATGCTCCGCCCCTTGTGTTGTTCTCACTGATTCCCGTGGGCTTCGCTGCCAACGCCATGGGCGGCGCGGGCGGCCCGTTGGCGGTATTCTTCGTCACCATCGTGGCGACAGAACTGGGCAAAGTCGTCAGTAAAGAAACCCCCGTGGACATTTTGGTAACACCTATCGTCACCATCTTGAGCGGTGTTGGCTTTTCCGCCTTGGTATCGGCCCCCATCGGTGCGGCGGCCAGCGCGGTGGGCAACTTCATTATGTGGGCCACCGAACTGCAACCCTTTGCTATGGGGATCATCGTTTCCGTGGTCATTGGTGTGGCGCTGACACTGCCCATCAGTTCGGCGGCGATCTGTGCGGCACTGGGCCTCACCGGTCTTGCCGGCGGTGCCGCAGTAGCGGGATGTTGTGCGCAAATGATCGGCTTTGCCGTGATGAGTTACCGTGAAAACCGTATGGGCGGTTTGGTGGCCCAAGGGCTGGGCACCAGTATGTTGCAAATGGGTAACATCGTACGCAACCCCCGTATCTGGATTGCCCCGACGCTTGCCTCTGCTATCACCGGCCCTCTTGCCACGTGCGTTTTCCGCCTGCAAATGAACGGTGCCCCCGTGTCATCCGGCATGGGCACTTGTGGTCTGGTAGGTCCCATCGGCGTGATCACCGGCTGGTTGGCTCCCTCCGAAAAAGCCCTGGCGAACGGCGCAGCGGCGATTGCCCCGTCCGTTATGGACTGGGTTGGCTTGATCCTCATTTGTATCGTGTTACCGGCTCTGTTCACCTGGTTGCTCAGCTTGCCTCTTCGCAAAATCGGCTGGATCAAAGAAAGCGACCTTAAATTGGATCTGTAAACAAATAAAACCATCTCTCCGCCAAACGAAGAGATGGTTTTATTTTGTCGCAAACAATTCTTTTAACCGTTGCAACGGCGGACGAGAAAATACTTTGGTGAGTGGTACCGTGGCTTGCTGTAAATACAGACAAGAAGAGGCGTCGGCAATACCGAGAACAATCACAAACATCCCCACCAGTTTGGGGCACAGGAACGGATAATCCACCATACCGTATACCGCGAACGATACCGCAAACACCAACAAAAATACGCCGTAAAAATGGGTTTTGGGAGAATGGTTTAATAGCTCCACACTGCTTTGCAACAACTTGGTTGCCACCAATGTCAGCAAAAACAGGGCAATAAAACCACCTTCCACCAACACCTGCAAGATCACATTGTGAGAATGAGGGGCGGTCAATCCCATTTTTTGTAACACGTCCCAAAAATTATTGATACCCGGCCCCAACCCAAACAAGGGACTTTCAATAATCGCTTGCACGGCAAGATCCCAAGCGGTAAACCGTTGAGCAATGGAAAAATCGTTGATACTGCCGATGGTCATAAAACGGGAAATGATCACTTCCGGCACCAATGCCACCGCCGCCACCAGCGAAAGCAACAGCGGCGTGATCTTGCGCAAATTGGTGACGATGATCAGCAGCAACATAGCCAACAACGCTAAATACGCACCCCGCGAAAACGATACCGCTATACCCAACAACGCAAACAACAAACAGACCCGTGAGATCAATTTTAAGCGGGTGCGCGGCCCGTCGAACCCCGACAAAGCAGCAAAGGGGACGGCCATCACCAAATATTCCGACATGATATTGGGATTGTTAAAGGTCGCCGTTGCGCGGTGAGGTGCAATGTGGATATCCACGTTCAAGGGGAAATAGTGATATATCCACTCGTCCAGTGCGATCCAGATCTGATTGGGCAACGCCATGCCCAAAATATCCCGCAATACGTATTGTACACAAGCAATCAACCCCACGATTCCGGCGGCGGCGCTGACAAAGAACAAAGCCACCTGTAACCGACGGCGGCTGAACACCACCGTGGTAACGGTGAGATATCCGCCAAACATTACGACCCACATCAAAAAGGTGGAGAAACTGTTCATCTTATGGGCAGAATACATAATACCGATCGCCATGTACGCCATGTACAATAACAATAATTTCCCGATAGGGCCGATATGCAGTTGTTCGCCTCGCTTTTTAGCGTCAACAGCGGCGGCCCATAAGCCACCCAAGGCCAAAACGGGCGCACAATATTCCGGCAGGAGAGGAATGGCACAAACAAGCAATAATGCCACGATACACGCACGGCTTTCGCGGGATAACTCCCGTAACACACGCATGGGCTTCCTCTCCTTCCTTTTTATAGTGTGTCCCATTTGAAGTATAACATGTTGAAAAAGCGGGTCAACCTTTGTTACAAAGTTGTGATACTTTGCATTTTCCGAGCAAATGTGATACACTGCTAATGATAGAATGTCAAAGAAAGGGAGAAGTCTATGCGTCGAATCGTGCTGATCGCTCTTGTGGCAACTTGTCTGTTGACCGGCTGCGGCGGGATAACCGATAAAGAAACCCGCACCGATTTTGCTTTGGATACCGTGGTATCGGTAACGGTATACGGCGAAACGGCGAAAACCACCAAGGCGGCGCTGGACGCCTCCTTTGCCGAAGTGGAACGGTTGGAATCGTTGCTCAGCGCCACCTGCAAAAGCAGCGATATTTGGCGTGTGAATAACGGAAATGGGGTCCCCGTAACGGTAGCGACGGAAACCATCGAACTGCTGACTCTCAGCCAACGGATCGCCGCTTTATCCCACGGTGCCTTTGACGTTACCATTCGCCCCGTGTCGGCACTGTGGGATTTTTCCGCAGACTCTCCCGCCGTTCCCCCTCAAGATCGGTTGTCCGCCGCCTGTAAATTGGTGGATTATCAAAAGTTAACAGTGTCGGATACAACCGTCACCTTGCCCGCAGGCGGTCTTGAGCCGGGTGGTATAGCCAAAGGGTTTATTGCCGATAAACTGCGGGATCTGCTGAAACAACAAGGGGTCGTATCCGCCCTCATTGATCTGGGCGGAAACATCGTTGCTGTGGGGGATAAAGAGGGACAACCCTTCCGTATCGGCGTTAAAAACCCGTTGGACGTCTCTTCCTTGTGCGCGATCGTGAATGTTCGGGACGATGCGGTGGTCACGTCGGGCGTTTATGAGCGGGGCTTTACGCTGGACGGTGTGCGGTATCATCATTTGTTAGACCCCCATACCGGTATGCCCGTGCAAAACGGCTTGGCCTCCGTCACCATCCTTGCCGCAAACTCTGCGGTTGCCGACGGCTTGTCTACCGCCTGTTTTGTGTTAGGGGAAACCGAAGGCAAAGCACTGCTAAAACAATTCCCCGATGCCCAGGGGATTTTCGTGTACGCAGACGGAAGTATGACAGTCAGCGACGGGCTCACCCTGCAAACAGACACCACCCCTCCCGTCATTCAGCGAAAAGCGTAAAAAATCGCCGCCGCCTGTTGCTTTTTGGGCGGCGGTATAGTATAATAGTCCCAAACCGTGCGCTTTGGGGCATACGGGTGAACGGGTCCTGTGCGACGGTGTGCCGTGAACCATGTCAGGCGGGGAACCGAGCAGCATTAAGCGGTTTCGTCCGTGCGCCGCAGTCAACCTATTCGCCCGTATGCCCGAAAGAGCACGGTATTTTGTAAAGGAGGTTTGGCAATGTATCAGGTGTTATATCGCAAATGGCGTCCTCAAACCTTTTCCGATGTATACGGACAACCGGTAGTCACTACCGCGCTCAAAAACGAATTGCGCTCCCATCGTTTGGCCCATGCCTACCTGTTCACCGGCTCGCGGGGAACGGGCAAAACCTCCTGTGCCAAAATTTTGGCCAAAGCGGTCAACTGTTTACATCCCGTGGACGGTGATCCTTGTAACCAATGCGATAATTGCCGCGGGATCGATGCGGGCACCATTTTGGACGTGGTGGAGATCGATGCGGCCTCCAACAATGGTGTGGACAATATCCGTGACCTTCGGGAAGAAGTGAATTTCTCTCCCGCCGTAGGTAAGTATCGGGTGTATATTATCGACGAAGTTCACATGTTATCGGCAGGTGCGTTCAACGCCCTTCTCAAAACGCTGGAAGAACCGCCCGAACATGTGATCTTCATTTTAGCCACCACCGAAGTGCATAAATTGCCTGCCACCATCCTCTCCCGTTGCCAACGGTTTGATTTCGGTCGCATTCCCCCGTCGGATATTGCGGCGCGGTTGCATTTTGTGGCGGAGCAGGAAGGATTTTCCTTGGCGGACGATGCCGCCCTTCTTATTGCCCGTTTGGCAGACGGCGGTTTGCGAGATGCCTTGTCTTTACTGGATCAATGTTTATCCCGCTCGCGGGATATCACCACCGCCGTCGTAGCGGATGCTACGGGCATGGCGGGACGGGAACACCTGTTCACCCTGTCCAAAGCCATTCGCGGCGGCAACGGCGGCGCGGCCCTCACATTGCTGGGCGAACTGTATGACAGTTCCAAAGACATGGAACGGTTGTGTGCCGAACTGATCGAATTCTATCGGAATCTGATGATTCTCAAGAGCGTTGGTAAACCCGGTGATTTGGTGGTGTTATCAGCGGCTGAATTGGAAGACATGCGTGCGGAAGCCGAAACGATTTCGCTGGAAACGGTATTGCACATTATGGATGTTTTGCAAGGGACGTTGGATCGGCTGAAAGGCGGCGTCTCTCGCCGCGTGGAAATGGAAACCACCTTGCTCCGTTTGTGTGATCCCCGTTTAGACACTACGCCGCAAAGCTTGTTGCGCCGTATCGAGGCATTGGAGGAACGCGGCCCCGCGGCGGTGGCCGCAGTCCCCGCTGAAGTATCGGCCGAACAACCCGAGCAACCCGCACAATTGGCCGAACCCGTGCCGTGCCCCGTGAAAGAGCCCGCACCCATGACCCCCTGTGACCAATGGCCCGAAGTGTTGGCGCGCATTGCCGAAAAAAGTCCGCCGCTGTACGGCGTGTTAGTGTCGTCTACCGCCATGACCAACGGCACGGATCTGGTGATCGTCACCGATAACGATATGTTCGGCACCTTGGTCCGTTCCGACGGAAACAAAGCGGTACTCATGAATGCGGTACAAGCCATTCTGGGCAAACCCATGCGTATCAAGCGGGGGCGTCCCGCCGCTTCACAGCAGCAAGAAGAAGCCACTGATCCCTTGTCCGCGTTCTTGCGGCAGAGTGCCGAGGCGGGCATTACCATTGAAATGAAAGGTTGAGGACAATGAAAGCACGGTTACCGCAAGGATACGGTTCCGGCGCCGGCAACATGCAGAGCATGATGAAACAGGCGCAAAAAATGCAAGAAGACATGGCGGCCGCTCAAGAAGAATTGGCGGCACGTACTTACAGTGCTACGGCGGGCGGCGGCATGGTATCCGCCACCGTGGACGGTTCTCATTTGGTGAAGACCATTGAGATCAAACCCGAAGCCTGTGATCCCGACGATACGGAGATGTTGGCCGATTTGGTTACTGCCGCCGTCAACGAAGCGATCCGTGCCGCCGTGGCAGATTCCGAGCAGGAAATGAGCCGCATTACCGGCGGTATGAAACTGCCTTTTTAACCGATGACAAAATCGGTGATTTATCGCACGGTGTTATGGCTTTTCACCATTGTCTGTGCCGCGCTGATCCTGTTGTTGTCCCTGCAACCTGCCACGCAATCTTCGGGGTTAAGTACCGGCCTTACCGCCACCGTACTACGTTGGTTCTCCGCCTATCGCAACCTGCCCGTCGATCAACAATCAGCCGTGCTCGCTACCGTGCAAGTCATGGTACGGGAACTGGCTCATATCGGGGAATATACCGTGCTGGGCTTTTTCGCCTCTTGGCTGGCTCGCAGTTATAACCGCCGTGTTTGGCGGTCGTTACCGTTTACGGCCCTTTTCGCCGTAGCGGACGAATGTGTGCAGGAATGGTGTGCCGACGGACGCGCCTTTCAACTGATCGATCTTGTAAAAGATTGGGGTGGTTGTTTGCTCGGCGCCGCTGCTATCGGTTTGTGTTTTCATATTCATCAAAAGATAAAGAACTCTCCTGCGTCGTAACGGCAGGAGAGTTCTTCGTTTGTAGTAATGAACCACCAGCTGTGCTGGTGGGATAAAAAAGCTTTAGCTATGCATAGAAAAAATATCCTCCTTCGTCTAGAATAGAAGTGGGTTTGCCAACCACAACCGAAAGACGAAGGAGGAACCAAGTCGTGAAAC
>JAZQJE010000054.1:0-7081 GCA_045541495.1 Acutalibacteraceae bacterium | reverse complement strand
GACCGCTTGGCCTCCGACTTGGGGCGGATTTTTTGTTAACTAACTTACGCGCCGAGAAATTTGGTGATGAGCATACCGACGAGTACCAGTACGAAGAACACAAGGGCAATAATCTTGGTCCAACGGCTCAAAAACGCGTCCAGCGTGCGGGCTTTGCCTTTATCCATAAAGGACTCGGCGGCGCCGGAAATAGCACCCAAATTCGCCTGACGGCCTTCCTGTAACAGGATGACCGCAATAATAACAATTGCAAAAATGATAATGATCGCACCGATCACATATTCCCAAACTGACATCGAGAATTCCTCCATCTATTATAACAGTGCATGTTATGATACCATAATTTTGTATAAAACGCAAGTCTTTTTTTGAAAAACTTGAATTTTCCCGTCAAAAACGGCCATGCTATCCTTGGCGCGAATACATGTTGACTTGCGTTTGCCGTATTTGCCGCCGGATCGCTGTCAGATGAGATCACTTATCCGGCGGCGATTCTTTTTATAATAAAGACAACTGCTCACCCACATCTTCCGCCGTGGGAACGGCACCCATGGCAGGCAATGACTTAGTGCGGTAACGGGCGGGTTTGGCCAGCAATCCATCGGTATACGGTTCTACTCCTTTCAGCGTATGTTGCTTTTTCAGCGTCATCACTTGGACACCTTGGGTGTTGCGGGTGGACTTCGCCGCAATGGCACCCGTGTGCAATAGCAACAGCCGCCCCGCCGATGAGGTCATCAGCAACTCGGTATCTTTGGTAATGTGGCAGATGGCAATCAGCGGCGATTTATCCGAATACGCCCCGATCAATTTACGGCGATTGGTCTTGGTGGCATAGGCGTTCAGATCCACCTTCGCCACTTTCCCGTTTTCAAAGAAGAACAGCAAATACCCCTTATAATCGGCTGTCACGATCATGTCCACCGGCACTTCGCCGTCGTCCATGCCCAGTTTGGCGGGAATGTAATCTCCCAACACACTGGCTTTGGTGTCGCCGAATTCCGACGCCCTGGTCTTATACACGTTCCCCATATTGGTAAAGAATAACAATTCCTGTCGATTAGTGGTCTCCACCGTTCGGAACAGGCTGTCCCCTTCTTTGAGTTTGTGTTCCCCACTCATGCGCAAGGATTGAGGTGTGATCTTTTTGAAATACCCCTCTTTCGTAAAGAACAAGGTACAGACATAGTCGGGAGCGGCTTCTTCCACGACTTCATCCGCCTGTGCCAGATCGCTGGCATACAGCAACAAACTTTTGCGGGGCACGCCGTGCTTTTTCATCACATCCCGCAGTTCGCTGACAATGATGGACCGCACTTTGGCAGCACTCTTTAAGATACCTTCCATGTCCTCTACGGCGGCTTCCAGTTTTTCGATCTCATCGGTGCGCTTTAAAATATATTCCCGATTGAGATGACGCAACTTGATCTCCGCGACATATTCCGCCTGTACTTGATCGATACCGAACCCGATCATCAAGTTGGGCACCACTTCCGCCTCTTCGTCGGTCTCCCGCACGATACGGATGGCTTTATCAATATCCAATAGGATCTTGGTAAGGCCCCTCAACAAATGCAACTTTTCTTTGGCTTTGTGCAGATCGAAATACACGCGGCGACGAACACACTCCATACGGAACGCCGTCCACTCCTCCAAAATGCGCTTCACACCCAACACTTGAGGGATTCCCGCAATGAGCACGTTAAAGTTACAGGAGAAACTGTCTTCCAGCGGCGTAGAGGCAAACAACCGCGCCATCAGTTTATCGGGATCCACACCTCGTTTTAAGTCGATGGTGATACGCAGACCGTCCAAACCGATCTCATTACGAACATCCGCCACTTCGCGGAGTTTGCCCGCTTTCACCAGTTCCGCCATTTTGGCGATAATGGCTTCCACCGTGGTAGTGGGTGGGATCTCGGTAATATCAATGCAGTTGGCGGACTTATCGTAGGTATACACCGACCGCACTTTCACCGATCCGCGACCCGTTTCATAAATCTTTTCCATTTCATCCCGATCATAAATGATCCGACCGCCGCCGGGGAAATCGGGCGCTTTCAATGTTTCGGTAATGTCAAATTCAGGGTCTTTCATGAGGGCAATAGCCGTTTCGCACACCTCGTTTAAATTAAACGAGCAAATGTTACTGGCCATACCCACCGCGATCCCCATATTGTTGTTCACTAATACCGACGGGAACGTCACGGGCAGTAAGGTGGGCTCTTGCATGGTGGAATCGTAGTTATCCACGAAATCCACCGTGTCTTTATCAATGTCGCGGAACAGTTCCGCCGCAATGGGACTGAGTTTCGCTTCCGTGTAACGGGAAGCAGCGTATTCCATATCGCTGGAATAGGCACGACCGAAGTTCCCCTTGGAATCCACATAGGGGTGCAACAACGACTGATTACCCGCCGACAGTCGCACCATAGTCTCGTAAATGGCGGCATCACCGTGGGGATTCAGTTTCATGGTAGCGCCCACGATGTTGGCAGATTTGGTGCGCACCGCGTTTAACAAATTCATCTTGTACATGGTGTATAGCAATTTGCGGTGAGAGGGTTTAAATCCGTCGATCTCAGGGATGGCGCGGGACATGATGACGCTCATGGCATAAGGCATGTAGTTGATCTCCAGCGTGTTATCGATCTTTTGGCTTTCGATCAATCCCGCCCCCGCGATATGGGCGTTTTCCGGCAATCGGTCAAGACCGCTCGGTTTTTGTGTGGGTTTCTTTTTCGCCATGTCTGCTCCTCCCCTCTCAGCTTAAGTCCACTTGTTCCAGATACAGGTGGCCGTTTTCTGCAATAAAATCTTTTCGTCCCGCCAAGTTATCACCCAACAGCACATCAAACATCCGCTCGGTAGCCGCCTCGTCGGAAGGCTCCACACGGATCAAACGGCGGGTAGCAGGGTTCATGGTGGTCAACGACATCATTTCGGGATCGTTTTCACCAAGACCTTTTGACCGCTGAATACCGTATTTCATATCGCCGATCTCGGCAAGGATCTCCGCCTTTTCCGTTTCGTTATAGGCAAAATAGGTATCCGTCTTGGTAGTGATCTCATAAAGCGGCGTTTCCGCAATAAATACTTTGCCTTCACGAATAAGGGTGGGGGTCAAACAATGGAGCATGGTGAGGATCAACGTACGGATCTGAAATCCGTCCACGTCCGCGTCGGTACAGATGATCACTTTGTCCCACCGCAGTAAATTCATATCAAAGGTCGCCAGATCTTTGTTGGCTTTGGTTTTCACTTCCACGCCGCAACCCAGTACCTTTAACAGGTCGGTGATGATCTCGCTCTTAAAGATCTTGTTCAGATCCGCTTTCAGGCAGTTGAGAATCTTACCGCGAACGGGAATAATAGCTTGAAAATTGGGGTCCCGCGCCTGTACGCAGGCGCCCATAGCGGATTTACCCTCCACGATAAACAGTTCCCGTTCGCTGACATCCTTGCTGCGACAATCCACAAAGGTTTGTACACGAGACGCAAAATCGTTGCCCGTGGCCAAGGTCTTTTTTAAGTTCAAGCGGGTGGTTTCCGCTTTTTCACGACTGCGTTTGTTGATGAGCACTTGTCCCGCCAATTTTTCCGCATCCGCTTTGTTTTCAATGAAGAACACTTCCAAGTGATGGCGCAAAAATTCCGTCATCGCTTCTTGGATAAACTTATTGGTGATAGCTTTCTTGGTTTGGTTTTCATAGGATGTCTGAGTGGAGGTGGAGAAAGACGACGACACCAACACCAAACAATCCTGCACGTCTTGGAACGTGATCTTGCTTTCATTTTTCAGATATTTGCCGTTTTGGCGCAGATACGCGTCGATCTGGGACACAAAGGCCGACCGCACCGCTTTTTCGGGCGCGCCGCCGTGCTCCAACCAACTGGAGTTGTGGTAATATTCCAACAAATTCACCTTGTTGGAACAACACATAGCCACGTTGAGTTTTACTTTATATTCGGGCTTGTCCTCACGGTCGCGGCCGCGGCGTTCCGCCGACCACACCTGTACATCGGTCATACTGTCCTCGCCCACCAGTTCGTTCACATAGTCGGCGATACCGTTTTCATACACAAATTCTTCTGTTTCAAAAGAACGGCCTTTTTGGTCGCGAAGAATAAACAACAAATTGGGATTAACGATGGCTTGACGGCGAATGACGTCACGGAAATAGTCGATAGGCACCGCAATGTCCGTAAACACCTGTAAATCGGGTTTCCATCGAATACGCGTACCCGTATCCCGTTTGGTGTAGGGTTCTTTGGTGAGTCCTCCCACGTTTTCGCCGTGTTCAAAGTGCAAGGTATAGCAAAAGCCGTCCCGATGCACTTCCACGTCCATGTATTCCGAAGAATACTGGGTAGCACAAGCGCCCAGGCCGTTCAAACCGAGGGAAAACTCATAGCTCTCCCCCTCATTGGTATTGTATTTACCGCCGGCATACAGTTCACAAAAGATGAGTTCCCAGTTGTACCGATTTTCTTTTTGGTTAAAATCCACCGGCATACCGCGGCCGAAGTCCTGCACTTCAAAAGAGCCGTCTTCGTAACGGGTGGTGACGATTTTATTGCCGTGTCCCTCACGGGCTTCGTCAATGGAGTTGGACAGGATCTCGAACACCGCGTGTTCGCAACCCTCCAACCCATCCGAGCCGAAAATGACCGCCGGGCGTTTCCGCACCCGATCAGCGCCTTTCAGCGAGGTAATACTTTCATTACCATAAATTGGCTTTGTTGCCGCCATAGTCACGTCATCCTTAAATCTAAATATAGTTCAAAAATTTCCCATACCGTGTTATTGTACACTATATCTTGTCCCGCCGTCAAGTTTTTTCCAAGAACGGGTATGCGAATAAAAAAAGTGCGCTCCGTTTTAACAACGGAGCGCACTTTTCGGACAAATCAATCGTTTACATCTTCCAATGCCGGACGCACAGCGGCGATCACAAAAGCGGAAAAGATACAGTCTTTTCCTTGAATAGCTTTTTCTACATTTCCTACCACATCGTCGGGAAAACGGATGGTTTTAAAGGCGAAGGAAAATATAAAACCCAACGAATAGTGATATTCTACCGATTTGTGGGCTATATAGAAATCCCCGAAAGCACCTTCTCACGGCCTTTAACCAAGGATACAAGACAAGGTGTAGCGGTTTCGTATATACCGAAAGCCTTGCCTGCATAACAAAAAAGAACAGAATAAACCTGCTCTAAACACTGATGTGCATAAAAAAGAATGTTCATAACGGTCAAGTCCGTTATGAACATTCAACATGGTGCCGGTGGCCGGACTCGAACCGGCACGCTGTCGCCAGCGGTGGATTTTGAGTCCACTACGTCTGCCAATTCCATCACACCGGCATATCCAACATGTCGCATTATACACCGTTGTTTCCCGCTTGTCAAGGAAAAATTCTCTCACAAAGGCGTGTTTTTGTGGAATCTTTGTGAATTTTTTTAACTTTGCACATTTCAGTGTGGACAAACGCATTTTTTTCGTGTACAATAAAGGTTGTATTTTGTCAAGGAGGACGAAACAATATGAAACATAACCGCTTGCTCAGCATTGTCCTTGCTGCGACCTTGCTGATCACCTGCCTTCTCATGGGCGGATGTTCTACCCCCGAATACGCCATGGAGGCAAACGGCAAACACTATACCATGGGCGATTATTTGGCATATGTCTATTCTATTATGACCACCGATTCGTATGCCAACACCTATCTGTATTACATGGGTGAAGAGGCCTTTGACATGAAAGTCACCTACAACGAAAAAGAGGTCGAACTGGATAATTATATTCTGCAAAAAGCGCAGGATACCATGATCCGCCAAGCCGTCATCGAGGAAATGCTGAAAGAGCACAACTTGAAGTGGGACGAAGAGGATCTCAAAGAACTGGAAGAGAGTTTTGAAGACTTATCCACCGATGCGTTCATTCAACTGGGTTTCAATAACCAACGGTATATGGATATGGCCAAAGCCGTCAGTTTGAATGAAGCCGCGCTGTTCTTCGGCCTGTACGGCAAAGACGGCGAACGGGAAGTAAAAGAAACCGATATCCGCAAATATTTCGACGACAACTACTTGAGCTACAAATCCATCGAGATTTCCCTGGTAAACAGCGATAAGAGCGAAAAGAAAGACACCGAAGTCGACGCCATCAAAGCACGCCTGCAAAAGTATTTGGATGCGTTCAATGCCGCCGAGAAACAGGACAGCGCCGCTTTTGAAAAACATGTCTACGCTCCTTATTTAGCCGACGAAGAAGCCGCCAAGAAGACCACGACCACCAAGGTAGGTGCTACCACCACGACCGGAACCGGCACCACCACGACGGTTGCTACGACTACAACCCCGACGACTACCACTACAACAACCACCGGCACCACCACAACAGGAATCGGCACGACCACGACCGCCAGCACCACCACGACTACAACGCAAACCGCTGCTCGCAACGATGCGTTTAAAGAGGATATCGCCGATGAAGATTTCCTCAAAGCCGTGGAAGCCGTGGAAGAAGGCACCGCTGCCATTCAGATTTACAAGAAAAACGGTGAAACCAAGACCATGGCGCTAATCTTCCGCATGGATCCCGAATCCGAGCGCACCGAAACCGACGAAGACGGCAAGACCGTGGAAGTGGAAGATTATTACGGCGACATGCACGATACCGTTCTCGAACACATGAAATACGATGAGTACAACGAGGAAGTGGAGAAGCGCATCAAAGAACTGGGCGACAAAGTTATTCGCTACGATCGCGCTCTCAAAGCGCCTAAGTTGAAAGAAATGGCTCAATTAGTGTACGGCATCTGATAACAAAAACCCGCGGAGAAAAAATTTTTCCCCCGCGGTTTTTTTGCTTGACAAACGGTTTTCAATGTGCTATAGTAACTCTCGCAGCAAATTTGCGGCTTTAGCTCATCTGGTAGAGCGCCACCTTGCCAAGGTGGAGGTAGCGAGTTCGTGCCTCGTAAGCCGCTCCAAAAGAAAAAAGCGTCAGGTATGACGCTTTTTTCATCCCATGGCGACATAGCCAAGTGGTAAGGCATGGGTCTGCAAAACCT
>JAZQJE010000053.1:0-5346 GCA_045541495.1 Acutalibacteraceae bacterium | reverse complement strand
CCGCCGCCGTAGGGGTAGTCGTCCACCTGTTTTTGTTTATTTTCGGTGTAGTCGCGAATCTGGTGGCAGTGAATATCCAAGATCCCTTTCTGCCGTGCGCGACCGATAATGCTTTCTCCCAGTACCGCCTCACAAGCGTCGGGAAACAAGGTTAAAATATCAAATCTCATCGTCAAACAATCCTGCCATGGCAAAAATTCGGATTTGACCCCCGTCGATATCCACCCGCCGCACCACATCAGGGATGGCGGGAATAAGGATTTCCTTGCCGTCGGGGGTTTTCATGTGATACACGTTGTTGGCGCCGGTCTCGCTGACATCGGTGCACGTGCCATAGACGGCGTCGGTGTCGTCGTCCACCACCGTCAACCCCATGAGGTCACAAATGAAATAGCGGCCTTTTTCCAGTTTTACGTCTTGGCGGTCCAGATATAGTACCTGACCCCGCAAGGCTTCCGCCTGTTCCACCGTATCGATGCCGCTGATCTTCACCAGCGCGATGTTTTTATGGGGGCGGCACGTTACTTTCCGCTTCTGTTCGCCCTCGTTAAAATACAAATATTTCAGCGGGGATAACACGGCGGGACCGTCACACCACGGTTGCACCCGCACTTCGCCACGGATACCGTGAGTGCCCACGATCTGACCCGCTTCCAAAAATCGTTTTCCTGACATCAGCGTTTCTCCACCGCCGCCTGTAACGCGGCCACACGGTCGGTCTTTTCCCACGCCACCGACACGTCTTCACGACCGATATGCCCGTAGGCCGCCAAGGGACGGTATTGGGGACGGCGAAGTTGCAACGTATCAATAATGGCGGCGGGACGGAAGTCGAACACCTCAGATACCGCTTTTGCCAATTTTTCGTCGGATACGGTACCCGTGCCGTGGGTATCCACCCGCACCGATACGGGGCGCGCCACGCCGATGGCGTAGGCCAGTTGCACCTCGCAACGGCGAGCCAGCCCTGCCGCTACCACGTTTTTGGCCGCATACCGCGCCATGTAACTGGCGGAACGATCCACCTTGGTGGGATCTTTGCCCGAAAAGGCACCGCCACCGTGACAGGCATAGCCGCCGTAGGTATCCACAATGATCTTACGGCCGGTCAGGCCACTGTCCCCTTGCGGGCCACCCACCACGAAACGGCCGGTGGGGTTGACGAAGATCTTGGTGTTGTCGTCCATCAAATGAGTGGGGATTACCGCACGAATAAGATGGTTTTCGATATCGGCACGAATCTGTGCCAGTTCCACCTCTTCGGCGTGTTGAGTGGATACCACCACCGTGTCTACCCGAACAGGGGTATCCCCGTCGTATTCCACGGTGACTTGAGTCTTGCCGTCGGGGCGCAGATAGGTAAGGGTACCGTTTTTGCGCAAAGCAGTCAGTTCCCGCGCCAAGTGATGAGCCAACGAAATGGGCAACGGCATGAGTTCGGGAGTCTCGTTACAGGCATAACCGAACATGAGACCCTGGTCACCGGCGCCTACACGGTCGTAGGGATCGGCGTCCTTGCCCCGCACTTCCATGGCGTCGTTGACACCCATGGCAATATCGGGGGATTGCTTGTCCAGCACGGTCATGACGGAACAGGTATTGCCGTCAAACCCGCCTTTGCCGTCATACCCGATATCGCACACCGTTTGCCGCACGATAGCGGGAATATCCACGGCGGCGGTGGTGGTGATCTCGCCCATCACCAACACCATACCTGTGGTAGTGACGGTCTCACAAGCCACGTGGGCGGCAGGATCTTGGGCTAAAATAGCATCCAACACCGCATCGGATACACAGTCGCAGACCTTGTCGGGATGACCCTCGGTTACGGATTCGGATGTGAAGAAATGTTTGGCCATAGTGGTTTATCCTTTCTGTTGATACATCGTAGTCGTACACTTCATTCGCCACGGCAAGGGCCTTCTCCTTGAGGAGAAGCCCTTACCTGCCTTTTAGAAACAAAAAATGCGCTCGGCGGCAGCCGGGCGCATTCCACCTCATCTGCCGGTCGTTCACCGCAGGATTTAGCACCTTGCTTTCGCAGGTTGCCGGGCTTCACAGGGCCTGTCCCTCCGCCACTCTTGATAAGGAACTATTCGATTTTCGACATTTATTGTACCATGTTTTTATCGCTTGTCAAGTGGTAATTGTGTGGGTACGGGAATAGGTGTCGCCACCGTTTACTTTCCGAATCCCGATCTTTTCGGTAAGTGAGGCGCTGTCATCCTCGAAACCACCAACTCCCCACAAGGGTTCTACGCATACATAAGGGCCGTCGGGGACGCTCCAGATCAGCACATATTCCGCGTCGTTAAGCCCCACCGTGACCAGCGTTTCGCCACTGTCCCGCCGACGCAAGGCGATGGTATTGAAGGGCGGGTGTTCCAATACCAATGCGTCTTCGGTAAACAGGTCACCCCGCAACGGCAATACCGCGCTGTTTTGGAAAACGGGTTTGGTATCGCGGGAAACGGCAGTTTTTACCACGTAACTGTCCAGCGTACAGGGTTCGGGAATGACCAGTTCGTATTGTTCCAAGCCGCCGTCGCAAGCGTATCCCTCGTGACCGCCGAAAGACATATACAGAGGGGTATCGGCGGGGTTATGGACGGCGTAGGTAACCGCCAAAGTATTGCCCTCCAACGCAAAGGTGACGCGGAATTCAAAAGCAAAGGGATACACCGCCCGTGTTTCCTCGTTGTCAGTATACAACAAGGTAACGGCGGTGTCGGTTTGGGTTTCCACCGAGAACACCGCTTCCCGCACGAAGCCGTGACAACCCATTGGATAGGTAATGCCCTCGTAGGTATATTGCAAATTGAGAAGTCGGCCGCAAACGGGAAACAACACGGGGGCGCGGCGAGCCCAGAACGCAGGGTTGCCCTGCCACAGGCGTTCCTCGCCCGCGGCGGTGCGCAGGCTTTGCAGTTCGGCACCTTTTTCGGCGATCTCCACGGTGAGATAGCGGTTGTGTAACGTAATCATGATACATCCCTTCCTTATTTATCCCATTTGTCGCATAGTGCCATGATCTGTCCTGTGAACTTGGCAAGGTCTTTGTTGGCGCGGCCGCGGCAGTTTTCGATGACATGAAGCAGCCGTTGTCCCGCCGCCACCAATTTGCCGAACACGGCGTTTTCGCGGACATTGCCGCCTTCACGGCGCGCTACCCGTTTGCGGGAGCCTGCCGCCACTTGTTTGTTCGCCACCAGATCAAAGGTATCCCCGCTGTAGGGGGCGGTGGCGATGACACCCCGCTCGTTCAACGTGGCCGCGAGGGCCTCACAAGCAGTCTCTTCCCCATGGTTGATAAACACACGGGTGAGCGGGCCGAGGTTTTCCACCCAACGAAGCAAACCTTTTTCGTCGGCGTGGCCGCTGATACTGTCGATCTTGGCAATCTCGGCTTTGACGGAAATGGTCTCCCCAAACAGTTTCACCGTGGGCGCACCGTCCAGTAACAGACGGCCCACCGTACCTGCCGATTGATAACCCACAAACAGAATGGTGCTTTCGGGGCGCCACAGGTTATGTTTTAAATGGTGACGAATCCGCCCCGCTTCGCACATGCCGCTGGCGGACAGAATCACCTGACTGCGTTTGTTTTCGTTAATGGCGCGGGAATCGTCGGCAGTGACACTGGTGGTCAGCCCCGCAAACCGCAAGGGGTTGATGCCCTTATCCAACAGTGCCAGCGTTTCCGTATCGTAACAGTCGCGGGCATCGTCGCTAAACAGGGCGGTGGCTTCCACCGCCAAGGGGCTGTCGATGACCACGGGGAAATCAGGATACCGAGGCACTAAATTCTTATCTTTAATGGTGCGCAGAAAGTATAAGAGTTCCTGCGTGCGGCCTACCGCAAAGGACGGGATCACCACGTTGCCGCCACGATCAAAAGTGCGGGTGATAATATCCGCCAGTTGCCCCACATAATCGGGGGCTTCCCCATGCAGACGGTCACCGTAGGTGGATTCCACCACCGCGTAGTCCGCGGGAGGCGGGGTTTGGGGGTCACGGAGAATGGGTTTGTTGATATTGCCCACGTCCCCCGAAAAGACGATACGGCGGGTCTCACCGTTTTCGGTGATCGCGGCGGTGACCGATGAGGACCCCAGCAAGTGGCCCGCATCGGTAAACCGCAGGGTGAGTCCCTCTCCCGCGGGAATGTCGGTGTCGTAGTCACAGAGGACAAAATGGGGCAACAATCCTTCTACGTCCCGCATGGTATACAGCGGAACATAGGGTTCGTGACCGGCGCGGCGGGCTTTGCGGTTGCGCCACTGGGCTTCAAATTCCTGAATGTGGGCGGAGTCCCGCAACATCAGGTCGCACAACCGACAGGTGGCGCGGGTGGCGTATACCTGACCGCGAAAGCCCTGTGCATACAGCATGGGGATCTTGCCGGAATGGTCGATGTGGGCGTGGGTAAGCAGTACCGCATCGATGTCAGCGGCGGCAACGGGGATCTCTTGATTTTCAAACATATCCCGTCCCTGTTCCATGCCGCAATCAATGAGAATATGGCGGTTACCGAAGGTGAGCAGAGTACAACTGCCTGTCACTTCGTGAGCCGCGCCTAAAAAGGTGAGTTTCATGACCATTCCTCCTTCTATCCGTATTATACTCCCTTGTGCACAAAAAAACAACCGTCACAGACGGTTGTTTTTTCTTTTACAACGGATAGGTCATGCCTAACCACGGGTATTTGGCCCCTGCCATGGTGTTATAAGGCAACTGTTCCCATGTCATGCCCGCGGTGAGGGCGGCAATGGCACGCAGCTTTTTCCTCGGTATCAATGGTGGCGTGGATCAGCGGTGTGCGGATAACGCAGGATTTCCCTCTTTGTTTGAGCAGATGGAAGTTGTGCAGGATCTGACAGTTGGACACGCCCGTATAACGGCGGTGCGCAAGCCGTCACCGTCGTCGATCCCCCGTTCTTTGATATCGAAAACGATGCCGCTCACAAGCAATACTTCTGTCGCGCGATGACCTGGTCTTGGAACGCTTTATCCAATTCCACGAAATAGGCGCTCCAACCCCAGATCCGTACGATCAGGTGCGGATAGTTTTCGGGATGTTGTTGTGCGTCCCGCAGAGTATCGCCGTTGACCGCATTCAACTGCAATTGATGACCGCATCGGGGATGAGGAGCATACTATCGTGAAACTCCAAGGTGAGCGGGCCACCGTTGATGACCTGTTTCATGTCGAAACTCGACACGGTAAGGCATTTGAGGGACTGCTCAATAGATATTTCAAATACTATAACTGTGCAAATTTTAGCGGCAGATTGTCAAGCAAGTGCAACACCCCAGAATACCTCAAAAGGAGATTTCCAATTAAGGC
>JAZQJE010000052.1:0-1910 GCA_045541495.1 Acutalibacteraceae bacterium | reverse complement strand
CCGTACAGCGTGCCAAAGGCGAGCGCGGAGAACGAGTTGGAACGACCATTCCATACGGCTATATGAAAGACCCCGATAACCCGAAACAGTATATCCCAGATCCCGAAACTGCGCCTATCGTGAAAAGGATCTTTGAGATGTATGCAAGCGGCATCGGAATCGTGAAGATCTGCGACAGACTATCCGCCGAGAATATCCTCTGCCCAAGTGTGTACGCTTTTAGGAAAAGCGGGAACAAATCGGGCAACCCCGATTTAAGCAGACCGTATCATTGGGCACAGAACACCGTCCGCAAGATGCTGTCCAATCAGGAATACGTAGGGGATACCGTAAACTTCAAGACCTATTCCAAGTCCAACAAGCTGAAGAAAAGGTTGAAGAACGATCCCGAAAACATTCTCATATTCAAGGACACCCACGAAGCAATCATTGACCGCAAGACCTTTGAGATGGTGCAACGGCACTTCGCCGGACGGAAACGCCCCGACAAGCAAGGCGAGATGGACAAGTATGCAGGAGTCCTCTTCTGCGGTGAATGCGGTAAGCGGTTATACCCTGAGGGAGGAAAAACCGTCAAGCCGGAAAACAATAACTTCCAATGCGGAGGTTTTCAAAGCAGAACCACCGAATGCACTGCACACTATATCCGAGAGAGTATTCTCGACACCATCGTACTGCACAATCTAAAAACCGCGACCGCCTTCGCAAGAGATAACCCCGATGAGTTCTATACGATGGCAACACAGAACGGTGAGGCAGAAGCGGAAAAGTTCTACCGCAATGCCAAGCTACAAAAGGAGCAGCTCGAAAAGCGAATCCAAGACCTGGACAACATTATTCGGTGCTTGTACGAGGACAGAGTATCGGGAAGAATTACACCCGAACGCTACGACTCAATGGCAAACGGATATGAACAGGAGCAGACGGAAAAGAAACGTGAACTTCAGGCGCTTGTGGAGAGCATCGAAAGAATGGATATGCGAGATCAATGCATACAGCAATTCATTCGCGATGCCAGGCAGTATGTCGAGATGCCGAAGCTGACACCCGAACTGCTGCGAGTATTCATCCGCAGAATAGAGGTGTACGAGAAGTTCGAGAAGTACTCACGAACGGCAGGAAACCCGATCCGCATACACTACGCCTTCCGACTTCCAGAACAAGAAGGCATCCCTGCCATCGAAGTTCTCGCACAACCCACAGCAAAAACCGCATAAAAAGTAATAACCGGAAGGTTTTTACACCTTCCGGTTACATACCACCCACCAATTCTCCGTTAAGAACATCACGGATTCTCGTCGGGGCGCTTTTTTTATATAACCAAATATTCGCGGGCGAACTCCATCACGTACTCGCCCGACCGCAACAACTCAGCCAATGCAAATCCGTCTTGGGGCAACTGCGCAACACGGATAAGTCCCTGCGCCTCGTGCTCGCGGTGCGGATGATGAAAATCCGAACCGATCGTCACGATCATGCCGTCTTTCTCCCTGGCAAACAACGCGGCCAAGCCCATGCGCGCATCGTGGTTTTGGTGCATGTTGAACACCTCCACCCCATCCAGCAACGCGGCATCCACCGATGTCATGCGGTCGCGCTTCGGGTGAGCCTGCACAAACACGCTGTCGGGCATCGCATATTCGCGGCGAAACCGCTCGATACCGTGCGGCAGATAGTCGTAAATTTCAAGGAGCCGCTGCCGATCCACCCCGTACACCAGATAATCGTTCACGTTTTCCGTAAAGCGGATCTCGGCGCCAAGGTACACCTGCATCCCGTACTGCTCGGCATGCGCTTTGGCTTGTTCAAACGCCGCCACGTGCGTGTTCACGTAATCCGCAGGGTCAAGTCCCTCGTGATACGTAAAGTGGTTGGTAATCACCACGGCATCCACGCCTTGCGCTTTGTAA
>JAZQJE010000051.1:0-5544 GCA_045541495.1 Acutalibacteraceae bacterium | reverse complement strand
ATATTTAATTAACAGTCGCCCAAGAAAATGCCTTAATTGGAAATCTCCTTTTGAGGTATTCTGGGGTGTTGCACTTGCTTGACAATCTGCCGTAAGGCATAAAACGCTTTCTGCGTTTTCTTTTGATTTTGGCAATTTCTTTTCATCGCTAAAGCTCTTTTGAACCACGCGACTATCGCGTGGTTTTCGTTTACAATAAAAGAACGGACTGACAATCTTGTCAGTCCGTTCTTTTACTTTGCAAAGAAGAATTTATCCATATAGTAGGCGGAAGATTGCGAACTCACTTTGTCAAACTCTTCATAACCCAATTGTTCAACCAATGTTGATTTGGCGGAAAAAAGGTTTGTTCCTAACCCTAAGCGATCGCCCTCAATGGTACACCCCATGGAAGCCAATATGGTGGGGAACAGATCTACCGTGGTAAACTCGCGCTTTTTCGCATAGGGGGCCTCCGCAGCAGCGTTAATAAAACAATTATACACACGGCGGACATACTCTTCATCCACGTTGCGGTTGAAGTATCCCGAATCCATAGAAAGATGATCACCCACGATCACCACCGTGGTGTTGTCATAGAAATCCTGTTGTTGGATCCACTGTACAAATCCGTTTACCTGTGCGCTGGAACAAGCGATCACATTTTCATATTGCTCGCCATACGCCGTGCCGCACAAGTCACAACGATAGCCGTTCACATGATGGGTATCCACCGTTAACATGGTGAACGCAAATGGTTCTTCACGCCCGGCGATCTCGGTCAATTCCTGTTTGGCATATTCATAAAGATATTTGTCTTCCATCCCCCACCACACGAAGTAGTCGGAAGGAATGATGTTGTCTTTGCGGGCGGTAAACAGGTCATAAATAACATCTACGCCGTGCTGTTCGTAATACTGCCGTCTGCCACCGAAATTGCTGTCTGAGCCTACCATATAAGCCTGGTAATATCCATTGTCTTTTAAAATATCGATCATGCCGGTGATACCGGGAAGAAATTCGGAATCGTTTAATCCGTAACTGTTCCCCCCGATATTGGGTGGTGTTTTTAAGGGGACACCGGCAGTCTGTGCAACAAAAGAGGCAACGGTCCAGGTGGTACCGGTAATGGGACGGTATCCGCCCTCCCCGTCGGTTTGGGAAAAATTGAGATTTTTAGCGGCCAGATCGTATAATTCGGGAATCAAGTGGTGTTCCGTGGCGCCGCCGAGGTCGTTGGAGAAATAGCTGGTTTCCATGGACTCCAGTACAATATAGATCAAATTCCGTTTTTCTTCGGGAAAGGCAATATCCACCGTATTGGGATCGACATATTCTTCATCAAAAAACGTGGATTGTACCGCCAATGCTTGCACATAATCGGCAATACCCGATATATATGCGGCGGTTACGATCATCGCTATGGAAGAAATCACCGAAGCTATGCAGGAAAAGGTACGGGAAAACGGATACAACCGCCACCGTCGTTTGTGAAAAAAGGTGACGATGATCTGCCGTTTGGAGACAAAGAACAGGAAAAATCCGATTTGCGCCCACCAAATCAGTGCCGGTAATAAGCCATAGCGCAAATAATTATTGACCAGATCCGACTGCGTACCGCGATTGGCGGATAACAGGGTGTAAACAATGGAGTCAAATCCAATGTCACCGAAGGTCTCCACATACCAAGCGGCGGCGAAGATGGCAACTAAACCCAATCCCAGTACAACAAGCGACAAGGAGATGGCAATTCCCCGCCTTATTCGTTTATTGCTCCTCTGTTTCATCGGTCTTCTCCTCAAGTGTAACTTGAACATGTTTGGTGGTGAACAATTCGATTACCAACAGAATGGCCGCAGCGGCTCCGCTGATCAACAAATAATTCAGCGCTGAATTCGGTGTCATATCCGCGTTTAACGTATATAGTGCCAAGTGGGCGGTATATAGCCCCACTTTCTTACATAGAAACACCAAAAAATTGATGGCTACAACATGAAAACAAAACCGATAGACCCACCCTCGTACGGTGAGTTTTTGTTTTGTCAATGCTTCAAAAGCCCCTACCGTTAACAAAGCGGGGAAAAACAAGCAGATAAAAGCGATCATGCCACACGCATCCTTTCTTTCGACACTTACTGTATTGTAGCAGATAATTTACAGAAATACAACGAAAATTCTCCGTATGGTCATTCAAGCAAACTACCAGTGAACGATCACAGGTGTTGAGTTATTTGGACAAGCGCGCCGCCAACGCGCGATCGGGGGTAACGTATACGGTGCGATTGGTTTCATAGATCACTTTTCCCGGCTTAGCACCCGCGGGTTTTTTGACATGTTTGATTTGCGTATAATCCACGGGGACTTGCGCGGAATTGGCGGCTTTGGAATGGGTCGCTGCTAAAACGGCGGCTTGCATAAGGGTCGTTTCGGGAGGCATGATGCCCTCTGTCAAGATCACCGTATGGGAGCCGGGAATATTTTTAGTATGGAACCACCAATCGCTGCCCTTGGCGGTGCGGGTAGTAATAAGATCGTTTTGCACATTATTGCGGCCTACCAAAATCGTAAACCCATCGTCCGACACAAAAGTGAGAGGCTTTGTGGGTGGTGGCGCTTTTCGACGATTGTTTTGTTGTTTTAAATATCCCGTTTGTACCAATTCTTCCCGCAATTCTTCTACTTCTCGATAAGAAGACACACGGGAAAGAGCGTCAAACACCGTATCCAGATAACGCAATTCTTCTTCCCCGATGGCGATCTGCTTTGTCAACATTTCCTCAGCGGTTTTGGCTTTGCGATATTCTTTATAATATTTTTGAGCGTTTTTCACTGCCGATAACGACGGATCTAACGGAACTTTCAGCATGCCGCACACAGGATCATAATAATTGATCAATTCCACTTCATGGGCACCGTGTGGAATCGCATGAAGATTGGCATTGATGAGATCTGCATATAGTCGCTTTTCTTCCCGCCTGCCGGAATCCGACAATTCCTGCCGTTGATGGGTGAGTTTGCGAAACAACCGATCCGAAGCATTGGTGAGTACGCGCAGCACATCGTGGGAACGCTGACGTAACCGCTCCGCTCCGTCTTTCTCCGCATAAAACTCGTCTAACAACCGCGAAAAGCTAGCCGCTTGCCGTCCCGTGGCATCCAATGCGTATTGAGTGATAGGGATGAAGCTAAAATCCAGCGGTGTACCATCCCTTCGATATACGATATACGGCGTGCGCTTTTCAGCGGTCTGCAGTGCGGCTTGCACGACCGTTAATGCGTTTGCCAAAGAGTCTGCCGTTATCTCATCTGCCCGTGTGGCACGATATACCAGTTCGCGGCATACCAACGGCGACATACCTTGCGAACAAGCCAACAAGCCTTTTTCCGCCGAGATACCGTTTTGCAGGGCTGCGGTTGCCACTTGTTGAGGGGTGGAGGTACACAAATCTAACCGCACCCGATCCACAGGCGGCAGCGCGTATTCCACCCCCGGTAATAACGGACGGACGGGCGACATGGTCAGATCCACCCGTTTGATGGCATCCATAATGCGATTGTTTTCATCGATCAAGATCAAATTGCTGTATCGCCCCATGATCTCCGCCGCTAGGGTTAAACGGACGGGGTCCCCCAGTTCATTATAAGTATCAAAATCAAAATACAGCACCCGTTCCAACCCCGGCTGACGGATCGCCGCCACACGCGCGCCGGTTAAATGTTTGCGAAGGAGCATGCAAAACATGGGCGGTGTTGCGGGGTTTTCGAGGACAACATCCGTAAACTGCACGCGCGGCGAATTGACCCTTGCGGAAAAATACAGTTTGCAATGACCTGTACGATGGCGCAACGAAAACACCAGTTCTTCTTTGGAAGGCTGGTGTATTTTATCGATGCGAGCATCTGCCAGTTGCGCCCATAATTCTTCCCGTAAACAATACAGGAAGCCGCCGTCAATTGCCATAGTGTCAATCCTTTACAGTTATATACGGAGTGGTTTGGTTGCCTTGAACAACCGTTAATGAGGGGAACATCTCTTTCAGCCATGCCACCAAAACGGAAACTACGCCGTTTTCGGTAGGATAATGCCCGGCATCGATCACGGTTTTGGCGGGATCAATATTTAACCATTCATGGTGTTTGATCTCCCCTGTTAACGCCGCATCTGTCTGCGATAACAACGGTATCACCAGATCCGCGCCCGCGCCGCCGCAGAGTGCTACCTTGCGGATACGATTCGTTCCCGCTTTCATTCGCACACTTGTGTGTAAAGCGCGATTGACCTGATGGGCAAAGTCTTCCGCGGATAGCGGTTGCGGTAAAACGCCGATACGGCTCATGCCGTCTTCGGCAATCATTACATCAGCAAGACCCAGTTGCCGCGCCAACATATCGTTGACACCGCCGGCGGCTTTGTCCAAATTGGTATGTATACATAAGGCGGCCATGCCTGCACGCACCAATTGATAAGCGGGATGGGCCGCAAGCAAAGTCTTCAGGGGATCAAAGATTACGGGATGGTGGCTAACCACCAGTTGTGCGCCCGCTTTTATCGCTTGTTCCACCGTTTCGGCGGTGATATCCAACGACACATAAACGGTGGATACGCCACACGTCTTATCCCCCACCAACAAGCCGCTGTTGTCCCACGGTTCTGCAGTTTCGAAGGGGGCTTTTTCTTGTAATGCGGAATAAATATCCTGTACCGTATTCATCGGTCATTCCTCCCACGGGGTCCATTCGCCCCGACGATAGGCTTCTATGCGTGTAAGTGTATTTTTGATCGTATCATCGGGTCGAGCCTGTTGTTGCTTTTCCAATCGATGACAAATCCGTTCCAAATAACGATCTCCTTGCGGCAACGGGACTTTCCCCACATAGCACAAAGCATCTTCGGGAGCCAGTCGCTGACCGCTATATGCCACGCATAAAACCGTATAGCTGTGTTTGCCATCGTCGACAATTTGTTCCTGTTCGATACAATATCCCTGTTCAAATAAAAAGCGGCGCAACCGTTCCGCGCGGGTCATGGGCTGTAAAATAAGCCGATAACGCCTGTTTTGTGTCCACGGTGCGTCAGACAAGATCTGAGCGATGGTTTCGCCCCCCATACCCGCAATGACGATATCGTCGACTTCTTCGGCAGCCACCGTATCCAGTCCCGCACCTAAGCGAATATCCACGGTCGCCGACAATCCTGCGGCAGATACCGAGCGGGATGCAGCCTCTACAGGTCCCTTTCGAATATCGGAAGCGATGGCATGAGGGCAATGCCCTTTTGCCACCAGATCACAAGGCAACAGCGCGTGATCCGTACCGATATCCGCCAAACGGCTATCTTTTCGCACAAAGGATGCCACCGTTTGTAAACGAGGATCTAACATACTATTTCTCCTAAAAAAACTGCCAATGCGACGGTTACAGGCCGCTTTCGCATTGACAGTTTCAAACTTACTTGTTCAGATGAGCGTTAATCTTTTCTACCAGCACATCCGCGTCTACGCCGTGAACGGCACAAGCCTGCGCCAGCGTTTCACCGCGGGCGGAAGGGCAACCCAAGCAGTGCAT
>JAZQJE010000050.1:0-47412 GCA_045541495.1 Acutalibacteraceae bacterium | reverse complement strand
ACTGCCTTATTTGTCTTCCTAAGACCGCTTGGCCTCCGACTTCCGGCCATTCAGCACACGCAAAATTTGGGCTTTGATGTATTCCGTATTCCTGTTGTCCGGTTCATCATAAACCCGGGTTAAATCGAACCAAACGATAAGGCCGAACGGGGCTTTGATTTGACGCGCCCACGGTCCGGCGTCAATGGTTTGCGGGTCCTCAATTTCGAAAAACGAAAAATTGCCAATCTTGGCGTCCGGGGACGTTTCGATGTAATCATTTTCGCCGTGTCCATTCCATCCGCCGCAATAGACATTCGGCGTTATAATCTTTTTGCCGTTCATCATCTTTGTAAGACGTTGGGACCGGCCAAAGGCCACGTCCAACCACGGCAAATTTTCAATCAATCCGGTTTGTATTTCTCCAATTACCCGGTCCAACATAACCGGGTTTTTGATTACGGGTGCGTTCGCATTATACATAAAGACGTTGTTTTAATTGTTGCATCAATTCGGCGTATGCGCCGCGTTGGACAAATACGACCATCCAATTTGCCATCATCAAACCGAACGTCGTAATGCCGTATTTCGCCATAATCCCGGCCGAATACGGCGTTGTCGGTACGATTCCCACGGTAGCGGCCGCAAACTGTACGCCCAATTCGTCGTGAAACCGGCCGTTGAGGTACAGGTTTGGCGCATCCGGGTTCCTGTTCGCTTTGTACGGGGAATTGATTCCGTCTTTTTTCCAAGCCGCGTACCGGGCCGCCGATTCGACGGAATGAAAATACCCGGACGGTTTCAAATCTTCCGAATAATACGGCCGTATGTCTTGGCCATTGGCCGCCAAACCTTGGAACAATTGCATTTTTTGCAAATCCAAGATGTCGTCGGGATGTTGGACAATGACGTTACGGACCAATTCGCCGGTCTGCAAACCGTCGTTGACGTATTGAACGCGGGTGCGCAAGTCGTTTAATATTCCCATATCCCAGTTTTGGCCGTTTTTAGGCGTTTTCCGGGGCTTTCGTCAAAAAGGCGGGTAATTTATCATCTTTACGGCGAAAGCCCGTTATACACCATTTTTCGAAAATTTAACTTATACCGTGCGATATTTTACGCCGTGGTTGTTGCATTGCAAACAAATGCGGTCCAATCCCCGCGTGTCAAGTTCCAAAGCCCGGTACGCCTGTTTCAGTTCATACCCAAGCCCGGACGCCCGGCCCGTGGGCGCGCCGTCAAGTTCATACAACAGTTCGTCACGCGTGACGTTCACTTGGTTGCGGTTAACCCGAACGTCCGGGTTCATTGCGATTGTTCGCAATACGTTTGCCGCGACCTGTTTTTGGATTACCGTTGCGAATATGGCCCGTTGCGAAATGATGAAATCGGAAATGTCGCAACCAACGGATATTTCGACATTCATTCCGTAATTCATGGTGTTCGTGTAACCGATTTGGCCAATATCGAACATTTCCGGGTATTCGGCGAAATCCAACGGTGCGTGAATCCCGAACGGGGAAACCTGTAAATACTTGGTCATTTGCCGCCAAGATTCAATCGAACCGCCAAGACACGTTTGGCACGGTTCAACGGACCAATCCTTGGAAACGTTCAACGCCCTCATACCGGCGGGCAATTCGTTTTGATTGTAGCAAAGGAACCACGCACCGCCCGCATCGTTTCCGTCGCCATCCGTTCCCGGGATATACGGCAAATAAATTGGTTCGGCCGGGGCAAACCATTGGAATCCGCCTTTGGTGTTGGTAAATTCCAAGTCAACAACGCGCATCGGCGCAATTTGGGACGAATGGAACAGGTACAACCGGACCGTTCCGGTCGCGCCGACCATTTGCAACCCGATTCGTTCTATTTTCGTTGTAACGCCCATCGCCCGAACCGGGACGATTTCGAAACCGACAATCTTTCCGGTCGGGTCTATCGTGGCGGCCAACCGGGCGGCCCCGTCAAAGAACGTGCGACGTTCCAAAAGATTCTTGGTTTCCTGTTGCAATTGCTTTTCTTGGATGAAATTTTGGACGGCCGTATTGATTCCGTTAATGGTCAATTGGCGCACGAAATCGGAAACCATATTATATTCCGCCCAATCATCCGGGTTTTGGTCCGGTTCAGAACCGACGTTGGCCGTTTTGGCAACCCAAACTTTGTTCGTGTGTTTTACCTTGGCCCCGGCCACGTATGCGGTCGCGTTGTTCCAATTCGGATATTTGTACAAGTAATCGTCCGGCATAATCGCCCGGACGTTCGCCAACGTGCAAAGCGGGTGCGCACCTTGGAACGTCAAACCGCTTTCCGATTGGCATAACGCATCATCAATTTGTTGTTGCGGGTTGTAATCCTGTTGCCATCCCACAACGGGCAACAATGCGTTTTGAATGTCTTGCAATCGTATCATAAAAATTCGTTTTTCTTTACAGGTTTGCCGGACGTGTCAAAATCCTTTACAAATGGAAAACGGGGACGGGGTTAATTCGACCCGTCCCCGCGAAATAATGGTTTAGGATGTGCCCGAAATTAAGGCGTGACCTCTTGGGTGTTAACCGGATTGGTCGTACTGTTCACGACCTCAACAGGTGTTGCGAACGGATTCGCGGAACCCGGCGCGGCCAACTCAACCTTGATAATCGGGTTGGCAACGGTTGTCGGGTCTGAATTGTACGCGACCAAAAAGGCCACGTCAACAGAGAACCCGAAATATTCTTTGACGTTGCACACCATATCGGCGGACGCGGCCCCGGCAATGCCGGATTGGTCGCCAACGGCGGTGTAATAGTGGGAACCCACGGGCAAGTCAATGAACGGCAAACGCACAACATCCCATTCGTGGAAATTGGCGCGGGTGCGGCTCAACGCTTCGCGGTCCACGCGGGTAAGAACACCCACGTTACCATCGGCCACAATGTAACCGGTCGCGAAGATGCCGGAACCGTTCACAATGTTGTTGGTATAGTGGAACACTTTGTTGTCGTATTCCAAACGCTTGTTGACGTCGTTGTAAATGTCGTGTTCGGCCATCTTGCGCACAAGAGAATCGAACCCGGCCCCGCCAATGACGTGCAACATTTCGGGATAGGCGTTCGCACGCATAATCGCGTTCATATCCGCCAAAAATTCCATGCGGGCGTTCCATGGAATTTGCACGGAATTGGACGTGACGGTGTAATACAACGCATCCTTGAACACTTGGGTTTTGTTCGCTTCAAGGGCGGCGATTGCCTGTACATCCATTGCGGTTGCAAGGGCGCGGCAAACCTTTTCCATCTTGCGGGCAAAATCGTGTTCGTAGGAAATTTCGTTGTTCCTGTACAGTTGGGGAACCATCGTGAAACCGACGGCCAACGTTACCCAATTCACGGTGTACAACGCGGACGTGTTTTCGTCGTCTGCAATGACGCACGAACGGACGTTGGAAACGGTCACGTCGCCATCGTAATTGATAACGGGAATTTGCACGGTGTTGCCGATGGATTCAAAGGCACGGTCGCGCAAGTTGGGGTTGATGATGGAATTTGCGGCGTTGGTTTGCTCAATGAAGAAATCCAACGCGCCGTATTCCAACGGGCGGGCCATATTCCGGTCAAATTCGGGGTTTTCGACACGCCAATTTTGCAAACGGGTTGCTACAAGTGACATACTAAAAAAAGTTTTAATTGTTAATGTTTGCCGGATTGACCCTTTACCCGGTTGTTACTGTTCTTATTGGACGGGTAACGCTTTGAGTGCGTCGCGGTTGTCTTTCCACGCTTGCGCCATCGCGTCCGAAAATTCCTTGGAACCGTTGATTTTCCCTTGCGCCATCAATTGTTTTGCAATGATTTCGTGGGCTTCGTTTTGGGTATGCGCCCCGGAAATGTCAACCGTTCCGCCGTTGCCGCCTTGGCCGCCGGTATGGCCGCCCGTGGACCCGGCCCCGGTCTGTTTGCGCCCGGTTTCCAACACGCCCATTGTGGAAAGTTCCTTGGCGACCAATTCGGCCGCCGTGAATGGACGTAAATTGTTTTCCGGGTTGCGCTTGACCGCGCCGTTTTCCATAAATGCCAAAGTCTTGCCGCCGTTCCCGTCATCAATGTATTCCGGGTTCATCGCCTTAACCTTGGCCACGGCCTGTTCGGTCAAAACGGACGTAACAGACGCGGGCAAATCGGCCTTAAATTTCAATCCGGCGGTCGCCTTGGCAAATTCGCCGTCAATCTTCATTCCGAACAGGGCCTTTGCGTGTTCGCTTTCGGCCGTGTCGTATTTGGTTTTAAGGTCGGTATATTCCTTGGTCACGTTGGCCAAATCCGCCTTGGCTTGGTCCAATTGGCGTTTGGTTTCCGCATCCCCGCCGCCCTTTGCAATAACGGATTCCAAACGGGTTTTCTCTTTTTCCAATTCGGAAACCTTGGTTTGCAATTCGGCGGCGTTACCCGCTTGGCCTTTGATTTCGCCAATAACACGTTTGGCGTAATCGTAGGTTTTTTCGGCCCCATTCTTGGCGATTCCGGACGCGGCCAAAATATCCGCATCCAACCCGCCGTAAATTTCGCCGGTCTTTTGACCGATAACCGCCGTTTCGTCGTTCTTCGACATTTCGACGATTGCCGTTTTCTGTTCATCCGTCAAGCCCGATAACGCGGCGTTGGCGTTCAACAATTCGGTTGTAAGTGCCATAATTCTTTCCCTTTGAATTTTTGGTAATGTCTTGTTACGGTATCGCCCAACCGGTCGTTACGCTTCGATGGTTTCGGTTGCGGTCACGCTTTGAAGCGATGCGCCGCCAAAAACGAACGTGTACGTGCGGGTTGTGCTTACATCCGCGAACGACGCGGAAATACACTTGGAAACCCCGGCGGCGGAACGTTGCACGACGTCAAGGATGGTTCCGGCCTTGAAAGATTCGACCAACTTGGCCTTTTGGTCGGCCGTAAAGGTCCCCAACGCGGAAACCTCAATAAACAAATTGTCCTGTTGTGCGATTTGTGCCATAACGGTAAAATGTTAAAATGTTATTCTTTGGTTTCTTTGGCGGGACGTCCCGGTTTCTTTGCGGTTTCCTGTTCCTTTGCGGCGTCGCGTTCGGCAAGGGCCTTGGCAACGGCGGCGGCAACGGCCGCATCGAATTTTTC
This sequence comes from Acutalibacteraceae bacterium, assembly GCA_045541495.1. Classification (GTDB taxonomy): domain Bacteria; phylum Bacillota; class Clostridia; order Oscillospirales; family Acutalibacteraceae; genus RGIG3009. The sequence goes on along the minus strand of JAZQJE010000050.1, from coordinate 42,304 downwards.
TTGGTCGGCCTTGGCCTTGGCGGCGGCGGCTTCCTTGGCGGCCTGTTCGCGCTTGGCGGCCTGTTCTTTCAACCACACGTTCGGGTCGTGCAAAATCGTAACGGTGTAACCCTGTTTCCGCAAGGAATCCGCAACGTGGGCTTCAAAAATCTTTTTGCCGAATTTTTGCACCCGGGGCCGGGAAAGACGCTTGCCGGTTTTCGGGTCGAATTGTACGACCTCAATAACGGCGTGGTAATCCTTTTCTTCGCCCGTGGGAACAATGTAATTTTCGGCGGTCAACTTTTCAATCGGGGTATCGCGCCCGTCTTTTGTAATCATCGCTTTACACGGTTTTTATTGGTTAAACTTGGGCCGGTTCCGGTTTCTGTTCGTCGGCATATCGCCGTAATTCGGCCGTTATCTTTTCAATCTTGCGTTGGTACGGTATTTCCGAACCGAAATCCAAAATGTTGGTGTTTTCACGTTCGAACCGGCGTACAAAATTAGGAAAGTTCAATTTAATACGCAAATCCGTTTCGGAAACCAACCTTTTGTCGAACAGTTCGGAAACCTCAACGCGTGACAAATGGCGGAACGGTTCAAGTTCGGCCAATATCAACATACGGCGTAATTGCGTCGGGTCGTTACGATATTCGGTTTCCAAGATTTGGTTTTGCATCATATCCAATTCGGATTCCGACGCGCCCGCATCCTTGGCGGCCTTATACCGTTTACGCAATTCATCCGGGGAATACAAGTAAAATTCCGTTCCGTAATTGATTTTCGCCGAAATGAAATACCGTCCATAACGCAACCGGCAAACGGTTTCGTCAACCCATTGTTGGGCCTGTTCGAAACCCTTTTTTACCCGGTTCAAAACGGTTGTGACGTTTTCGAAATTCGCTTGTACCTGTTGTTCGTTGAACGCATCGCGGTTCGTAATGATTTCTTCTTGGCCGACAACGGCCGTAATGATTTCTTCGCGCAACCGCTTTTGTTCCTCAACGTTGTAATCAAGGGCTTTTCGGTCAACGTTCAATATCTGTACGGGGTTACGCAAATCGGGTTGGTTTTCGTCCGGGTTCGGTACGGGGATTTCCACGAACGAACCGGCCCCGATTATACGTTTGTTTCCGCATTTCGGGCAACGCAACAGTAATCCGGCCATATCCAACCGGTAACGGCCTTGTTTGTCGCGCAAAAACCCGCCGTCGCAATAATCCCCGTTTTCCGCGTTCGTGAAATCGCAACTTTGTTCGTACCCGGACAAAATGGGATATGCGCCCATAAGGTCCAATTGGCGTTTGGAAATGTGGAAAAATTCGAACCAATCCAAACTTTCCAATTCGGCGGACAACGGGGACGCCTTTACGTCCGGTTCATCCAACGAAATGGGTTCATTCCAAAAGAACCGGGCCGGGCAATAACCCAAATCGTGGGCCGCTTCGATTGTCGGCATACCGACCAATTGGCCCGTGTGCTTCCGGTCGTCCCAAACGCGGTACGTTTCATCGTCCAACACAACGATTTCGTCACGGCGACGGAACACGATAAAATCCATTTGGCCCGTTGTCGGGTCGGCCTTATACGTAATTACGTCGTCAATCGGCAACCAATAAAAATACGGTTCGGGTAATTCTGTTGTCTGTTCCCGGGCGACGTCAACGACCAAAACGGAATTGATTTCGGATTTGAAAAATTCCCATCCCTTGGTCGCCCATACGTCGGGTTCGTTCAACTTGGTTTGCCTGTATTGTTCCCAATCGTCGCGTTGGGCGGAATTTGCGAATTGATAATTAAACGCCGGGTTGCGCCCGTCGAAAATGCGGCTTAATTTGTCAAAGCATATTTCCGTTATCTCATTGGTTTTGATGGGATAACGGAAAAGTGCTTTGAACAATACAAACTTATCGTGCGGCAAGATATTTTCCGCCATCGCAAGAAATTGCGTTAACGGAATGGAAATGTACGGCGAATTGAAAGACGTAACCCGCTTTACCGTGTGAAATTTGATGCGCATTTGGTGCAATTTCGCACGGGAAAGAACGGCGGAACGCTTATTTTCCGCTATTTCCTTTTTTATCTTGGCGACGTCGTAACCCATAATCCACAAATTCGAATTTCGATTTTTCCGGCAATTGCCAACCGCCGTTGTTCGGCATCCTCAACAACCGTTCCGCGTGGGAAAATTCAAATTCCCGGGTAACGCCATTGGCGATTAACGTTACCGTGGTTGTCTTGGCGTTCATAACTATTCGGACGGGACCAAATCGGTAAGCGGGTTAAAGTCGGTTGGCGTGACAATAACCAAATCGTCGGAATAATTGTCGGGATATTGCCACGAAATGGCGTTGGAATCCTTGGCGTCGAAATTGCCGTGAATCTTGGACCCGATGAACAACGCACGAATGGGAATCGGGTAATACGTTGTCGCGGTCGTTTGGTCTTGCAACGCTTCGATTTTCCCGTTTTCGTCGAACAGGAAAACGCCAAGATTTCCGGCGTTCGCTTCGCATTGCAATTCTTTCATCGCCTTAATGACGGATTGCGGGATGGAACGCAACGAACCGTCGAATTGAACGGGATTGCCGCCCAAAACTTGCGGGACGCCGCCCAAATCATCGTTTCCGCCGGACGTCATACGGGCGTCGCCGCCGGAATCTGCCGGTGCGTTGATGTACGGGGTAATGACGATTTTTCCGCCGTCGGCGGCGGACAACAACGCGGTCCAAGACGCTTTCAAAAGAATGGACGCCGTGCTGGTAAAACTGTTGCGCGTTCCGTCGGCCTTACGCAAACGTTGGAACGCGACCTTTTGGATTTGGCCGAAATTTTCCGGGCAAGTGACATTCGGGATTGTCGGGATTGCGGCGGCGGCCGGGCATTGACAAATAAGTGACATAATGCAAAATGTTTTTAATTGTTGATGTTTCCACGGTTGACCCTTGACCGCTTCCGATTGCAAAAATAGTTATTTTTTATAAAAAACGCGTTAAATCGCTTTTCTTTCCAAAAATGTGTAATTCCTTATCTTTTCCACAAAAGCCCGTCAAATCGCCCGAAAACGGCCTTAATGGACACGGACGCCACGGGACGCCGCGCCGTATGGTTTCGTGTTGCCGTCGGCAATTTCCTTTTCGTATATGCCGGTCAATCCATCGGCGTCGTCGTCGTGTTCGTTCGCGTCAAACTTGCGCAAGAATCCAACGATATGGTCGTGGAATTTCTTGTACCGGGTTTCCCATCCGAACGGGAACACGATATGTTGATTGACAAACGGGGCGTTCGTGACAATCCGGGATTCTTTGTTTTCGCCTTGGTAAAACGGAACGGTCAACGCCCGAACCTTTTTTTTCACGTTCTTTTCGAATTGGGACCCGCCGTTGTTCGATTCAATCCACGCTTTTTGAACGCCATTATTGTTTATCAACCGGGGAACGGTTACGGTTGTAACATCCGTTGGTTCGTCGGTAAATTCAATGTCGGTTATAAGGGCAAACAACAACGGTTCGTACCGGCGTTTGTTCTCATTCCAAATTTGGTTTTCCGATTTGTAAATGTCATAAGACGCGGCAAACAAAAAGTCGTCGCCTTGGTCGGCAACATCCACGTAACAACCCGAACGGATATATTGGCCCCAATCCTTTTTTTCGACCCACGTTTTGAACGGTTGGTACAAAAACGCCGTGGCGTCGCCCGGGTTCCCTTGGTACAGGCATTGGAAACCCAACGGGTCCAATTGTTTTTGCGCCAACAGTCGTTCCAACGAATGGCGTTGCGCCCACAACGGTTGCCCGGCTTCGCGTTCGTCAATTTCCGTTGGTTGCCCTGTTTTGATTGCTTCGAAATTGACCAATACCCACGCCCCGGCCGGGATGTTTTCAAGGTCCGCCCACGATTCGACGAATACGACCTTTTCCGAATCAATGATTTTGCCAATAATGTCGTCGGGATGCCATCGCGTAAACACGATAAGTTGTTGGGAATCGTTGTGCAAACGGGTTTGTGCAACCTTTGTAAACCAATCCCACGCGGCCGCCCGGATTATCGGGCTATTCGCTTCGGACGAATCCTTATACAAATCATCGTAAATCATAACGTCAACCGTCTTTGACGTCAACGAACCGCCACGGCCCACGACGCGCAACGAACCGGTATGATTCACGATTTCGAACACATCCGAATTGCGCAAGTAATTGTTGGCAACCGTTACGACGTTCGACCCGTTCAACACGGTTTCCGGGAAAACGGCCCGGTAACTTTCCGAATCAATCAACCGTTGGACGTCCCGGTTGAAATCCTTTGCAATCGTGGCCGCATACGAACAAATGCAAATCCGAATATCCGGGTACAATCCCAACATATCGGCCGGTAAAAACCGGCTTGAACCTTGCGATTTGCCGTGTTGCGGCGGGGCCTGTATGATTAGTTTTTTAATCCGGCGTTTGGCGAACAAATCCAATACCCGGTAATACGCTTTATGGAACGGCGTTGGTTGAAAGTTCGCATCCATATATTGGGCGAACCACAACAGGTTACGCCGTGCGCCCTCTTGTAAGAACAATTCCGGGTGTTCCGATAACGCCCGGGTTATTTGCATCGTATCAACGTCCATTCGTGAAAAATGGCCCTTTGGCGACGGGCCGGGTTTCATCGCCGCCGGGCCGTAACATAAACATAAACCCGTGTTAATTATTCCGGCCAATCAATTGTCAATCCCAATGTGCGCAACATCCGGCCATCGTGCGTTCATAAACGCAATAACGGATTGTTGTACCCGTTCAAACTGTTCGTCGGTCAACGACCGGCCCAAATGGATAATAATAACATCTTCGTTCGGGTCGGCCGGTCCGTCCGTCTTACTGAATCCCGCCATATTAAACCCATTCCCATATTTTGGTTTATCCCAAATCTTATTGTAATACGCCCAACCGATTTTGTGTTGTCGGTATAATTCATCCAATTCGCGCCCGGCTTTGGACCGCTTGCGCCGTGATTCTCCCCGAAATGGCATATTATTTCCCGTTTATCGCGTCAATAACTTGCGCCAACAGGTTATCCGGGACGTTGGCCAAGGTAAGGCCCGGTTTTGTTTCCGTTTCAATCTTGCCGGTTAACTCTTGGATGTGCTTATTGGACCATTCGCCCGGGGCGCGGTTGCACAACGCAAAGATAATCGCCGTTGGATTCGGCGCGGCCTTTTTGTGTACAACCTTGGTTTTCATGACCACTCCTTTGCCATCTTTCCCCGGGGACGTTTCCGTTGTGGTTTCATCCCATTCGTACCCGCGTATCAGTTCCAACAACGAACGTTTGGAATCAACGACCAATTGGGAATCGTACCAATCTTGGTATGTCTGTTCGGCCTTTTTAATCTTTTCAATAAATTCCGCGTCGTTGTTAAGATGGGAATAAAACGCCGTATGGGAAACACGGGCCGCCGTGTATGCATCTTTGTACGATTTGCCGTTGGCAATCGCCTTGCACATAATATCCACTTTGGTATCGGTCCATTGTGGTTTGCGTCCTTTCTTTTTGGGTTCGGTCTGTTCCATAATTCCGGGGTTTTTGCAAAGTTAGTTAATTTTCAAAATACGACGAATCCCGGGCGTCAATGCGTCCGGGGTTTCGGGTTTACTGAAATACACGCGGGGCCGTCTTTGTCAACGGGGAATCCGCCTATTTCGCACACGCGTTGCGGGTCCCACCAACCCGACAACACGAAATGCAAACAATCGCCGCATTTTAGTTCGTTCAATGGTTTGTTTTCTGTTGCCATATCTTCAAACGTTCCCGTGCGGCCTTGGCCGTGTTAATGTCGGGGTTTTCTTCAAGGAATCGCAAGAATTGTTCCCGGCCCAATTTCCGGTAAATCGGCACAAATTCCACGCGGCACAAATCCGCCGGTTCCCCGGGTTCAATGGCCTTTTCGCGCCCGGCCTTTTCGGCTTCGCGTGAACATTCGAAAATGTCGTGGCCGCGTTTGTCAACGATTACGTACATACAACCGTCCATCCCGATTTTCCCGGTATGACGGGCGATTGACAATTGGGTGTTGGCCCAATACGATTCCGACATAACGATTGTTCGGTTTTCCTTGCGCCTGTACATCATTGTTCGATTTTAGGGATAAACGCGGCGTCCGGGCAACCGTCGTTGTAAAACTTGACACGGACGAACAGGGCGTGGCGGTCGGCGTCGTCCTTAATGGAAATAAGACGTTTTCCCGTCCGGCCCTCTATTGCGTCCCAAATGGCCAAAATATATTGCGGGTCGTTGTGCTTTTCGTAATCCGCTTTGAAAAAATAATGGGTTCCGCCATTCTTTGGTTCGCACGGTTTACCGGTCAACGATTCGACCATTTTACACAATTCGGCATCAAAGGCCGTTAATTTGGTTTGCCAATATTGTTTTTCCATCATTCGCCGATTTCGTTAAACAACTTTTGTACGTTTTCATCTTCGCCGGTAACGGTAACTTTCGCTTTGTCTTTCCCGGCCACGGCAATTTCGGCCAATTGGCAATCGTATTCGCCGCAATGGTCCTGTACGAACCGGGCCTTTTCAACAGGCAATAACGTGGTTTTGATTGTCATTTTGCGTTTCTTTTAATTCGCTTGTTCAACATATCCCATCCGTCCGGCCCCAAGGCCATTTCACGCGGGTATTCTGTTATGTCGCCTTTCGGCACGATAAGGTTATACACGCCCAATTGTCCGCGTATCGGCATTTCCACGACGCGGCGCGGGTTGCGCATCATCCATCCGTAACCCTTGCGCGGCCTGTTCTGTTCCGGAATACACGTTGCGGCCCAATCTTCCGGCGTGAAATCTTCGATTGGTTTAACGTCGTACAGTTCAACGAAACCGCAAGTGACGCCCGCCGGGTATCGGCCCCACGGGTCCACGGGTTTGGCCGACGAACAAACCAACAGGTCGCCCCGGTAATTGGTGTTCCGGGTGCGGACCTCAATTGTTTTTGCGGCGTGGTATTCGCCGGATTCATCCCGGAACACAACACGGGTTAACAAATCCGCGTATGGTTGTTTGACCGACAACGCCTTGAAAACGTCGTGTTGGTCCGGGTTGTAATCTTTGCGGTCAATTTGCATAATGGTTCGGTTAATACGGCATATCGTCGTTTGCCATCGGTTGGTAATCGCCGGTCGGCCTGTATTCGGGTTCCGGGGCCGAGGCCTGTTCGGGTTTCTTCGCGCCCAACAATTCCATTTCCTCAACAACGATTTCGGTAACGTACCGGGTTTGTCCGGCGTTGTCTTGATAACTTCTCGTCTGGATTTTGCCCTCGACCAGAAGCGGCGTGCCCTTCTTGACGTACTGTTCGCAGACCCCGGCAAGCCCCGTGCGCTTGACGACGATATTGTGCCATTGTGTTTCGTCGGGAATTTCCCTTCCGTCCTTGGTCTTGAATCCTCTCTCGGTCGTGGCCAACGTGAATTGCGCCACCTTGCCTCCATCCTTGAACGTCGTGATCCTTGGGTCTTGCCCGACGTTCCCTTTCAAAAATACTTTGTTCATTTTGTAAACTGTTTCGCCAAATTTAACAATAATTTTCAATCATCGAATTTTACGCCATCCAACAGGAACCGGCGTTTGTCCTTTGACCAACCGGCCGCCGCGTTTAGGGCGTCCCGGTCCGCATCCCGGACAAATTCGACCCAATACCCGCCGTTGTAGCCGCTTTCGACAATCCGGACCAACCGGCCGACGATATAACGCCGGAATTGCTTGTATGCGCTTGCGTCGTTCAAGTCAACAACGCGCCGGGTGTGTTTCGGGTGCGGCGTCTTTGGTGCGCGGCCGTTCCGTTTGAAATTCGCTTTGGCAAAGTCTTTCCGGATTGACCGCCGGACCAATTCGTTGTAATCTTTCATTCTTCCGCGTCGTATGGTTCCGGTTTGTCAACGGCCACGAACACGGGTTGCAACGGTTGCCCGAACGTCAAGACGCCCAACCAAATTTTGCCGGTTTCCTGTACGCGTTTCAGTTCGTCCGGGGACAATTCCCAACACGTCAAGATTTCGCCGGATTTGCCGCCCCGGTATTCGGCCGGTAACGGTTTGTATTCGGGTTGGTTCGCGCCGAAAACCACGTTTGCGGCTTCAAAATTTACGGGTTCCATATTCCTTTTTCAGTTGTTCAACAATTAACAGGTTTGCCCGGTATATTCTCATATTGCGCCGGTCGCCATTTTCCCAACGGTTGTGCATTTCGAACGAAAGGATGTTGACGTTTCGCGGGTCGTGGGCCATTTCCGGGTGTGCGCCACGCGTCAAGATGTGGGAAATATACGTTGCCGAATATTGACGCAACGGGCGCATCGTTTCCGCGCAAATGTGCGGGTAATGGTCCCAACAAAACCGGTAAAACCTTTCGTTTTCCGCCGGGGTGTGGCCGGTCCCGAACAATTCCCGTTGGATTGAAACCCGCAAACGGATTTCCATTGTAAAACGCCGGTCAACCAACGGTTCGATTCCGTGCGCTTTGCAAAGGTCGTATTGTTCGCGGGTATCAATCAAGAACGGTTCCATTATTCGCCGGGCATATCATCGGGGTTATCCAACGGGTCCGGTTCATCGTCGGCCGCGCCGTTGTCGCCGAACAAAGACATTTGCGCCTGTTTGCCCTTGAACAAATACGCGTAAACCTCTTTTTTAATGGATTCCACAATGGTTTCAAGTTCTTCTTCGAACCCGAACGAAATTGTGGCAAGGATGATTCGCGGGGTATTGATGCAAGTTTTCAACCCGTTTGCCGTTTCGTAAACGGCGGTAATGACGACGCCGGATTTGTCGCCGGTCCCGGACCAAGAAATGCCGCGAACCTCAATTTTTTGCAACAGTTCGTCGGCGAAATTGCGGGCCAACATCTTTTTGGATTCGGGCATTTTCATTTCGTCGGATTCCAACAAAGTAAGAAACGACGTAATGTTGAACACGCGGCCCACGATTGAACGCAAGTCCGTGAACATACCCAACAAATCCGGGTGTACGTCGCGGGTACACGTTTCGTTCCGGTCAATCAACGACGTTTCGCCGTCAACGATTTGCGTTACTTGGTATTCCGCTTGGATTCCGCCTTTCGGCAACAACTTGACCTTGGACAAATTAAAGTCCTTTTCGGTCGGGATGGTCTGTAATTCTTTTTCCATATCGCTTTTTGTATTAGGATTGTTCCGTATTATCCGGTTCCGCCGGTCCGGGTGCTAAAACTGACAACGCAACATCAATCAGTTGCAAAACATCTTCCAAAACGGCAACGTGCGTTTCCGAATGGTTGTGTTTCTTGGTGTGCGTCAACCAATTGTTGACAAATTCACGCGTGAATTGGGGCGTGTTGTGAAATTCAATTGTCTTTGGCATAATATCGGGGTTTTAATCGCCTTTGCAAGCCGGGCCGCATCCGGGAACGCGTTACGCATCCGCCGGAATTGATGTAAAAAACGTTATGTCGGTTTTGCAACCGCTTTCGTAATTGTCAACGTGTATTTCAACGTTGACACGTTTTGCGCCTAATTGTTCGCGCAATGTCGCAACCGCCCCAATTGCGGCTTTCTCAAATTCTTTAATCTTTACGTCCATTGTTAAAAATCGTTTTGGTCCAACAGTTCGGCCGCCGCATCCGTTATTTTCTTCAAATTTTCGATTTGCGGGGCTTTCGCCGCTTGGACGGGTAATTTATCATCTTTTTCGTTTGCGTCCAAAATAGGGCCATTTCCGGCCGTTTTCGGGGACGCGCCGAATTTCTTTGCCGAATCGGCCGCAATCTTGGCGGCGGAATCCGTCGGTTTGGCCTGTTCGGCCGTTTCTTCCGGGTATTCCTTAACCTTTAATTCGACCAATCCCAATTCAAGGATTACGGGCAAACAACGGGCAACCGCCTTTGTGTCGTCCAACGCGTCGTGTGCGTGGAACGTTTCGCCCGGGAAACAACGGGCGTACAGTTCGCCAAGATTCGGGAATTTCAGTTTTCCCCAACTTGTGCGGGCATCAACCCATTTCATTGTCGAACGCATCGTGTCAATTCGCTTGCCCTTATACAACGCCGTTTCGACGTCGTTGGCGTCGTAATATTCCCGGCCAAGGTCGCGCAAGATGTTTGCTTTCACAATGCCGGTATCGAAATGGATGTTGTGGCCGCAAATCAACCCGGCGTCGTGGCAATCCTGTACGAACATATCCACGACGGCGGCGAACGGTTCGCCGTGTTCCATCGCGTATTCGGTCGTTATGCCGTGGATTTCCACGGTTTCGTCCGGAATGGTCCAACCATCCGGCCGGATAATGTGGTTTTCTACCTTGCAACCGTGAATCCACGCCATTTGCACGACGTGCGGGTATTCCATAAAGTCAACGTCCCATTTGGCGGCGCGGTCCGGAATACCGGTCGTTTCGGTATCGAAAAATAATACGTCGTTAATCGTCATAATGTCGTATCGCCTTTTGTGTGTTACTTGGCATCAAGAATCGCCCGGGTTCCGTCGGGTTTGTTCCCGTACAACGTCCCGAATTTCATACCGGCCCATTCGCGTTTCGCGTCGGCAAAGTTGTGGACGGTAAACGACCATCCGGAACCGGCAATGGTATAATTCACGTAATTGTTTTCGTTAATCTTTCGCATATCGGTAATTGTTAAAGTGTTCGCGGGTCCTCAATGTAAACGTACAGGTTTTCGGCGGCAAACTGTTTCAACCAATCCAAGAAATCAAACATTTGGCGTTTGTCCATTTGCCGGGCTTCCTTGACATCATCCCCAAATCCCAAAATCCGTTCATCCTTTTCGCCCGGGTATTGTTCAACCAACCATTTGTCCACGGCGCGTTCACGCATCCGGGTTCCCTGTTCATATAATGCGGCGGAAATAGTCGGAACAATGTAATTGTAATAATACGCCAACTGCAATTCGCTTGAACCGGGTTCGGCGGCCTCGAACTTGACAACCACCCGCTCGCCTTTATGCTTGACGAAAAACGCGTTTAACCGGTCCATCGGCAACCGTAATTTCCCATCCGTCCCGATAATGCCGGATTCGCTAATTTTCGCCATCCTCTTTCAATTTATCAATTAACATTTGCGCCCCCGCCATCGCATCATCTATTCGGTCAATATAAGTAGTATTACTAATTACGTTTTCGTTCCCTTCAATATAATCGCAAATTTCTTCGGAACAAAGAATCAATAATGTGGCTATTGCCTTAAATTTCGTCCAATCCATCGTTAATTCGCTTTTGCTTTTGGAATCAACACGGATTCCAATTCCGGGTATTCCTCAACAACCATTTGGGCCACGGTCAAGTTGTACGCCTGTTGACCGAGCTGGCCAATATATTGCCGTTCCCTCATTGGTCGGGGAGACATCTTCGACAAAACTTTAAGATATTCGTTTACGAACTCCTCGACCGAGCAATCCATAAACTTGTCTATAACGTGGGCTGGCAATTTGTAGCCCTTTACGCCCCCGGCTTTCCTCATGGCCGCATAGCTGGAACGAATCGCCTTCCGATCCTCTCTTTGTGCGGTCAGATAAGCGGCCAGATTATCACGGAAACGGTCAGACTTAATAACGCCCTCGACCGTCATCCCTTGCAACGCCTTACACTTGCTTATCTTCTTTAGCGTCTCTTTTTTCATAACACGTCCAACTTGTAAATTTTTCCGTCCTTGATCGTCACGAAATTAACGCCCTCGGACAAAACCACGACTTTCGGCTTGTCAATCTGCTCGACCCTCGGCCAATTAAAAGGCGTGATCTTGTGGACGTTGAAAGACAACCCCCGATGAGCCTCTGACACCATGGCGCAAGCCCCTACGACTTCGTCATACTTACTGGCGGCTTTCCGGGCTATATTATTAGCCCGGTTAACCGCTATCAATTTGTGTAATAATTCACGCATCACGCCTCCGTATATTCCTCGACACGCATTTCCTCCTGTCCTCTCTGGACTTGCTCGATAAAGCCTTGGAAGCCGTTCTTACGGGCAATATCCACAATCGTTTGCAGACGCTTCGCCCCGAGCGATTCCCCTCTGGCAATTCGGAACACCTTGACGGTCGGATTGGATGCTATAACCAATTTCGCCGCTATCTCCATTGTCTGCGAATCACTGACTTTGCCGGGGACAAACGGGATGCCGTTCAACTCCAGACCCTCGTCCGTGAATGTCAGACCCTCAACAGGTAATTTCGACTTTCGGATGCAATCAGCCTTTTCGATAGCCAGATTCTCGATACGGCTATCCATTTCGGCAGACTTGGCGGCTATCTTCTGATATTCGGCCATTTTCTCGCCGTATTCCCGCACTAAAGCGTGGCGCTTATTATGTTCCTCGGCCTCGGCCAAAAGTCCCGAAATATCCGCTTTCTCAACGCCGCTCGCCTCATATTGTTCCAGCCATCCGGCGGCGTTCTTGATCCTGTCCTCGTAATCGGCTTTCTCGACCTGCAATTTCTCCAAATCCTCGGCCATTTTTTTGTCAAGGTCTGCCATTTGTTCCTCGGCATATTTCTTCGCCGCCTCATAGGCTTTACGGGCGGTCTCTACCTCCGATGCAAGATTGGCTTTCGCCCTCTCCGTCTCTTCCCGGATAGTTTTCTCCCGTCCCGGAATGGCGGCTAATTGCTCTTTCCGTTGCGCCATCATCGAACGCACCGTCTTGGCCTTCTCTATTAGCTTGATATTCTTGCTTTGCCGCTCCATTAAGCCGCTAACATCAACCGGGGCCGCGTATTTATCGACATCGCCCGGACGTAGCTGGTTCTCGATTGTCTGGACAAATCCGGCGTAAGTCTTCACGTCACGATTGACCCCCGTACGCTCTGCTTTCAGTTCTGCTACCTCCGCATCTATGGCCTCGATTCTCTCTCTGACATTTTCCGGGAGCAAGGCCTTAACCACGGCAATTTGTTTGCGGCGGCCGTCGGCGGTTTCGGACCAACGGGAAAATTCCACGGCGTCGAAATCTTGATACCCGAAAATGCGTTGCAACATCGAAACGTTGTTGGTCGCCATTCCGGTTGTCTTTTGCTTGATGGTAAGCGTTCCGCGTGGGTTCGCTTCCGTGAACGACAATTGTACGTCGTATTCTTCGCCGTCGTCGCCCACGACCATTTTGGCAAAACCCTTGGATGCGCCGTTGCGCAACACGTCGTCGCGTTGGCCGGTCAACAATGCGCCGATTGCTTTTAACAACGTGGATTTACCCAATTCGTTGTCGCCGGTCACGAAATAAACCGTTCCGTCAAAGTCGGCGGAAAACTGTTCGATAACTTGGAAATTCAGTAATTCCAATCTTTTAATGTACATAATCGTATCGCCTGTTTATTGGTTTAACATCCCGGGAATCCGCCCGGTCGGTTTTCGTGCCCCCCCGGGAATCGAACCCGGCCGCATCCTAGCATTACGTCTGAATTGTTCCACGTGTTCAGATTTGGAGAGCGTTTTTTGTGGCCCTTGCCGGAATCGAACCGGCACACCGTTAAGGTACAAAATTTTGAGTTTTGCGCGTATCCCAATTTCGCCAAAGGGCCATTATTTTTTACTGTTATTTCCGGCGTATGTTTCCGTTTGTGCGTGGCAATTCGGACAAAGGATTTGCAAGTTTTCCAAACGGTTATCCGTATTTATCCCGTTAATGTGGTGGACCTGTAACGGAATCGGTTTGCCGTTCCATCCAGATTTGTTTTTTGGTTTTCATTGTCTTAACTTTTTAAATTTCCAAGAACCCGCTTGGTCGGTTTTTGAAAAACAGTTGCGGCGGACTCTCTTTTTGCTTATCGGTAACCATATCTTCATAATTCAACTCGACAACAGTCTCGTCGGATTCAACGGAATAGTCATGGATTAAATTCGCCTTCGATTTATAAACATTCGAAACTATAATTCCATCTTCGTCAACTATGAAAAATAAACGCCTCATATCACGCTTTATTTATCTATCCTTTCGAATTGTGCATGCCTACGATACCATGCTGCCGTAGGGATATTATTATATCGACCCAAATAATCGGAATACGCATCGTGCATCCTCGCTGATGTCAAGACATATTCGGCCCCATTGTCACGGGCATATACCTTCATTTCCCAGCCTTTGTCCGGTGTGATCTCTTTATACGTTGCCATTGTCCTTTCTCTTATTTTGTGGGGTCGGTTGCCCGACCCCGTATTGGCCATTATGTAATTTATTCCGCAACCGGAAGGTAACAAACCTCAAGAAGCCCCGTTATATAACTTTCCTCCACTCCTAAAAACCCGCACAAACTCTTGAGTATCTTCGTGTAAAAAGTCACGTTCGGAATCTCCACAAAATTGTAATGGTTAATAAGTCCCACACACTCCGAGGCGAACTCTTTTCTTAATTTCACAAGGTTCGAGATCATGGCTACAATCAAACCAGCCATTTCGGCATCGTCATTGTGGCGAGTGTAAACATTGGCGTCAACCCTAATTGCAAGAACATTCGTTTTCATTTTATTAACTTTTTTTGTTTCCAAGAACCCGCTTGGTCGGTTGGGGTTGCTCCCCCTTTCGATTACAAAGGTAAGGATAATTTTTAAATATCCAAAAAAAAGTTAATAATTTTTCGAAAAAAGTGTTGGCGGCTCTATAATTTTCGGCAACCAGACAAGCGACCCATCCGCCAAGGCACGCTTGAACGCCTGATCGCTTTCGAAATGAAACCCTATTATATGCCAATGCTTATATTTCGCCCTCTGGATTTCTATATAAGCGATCCCGCCATCGGCGGGCTTTCGGATTCTCGCCTTGACTTTATTTCCCGTTTCCTCCTTCATATTTCGTCAATCTTTTCCGTAACCGTTCAATTTTACGTTTCCGTTCATCTTCCACGGTTTGTTCGCCGAACATGTATGCAAGTTGCTCGCACATTATCTGCACGTCGGCAATCTCCGTTATAACGTCCAAAGTCCCTACACGTTCCCGGCGAAATTTACATAAAGCTTCAATTAATTCGGCACATTCTTCGAGCGCCATATTGATTTGCGATTCCGGGCCGAATTTTTCAACAGCCAAAACGCAAACGGTTCTTTCATCCTGTTCCATGATTAAAACAATTTCGGCTGCGGGTCGAGCATCGCCCCGTTGAACTCGTCAAGTTTCCGCTCCATTTCCTGCGAGATCCGCAAAGCCTCAAAGTTGCGCAGCCGGAACCAGCGGTTTTGATTGTGCCGCAACGTGGCTACATAAGCTATATATAATTTCATGTCCTCGGCGGTCATCCCCTCGACGCTGGACACCTCCGGCAATTTAATTTCGTCCTGTACCATATCTCAAAATATCTTCTTTCGTTTTCCTTAAAGCGCACCGCTCGCACCCTCCCAGCCTATAACGGCAGACACCGTGGCGCAAATGGACGCACTCGGTTATTTTTTCAAAATTTCCCGTATTTCCGCATTTCTTTTCTTCCATGAGTGATTTATCATTTCGTTTTCGTTTTGCGTTTTACGGGCTTCTTTTTGGCCTTTCCGGGCGGGCGTCCCCTTTTCCTCTTGGGTTGCGTCATTTCCGGGGCTTCCTCGATTGGATGGCAGCACCAGAAGAACGTCGCCGTTCCCATCCTGTAAAAGTGTTCACACGAACGGCAACCCGTGGAATCAATCATTATTTTCTTTCCAAACGGGCATAACCCGGTTATGGTCGTAAATATCTTGGTCGGCATATTATTGTAATTCTTCGCCGGTCAAATCAAAAACGCGTTGTTTGATTTTCCCCGCTTCAACTAACAAACGAAAACGCAATTGTTTTAATTCTTTGGCGTCCATTTCTTCCAATTTGGCGGGTTTTCCATCCGAATATTGAACATTGATTTGAATAATAACGTGTCGCATATTAAAACAACTTTTGGTATTCCCTTTCCGGCAAATTCGCCTTTACCCATTTCGGTTCATTGACCAACGCCCAACGGCCGAAATGCAACAACAACAGGGCGTCCGCGTTCCACAACGTCACATTGACGCCCGGGTACAATTGCGCGGCCGTTTCCCTGTACCGGCGTTTCCGGTCGGCCTTTTCTTCGTGAACGCCACGAACCCGCAATTTCAATTTGGTTTGCCACGAAAGAGGATGAACCAATACATACGGAATCCCGGACGTTTCGATTAGGGCTTTCAAATGTTCGAAATTCGCCATCATCTTTTGCACCCGGTACAATTTTCCCATTGCGGCCCGGTCGCCCTGTACAACCACGTCGTCCGGGCGGACCGACAATTTTTCCAAAAAGACAATCGGTTTGAAATTGTCTTTGTAATACGTGAAGAAATCCCGCAATTCGGTAATGTCTTTCGGCATCTTCAACGCCTTGACACTTTGGCCGGGAACAAACACGGCGATTCCGCCGCCCGCGCCCGGGTCAATGCCAATAACGCAATTGATTTTAATTTTCTGTTCCATTATTCAATTTTACTTAACCATTGTTTCCAAATTCTTGAAGCAACTTGCGCCATCATTACAGGCGGTACAGACATTCCACCGACATAATAATATGGTTCATCACAAAAATCATAATCTTGTGGAAATGTGCAAATACAACAAGATTCAATTTTATTCGGTTTTCGATATTCATCATATAAATAAATATCAGCTTGTGCCGTAAAAGTACAACAAACATCATCCAATGATATTATCCTATTTGAAAAACATTTCCCACCCCCAAATTCCCTTTGTGTAATATCCCGAAAACTTTTATCCCCCGATTTCCTTTTTAACCAATATTGATACATCTGACCATAACCGCATGGTCTATCATCAACACCAGGCATATAAAATTCACGAAAATAAATCGGGGCTTCATTAAATTGCAAATTGATTTTCGGGACGATTTCAAATAAAGTTTCTTTAACCGGAATTTTACTCAATAAATCATTTCTTATCGCTGTAAAAAAAACTCTTTCACGCTTTTGGGGAACACCCATTTTTGATGCATCCAAAAGTGTATGGCACAATGTATAGCCCGCTTTTTCAAATTCCCGGTAAATCCTCTGAACATATTTAATGGCATTACCCAACATCAAACCTTTAACATTTTCAGCAATTACAACTTTGGGTTGTAATTCTTTGGCAAGGTCGATAAAATCAAAAAATAACGTGTCTAACACTTGTTCCGTTTGTCCTTCCCTAAATTTCTTTTCTTTTCCCCAACCATCTTCACGAACACCCGTCATTGAAAAAGACGAACAAGGTGGCGAACCATCCAAAATGTCTAATTGGTAAAGTTCTTTTGGCAAATCCTTTCTTTTATTAAATGTTCTTATATCCTCGCAATAACTATATTTTGGATGATGATTTGCGACATATAATTTCATCATCCTTGGGTCAATCTCATTGCAACCGATAACATCATAACCGGCTAATTTATAACCCATAGTCGAACCACCACCACAAGCAAAACAAGAAAAGACTTTCCCTTTGTCTTTTGTAAATTTAACATCTTTTAATGTCCAACGATAAGGATATTTGTTCATGTTCATTTTTTTTAGAAATCGGTAATAGTGGGATTCGAACCCACACCACCAGCGCGGCCCGCTTGCTTCGGATTACCACCCGTTGTTGCTACCTCTTACACCATATTACCAATTTGGATAAAATCATAAATATTTATTTTCCGTTCTACCATCTGACTAAATGTTGCCGCCAATGCCTTATGCCGCGCCAAAACGAATGAATCATATTCCAATTCCGGGTCGTCGGTTCCGGTCCTTTGCAATCGGCGAACCGAACCAATATAACCACGCCGGGCGTAATCGTTAATTGTACGTTGCAATATTTCCTTTTGGTCGGCCAATGTTATTTCGACCTTTTTGGCAAGCCCGGCGGCGGCCAACGTGTCATAACATAACATTTCAGCAATTGGCGACATTTCGGGCAAACGGCCGGTTTCCTTGAACGATTCGAACGCCTTGATGCAATTACGGCGGGTTTCGTTCCTGTAATACCTATCTTTGGCCGGGTCGCGTTTGGGTTCCTCTTTCGGGACCGCTTCGTTTGCTTTCTTCAATACCCACGCCCGGCGTCCTTTGTAGGCGTTTAGAATCTTGCACACGTATTCGGCGTTGAATTGTTGGTAATGGTTCCGGTCGGGTTGGCCATCGCGCCCACGCGGCAAGAAATCATCCAATTCGCCGGTCAACGACATTTCAAAAGCCATCCGGAAATCCTTTAACGACAGCCCGGCGTAATACCGTTTCAGTATTTCGGCGGTCCGTATAACTAAATATTGGCGGTCGCTTTCATCCGGGGACCTGTACCCAACATCTTTGCAAATCCATTTCAAGGCCACGGCCAATTCGGCGGAAAGTTCGGGTGCGTCGTATTCGGCAATGGTTTTTGCCGTGGACGCAAGAAACACGGCCTTTTCAACAGGACCCAACGCGCCCATAACGGCGGGAATCTTGACCATTTCCCGGCGTATCATAACGGCCGTTTTCTGTATCGGCCGGACGGCAATTTGGTTGTTGTTCTGTTCCATCGCTTAATCGGCCATATCTTGCAAATATTTGATTGCATCCGGGGACAATCCCGGGCCGGTTCCGTTTTTCCGGTGCAACTTGCCCTTTTCCATATCGCCCCGAATGAAATTCCGCGCCGTTGCAATCCAATCTTTCATTTTCTTGCCCTTTTGCGCGGACCAATCCGCGACGGCGTGGTAATAATAGACCATATCCACATCGGCAAATTCCGGGGCCGTAAATTCGGCGGCAAACGCGTTGTATTCGGCGAACCGGGAATTTTCAAACAGACACGCGGCCGGTTCTGCGGTCCGGCGCGGCCGGGTAACTGTAACCGTTTCAAATGCCGGTTCGGTCGGGAACAAACCGCCATCGGCGGCTTTATTTGGTTTTTCATCGGGTTTAATATCTGTTACGTTATTTATAACGGATTTGCCCGATTTGTCGTTACCATTTGACGATTCGGTAAAATGCTTTTGACCGTTTTGTAAGAACGAATCGCCGAAAGCGTACCACGTTGTACGGTCGTATGCGGACGTGTTATAATTACCCGTCACGATAACGCCTTTTTCTTCCAATGATTTGAGGATGCGCCGGATTTGCCGGGCGGTCCAAAACGGAAACAATTTCGTAAACGCTTCAATACTGTTATATGTCCAAAAACGGCCGTCGTGAAAATGTTTGCCGTTCGCTTCATTCTTCCGAATCCAAAATTGCAAATTGGCAATCATTATGGATTCGTCCACGCCATACAGGGCGGCAATATCTGTATCAAATTGGTATGTCATAACGCATATTTCCATTTATAACCGCCCGCCGTTTTCCGTTTACCTTTCAACGCTTCGTAAATCTTCGAATTGGCTATACCTGTAATCCGTTCCGCATCCATCGCGTTTTTGAACCGACGGACAAATACTCCATTTTTGAAACAATCAACAGGTTTTCCGGGGCCGTTTGGTGTTTTTATTTCCCACGTTATTTTCCGACCTGTTAATGATTTCGACAACCGCGCACGGGTTATCGGGTTGTTTTGGTTTGTACGCCTTGACGCCCAACACAAATTGCAAACTCTATTATCCCGGGAATTTCCGTTGATATGGTCTATTTCGGGCAATTCATAAGGGTTCGGAATGAACGCCAATGCGATTAACCGATGAACGCGAAAATATCGCTTTTTCCCATCCTTGCACAACGTAACGGTTTCATATCCGTTTTTAATTTGTGGTTTTAATGGTCGCCGACATTTCAATCCATAAATTCGCCCGTCGTCGGATGCTTCATACAATCCGCCATAACCGGGTATCGTTCTAAATTCCATTGTCAAAAAAAACGCCCCGTATTTCGTCCCCGGATTGGCCCCCCGGGAATTACTTTACAGGGCATTAAATTTCTATTCGGTTGGGGCCAACAACCGTTCGCAACAAATGTACGAATTATCCCGGTAAAAGCAAATTTTTTGTGGAATTTTCGGGTTTCAGTAATTCCCGGATTTCGCCAATACGATTATCATTGCACACCAATTCCAATACGGGATAACGGGAATTTTGGTTTGGCTTGTTTGATTTGTGGAAATGTACCGACAAATCAAAAACGGACGTTGTGACGGTCCCGCGCATTGCCTGTACTGAATCGAACGAATCCCGCAAGTTTTTGACGCTTGACGCACGGCCCTTGGTATTCAAAACCCAAACGCCAACAACGCCACGAATCGCCGGAACAATAAACCGTAATGTCAATTCGACGTTCCAATTATCCGCGCCGCGTTTCGTGGGATTGTTACGTATGATTTGGTCCCAAATATCCGGGTAATTTTCGACGGAATACGGCGCATATTTCTTGCCATCCCATATTTCGAAAATCCGGCCATCGCCACGGGCAACCAACGCGCCCTTATCGTCACGGTAAACGAAACGTTCATTGCACGATATTTCGGCATTGTCCGACGGGAAAACAACTTGAATTGTGTTCGGTCGTTCCCCGAACGCCTTTGCAAACAATTCCGCATATTTCCCGGTTGGCCGGAACCAATCAATGGATTGCGGCAACCCGCGTTCGTTTTTCATACCAATATGCAATCGGCCAATTTCGGGCAATCCCAAAATGTCGGTCGCCGGTTGTTCATCTCTGTATATTCTTCCGCTCATCTTACAATTCGATTTCGTCGTTTAACAAATTATCCTTTGCCGCCTGTTCCGGCGTCGGTCCGGCGGGCTTGGCCGGTTCGTGTTCCTGTTCCCACGGTAATTTTTCGTCAATTTCCGTTTTAACGGGCTTTTTCTGTTCGGACGGGGAATTTATCGGTTCGGGTTCTTTCGTCGCTTTTACGGCCCGTTTACGGCCTTTTTTGGCGGGTTCCGGCGCATCCGTCGTTTCCGGTGCTTTCGCCGCCTGTTCGGGTGCGTCCTTTTCGGCCGCTTTCGTCTTGATAAGGTCGGCCAACGATAATGTCAAGATATTGTCGGCAATCTTTCCGTTGTCAAGGTCCAAAACGCCGCGTACAATCGTCAACGTGTTATCCCGCTTTTCGTCCTCAATGGATGCAAGGGCCAACAGGTACGGCAATTTCTTCGCGTTAACGGAATCGGTTTGGTCTTTCAAATTGTACGTGGGTTTCGTCCGCCAATCCTTGGGCGAAAAGTTGAACACGCGGGCAACCGGGATTTCCGGGTAATTGACGTTCCACATTTCCCGGTACAAATGCAATTGCAATTCGTGTTCTTCGTAAAACCCTTTCCGGCCGCTTTTGAAATCAACGATTGCGGTAAACTGTTTTCCGGTTTTCGGGTCGGTCATTATGCACGGCAAATCAATGCAACCGGCGTAATGGTATTCGGGATGGACCAACCCGATTTCGATTGCCAACGGCTTTACGTTGTAATCCCGGACGAATTGGGCGAACGCCAACACATCCTTGCGGATTTTCGGCAACCATTCGGAAAATACCTTTTCGGGCAAGTTTTCCCGTTCCATATAGCCCAACAGGACCGCCGGGACGGAATCAAAGTCGTAACGCCGGTTGATTACCAACGTTTCGAATTGGATGTGCATAAACGTTCCGTATGCGGCGGCCAAATCCCGCTTTTCCGTTGCGCCATCCTTGCCGTTCGCAATCATCCAATCCAACAGGGCGGCCGGTGTCGGCATAACCTGTTTTAACAACGTCGTGACGGACGGGAAAAATTCGGGTTCGCCGGATTCGTTGAACCGGTAATAATACCGGTGTCCGTCGGAATTGAGTTGGAACACACGGTACGCGGGTTCTTTCAATGCGTCGGCGTTGAAATATACGGCGCGGATTTCCTCAACGGTCATTCCGGGCGCGATTTCCTTTGCCTGTTCCGGTTCCGGTTCGGTCAATGCGGCCAACACCGGGTCAATTGTCTTTGTGTCTTTCATTGTATCGCCTTTTTAATGTTACATCCCTTTGGTTTTACGGGAATCGTGCCAAAACATCGCGGCAAACAAAACGGATATTGCCAACGTGAAGAAATGCGCCGGATTCCAAAAGATTGCCAACAGGCACAACGCCGCCATAACCGACCAAATAACGGCCCACACAAGATTGATTTTTTCCATATCGTTATTCGTTTGAAAGTCCAAAAAGAAAATCGGCCGTGCATCCGGTCATTTCGCAAATGACGTTAACCCATTCAACGTTGATTCGCGGGGTTTTCCCGGCGCATAAACGCGTAATGTTAACCTGTTGCGCAACCGGCGTGGAATCGGGCCACAAACGGGCGGCAATGTCCTTTTTCAATACTTTGTTGCCCTGTTGTTTGGCGCGGGCAATCGCTTCTTCAATTCGCATCATATTTTTAGGCTTTAATCTTGATTGTTTCGCCACATTGGCGACATGTGTATATTTCAAAATCCTTTATCCATGTGTTCGGCGTGAAATAATCCCCGTCTTTCAGTTCGTGGCCCTCATCCCCGTCATAAATCAATTCGCCGCCACAATGCGGACAATTGCCATCGCCCCAAACGATAAGGGCGCAAAACGCGTCGAACACATCGGCCGGGATGGAATGGGATTCGTCGTCGTACAGGTATTCGGCCAAAACGGCGCAAACGTCGGAAACGTATTGCGGGCCGGTTGCAATCAACACGGATTCGCCCCAATTTTCGGTCGGGTCCTCAATCATTCCCGCATCAACCAACGCGGCGAAAAGTTCGACCGCCACAGTTTCCGGGTCGGCCATCTTGGCGGCCGCGACCTGTTTCAAATTTTCGTCAATCTTGAATCGCATAACCGTTCGTTTATTTGAATAAACCCATATCCGTTTTTTTATGATAAACCGTGAACGTTTCGCCATCTTCCGGCCATCCGTTGTTTATCATTTCCCAACCGTCGGATTCCAACGCTTTACATTTCATAAAGTAATCCGAATCGGCGTTGTTAACCATCGCTTCAAAAAAGAAATTGAATGCGTCGTAGGTAATTTCGATTTTCATAAACTCAATTTGTTTTTGGTTCCCGGAACCCGCCGGGTCGGTTGGGTTGCTTCCTCAACCCGATGCAAATATAGGCATAATTTTCTAATTACCAAAAAAAAGTTTATAATTTTTGTAAATTTCTTTTTCGGCCATTAAAAAACCGTTTTTGGCCGACCGAGACCGGGCCGGACCGGCAAGCACTTATTTTTCCCGAATTTTCGTTTTAAGGGCCTTTTTGCCGCCGGATGGTCCGTTGGTCCATTTTACCGGGAAATGCCGTCAAATCGCCCAAAATGGGCCAAATCGGGCATAAAGGAACCACGGCCGCATTTCACAACGCAACCGTGGGTTTTCATTCCTCTATGAACAAATTAAACTCAAAACAAAGATACGAAAAACCCGGGATGATTCCCGGGTCAATCGTCACTTGTAAATTTCGTTGTTGATGTGTTTATGGATTAGCGAATAAACCGCAATGATTGCCGATTTGTTTTCGTTGTATTCCTGTTGCGGGCAATCAGCCACGAAATTTTCGAATTGCTTATACAGGGCTTGCAACTGTTCCAACGTCATTGTGTACCGTTGGCATCCGGTTTCGTCAATGATGCCGCGTTGGATTCCGTATTTCATATTGATTTGGAATTGTGGCCCGGGTTTCCCCGGGCCGGGTTGATTAGTCGTAATTTTGGAAAAAGTCAACATCGGCACGGGTGGCGGCCATTTCCTTTACCTGTTCCGGAACATTTGCAAGGGCTTCCGAAAGAGAACCAAAGGCGAAATCGTTATTGGACCAAACGCCGTTGTAAAACTTGACGATTGCGGCAATTCCGCCGAACCCGTCAACCTCAAAGGAACCGCCGAACCAACCAAATTCCGGGCAATTGTTGAATTTGAACGTGCAACCGATGGATTTTGCAAGTTCTTCGCAAACGATTTTGAAATATTCGAAATTCATTTCTTTGTTCTTTACCGGGAACCGGCCCGGGTCGTGGGTTTCATTATCGAACCCGGATACAAATATAGTGCTTTTTTCTTAAAACCAAAATTTTTTTCTTAATTTTTGCGAAAAAAGTGCATTTTTCTTGAATCCGGGTGCAAGATTCCGGCCCGAACCGGGTATATTTGCATACGATAACCCCAAAAATCAATCATTATGCCCGTTAAGCGTGTGCCGGGCGGCTACCAATGGGGCCAAACCGGCAAAGTCTATCCAACCAAAGAACAGGCCGAACGCCAAGGCCGCGCAATTTACGCATCCGGTTACAAGGAAAAGCCCACGCAAAGCAAAAAGAAATAAGGAATTATCGGTTTTGCCGTTTTTTCCCTATCTTTGCCGTGTCTTTTTACCACGTATCGCCCAACACGGTATTTTGACCGCCGCGCCCGGTTCGCCGGGTGCGGTTTTTTATTGCCTGTTGTGCGGGTTCCGGGCCGCCATTCTTTGGGCCATTTCCGGCCGGTATCGCTTGAAATAATGGTACAAATATAATTCCCCGTAATACCCGGTTTCCGCTTGATACATTGACATTGTGCCGCAATCCAATTCGATGCAAGACACGTAAATTTCGTTACGAACATCACGATGCAAGGCCCGTTCAAACGTTGGGTCAATGTATAGGTCGCCAACCTTAACAAAGGCGTGTTCGATGGGTAACAGGCCATAACAATACGCGAAGCCCTCAACGTATTGCGAAACCGGCACGTCCGGGTCGTAAACGTGCGCCATCAATTCAATTCGTTGGACCAATTCGGCGGCGTTCTTGTAACACATTTTTTTGTGCGTCTTGTAACCCATCGTTTGGAACAGGAAACGCAATTGGTCCGGCGTGAATACGTCGCGCATCCGGACGCATTGAACCGGCCGTGCGTCCTTTGCCTGTTGGGCGAAATACGCTTTTTGTTCCGGTTCCCAATCGAACGCGGCTTTGGCGTTCAATTCATCAATGATTATGTTTGTTTCCATCTTATCGCAAATTCGGGGTTATCTTTTCGCCGCCGCAAGATTCGGCCAACTGTACGGCCATTTCTTCGTTTTCCGGGTCGTTTGGAACGACAATGTACGCCACGTTCCCGGAACAGTCGAACAAATGGTAAACAGGCCGCAACGGGTACATCAATTCGTAATGGAAGATTTCGGGACCGCCGGGGCCATCGAAAGCGAACGCCAATACCTTGCAATCTTCCAACCGCTTTCCGTATGATGCAAGGATTTCCCGGTATTTGTCGCCCCGGGTCATTTTACTTGTTTTCTTTGCCATAACTTTTATTGACCAAAATAGCCACGACCGCCGCAATAATCAATATTGAAAATTCCATAATAGTATTATTTAATTGGTTTAACAATCGTTCCGGGCCGCCATAAACCGCGTTTTTTTGCGTATTTCGTTGCCGTCTTTTCATCCTTTGCGTAAATGACCGCCCCGTTTACATCCCAACATGGCAAATCCGTTTTGGATATGGGCTTGACGTAAACTTTGGACGGCCCCGTGTCGAATAACTGTTTGTCGCTTGCCGCCGCCATCATCATTGCGGCCGTTGCCAATAACTGAAATTTTGCCCTATTCATAATTTATTGGTTTTTAAGACTGAATCAATTACACGTTTCGCCCATTCAAGCGACGAAACCCATTTATTGCCGGTCGCAAAATCAATCCGGTAACGCGTCCCGTGTTGAAAGATTCCAACGCCCCGATATTCGTACATATTTCCGGTTACGTGTCCGGGGAAAACGGTGTTGTGCAACTCTTTCATAATTGGGAAAATTAAGCAACATAAAACGAAATCTTGATGCCACGACGCAATTTGCAAACGCAACAATCCGTCATATCGTTAAACGCACGGTCCAAAAGACGGTTGGTTAATTCGATGTCGTTAACAATCTTGATTAGTCCGGAAACACCAACCAAAGTATTGATTTTGGAACCCTCATAAAGCCCGGAAACCTTGATTTTGTAATTGCGGTTGATTTCCTTTGTGGTGTATTTTAACGTTGCCATAACTGTTGTTGTTTGTTCGGGGAACCGGCCCCGGCCGTCGGGTTATTTCCTCAACCCGGGTACAAAGTTAGGCATTTATTTTTAATTACCAAAAAAAAGTTGATAATTTTTCAAACTTTCGTGCAAAATAAGTTATTTTTTGCTTTTCTTCGATTTAAGACACTTTTACGGCGCGGATGATAAGTTGTGCCACCCGGACCGCAAAAGCCCCGCAAATCGCCTAAAAATGGCCAAATCCGGGATGGCACAAAAAAACCGCCCCAATCGGGACGGTTAACAGGCCGACAACCTATTGTTGCGTATAAGAATCGGTCGGTTGGTGCAAAGATAGAAAAAACCGGCCACATTTCACAACGGGGCCGGTTCGTCACCTTAATATTCAATTAATGTACCTTTTGACACAACAAAGATAATTATTTTTCGATTACGACGTGTTCGATTCCCATTATTTCCGTGTGCGGGTTTTTGCTTACCACATCCAATTGCCGGTCCTCAATATTCCGGGTTTTCCAAAGGAAACCCAAGAATCGTTTGTATTTGACCGTTTCCGCCAACAACAGGGAATCACGGTTGGACAATTTACCCGTGAATTGGTCGGCCGTCAATATGCCGTCGAAATCAAACCACGCGTCGCCGCAATGGACCGCCACGGCCGGAACCCGGACGGAATCACGGACAATGACCGTATCTTTGGGAACCGCCCGCAAATCAATGATGGTTTGGGATTGGGTTTTGTTCACGGCGGCCAAATCCCGGTTGCGTTGCTTCAACTGTTTTATCAATGCCGCATCGTCGGCCCGGAATCGTTCGTATTCCTTTACGGTCAATTCAAGCGATTGCACCCGGGCGGCGTGTAAGGAATCCCGAAGCCGGTAATGCTCAATGTCGGACAACAACGCCGCCGTATTACCGGCGTACCGGTCCCGTTCGGCGGTCAATCGCTCAATCTTCCGGTCGGCCCATATAAAAGCCAAGGCGGCCACGATTGCGACAGCCGCCAAAAACAAATACTTTTTCATTTCTCTTTACGGATTATGCCGCCCAATCGGTCGGCCCATTTTTCAGTATAAAACGAATAATACGACACGCCACGGGCGGGCGTCCAATACCAAGCCCACAACAACGACGGAATACCCACGACAAACAGGTAAAACGGCCCCAAATAAAGCGATTGGCGGGTATGGCCGTATTCATGTCTTAACGTATCGAAATTGTCCGGAAACGGGCGTTTCACGACTATCGTGCTGCCGAGAGATATGCCCCCCGGAAACCTGCTCGAGACGACGACATCGACACCCCTGTATCTGGCCGTAGGCCAGCCATATATCAGACGGAAAACAAGCCCGACAACGTTTTGCGGGGCTTGCCATATCCACAACAGTATCGAAAGAATCGTTTTCATCGTTTCGCCGTGCAAATCGCCATTATTCGTAATGGTGTTTTGTATGTTCGGGATTATCCCAAACCAAATGTTTTCCTTTATTGGCGGGTGTTTGCCCTTTATGGATTCGGGCGTTTGTTTCCCGGCACAAATCGGATTGTGTATCTGTAAATCCCAATCATACGGCAAAGTTATAGTTTTTTGCCACACAAACCGACATCGGAAATTCGTCGCGTACAGAAAAACACGGACATTGTTTTATCCATTCGTTCGGCGTTATCTTTCCATCCTTGTTTTTATCCGGGCTTGCGTCCCGATGCCCGATAACCTCAACAATCGGGTATTCGTCAATCAACTTGTAAACAAGATTGGCCAACGACAACTTTTGTTCCGCCGTCCGGGTATCGGCCGGGTTCCCGTTCCGGTCAAGGCCGCCAACGTAACAAATCCCGATGGAATGTTTGTTGTACGCAACGCCGGACAATCCGGCCGTATTGCAATGCGCCCCGTTCCTGTTCAACGGGCGGCCAACCTCAACCGTCCCGTCCAGATCGATAACGTAATTATAGCCTATCATGGCGAACCCCCGCTCCTTGTGCCACTTGTCAATATCGGCTGCTCTCACGTCCTGCCCGGCTCTGGTAGCCGAACAATGGATAACAATAGCGTCAATGTCTTCCCGTCTCATTTCTCGTCCTCCTTTTTGGCTGCCTCGAAACTCATCCCTATTTGATCCTCAACCTTAAAGCGCATATATTTCCGAAGCCATCGAAAAATCGGATGGTCGGAAATAACGGCGGCATTTTCCAAAAACGACCAGAACTCCACGCCGCAACAAAAAGCCGTAAAGTAATTGGCAAACCGCAACCGGGTTTCGGCGGCAATGGTTTGGTCCAACATTTCAGCCAATACGATACCGACCAAGATAAAAACGAATTTGTATATGGTCCGCCACGCCTTGACCGATTCAAACGCGAACCGTTGTTTGGTACGCTTTGCCACGACGGCCGATTTGATAACGCCGGTTATGAAATCAACCAATTCGAATACCGTTACCGTTATAAACAACGGCAACAGGTTTTCGACGAATACCGAAAGGAACCCGGCAAGGATTCCGGCCAATATCTTTGCCGGGTATATTGTCATTGTCCGAATCATCGTTTGCCATTTTAATTTGCGGTTACTGTAACATCGCCGTTCGGCATTATAAACGTAAATATGCGGCCGTAATCTGTAACGCCGTGGTCGGTAACACTCAATGCGTTACCGCCCGTTGTGGCGGAAACGGAATTAAGCGTAACGCCATCTTCAATTGTTGCGAACACCGAAACAACCGAACCGGGGATTGTTGACAAATCCTTTACAGAAAGGACAACGCCCGTTTTATTTACAAATGTTATATTCCGCAACGTTACATTGTTTTCGTAACCGATTGCCGGGGCAATACGGTTCAAAATTAAATATTGGCCATAATCCCCAAAATGGGACGCAACCGCGCCAACGTTGATTTGATGCAACAAATTGTCATCGCCATACACATAATTTCCAAGTTTGGACGCACCGCCCAATTGGTACATATCAACCTTTATGGCCGAAATTTCGTTGGCAACTTGCGTTATGGCTTCATTGTTCGCGGGACGTACACGGGTAGAACAACAAACAATGGTTGCGTTCGGGAACCACGCAACAAATTGTTCGACCATCGCTTTATAAGGTGCGTACCAATCCGTTCCCGTATAGTTGTCGCCAAGGAAGAACAACACGCAATCAACATCGGAAAACGCCGAAACATTCGGGCGCAAGTTTTGCCACGCGTCGTTTTCCCAATATGTAAATGTTCCGTTGTCTGTTAAAGAATACGCGCCCGTTTCATAACGACGGCCAAAAACCGGCGTAACCTTTGCGGACGGTTTCTTTTGGCGAATTATAGATTGCAACAAAGTTGTCCACGCGGTATTTTTTGAGGATGCCGCCATAGCCCAATGGCCCCACCACAAATTGTTTGCATAATCGGGTTCCGTATCGTCAACGGTCGGATGGATTGTATAAGAATTTCCGACACAAAGAATGTGCGAAAAATCAAGGGCGAACGCCGCCACGTTTCCATCAACAACCATTAACCGGTATTTGTTTCCCGAACGGTCCGGAATGATGTTTTGGGAACCCTTTAACGCCGCAACATCGGACAAAAGGTTTTGAATTTCGGACGTATTGTTTTCAACTTGTGCCGCCAATGCCGACATTTCGGATTCGTGGACCTCAACTTGAAAAGCAAAGGCAATTGAACGCGTCGCGTTCCCGAATACTTGTAATTGTAACGGGTTCGTTTCAACCATATTGTCTTGCGAATAGTAAAAACTATTCGGCCCGTCCGGCGCACCCGGAAATGTTCTTAAATATCGGCCGCCGTTAAATTTTATTGCGACACGTTCCCCGCCGAAAACATATATACCCATATCGGAAACATCAATTGTTTGCGCACCGGCCGAAACAGGAATGACGAATTGATTTCGAACAATGAACAAATAATATTGGTCAACGTCGCCAACGTACAAAATAACGTTTCCGGCATTTTCGGATGTTAACGAAATATTCTTTATTTGAGCGGCGGATGATGCGGCACGAACAGGACAAACAACCGAATTATTAACCGCCTGTAATGAATACGTGCCGCCCGTGTCGCCAATTTTTTCAACGGTCACACCCGCCGCCGGTATAATGTCCGATTCGAATATATTGCTATAAATTAGAATATCGGACGCCGCCAAATAACTTGTATTTGCGGCGTCCCAATCAACCGTGAACCGCAAATACATTGAACCAACCGCCTTTTCATAAATCTTTGTACCTGTACGGTCGTTGTCCGTAAATGTAAAATCGGTATAAACGCCATTGTCGCCAACTGTTACTTGAACATTTCCGTTAAAATATCCAATGTGCCGAATTGTGTATTTTTTATTTATGTCAGTATTCGATGAATCATAAAAACATAGACTTTTCAAAAAGTTAAGAATACTAACGTTCGTTGTCGGGACTTGCGCCAAACCACAAAGTTGGGAACGGATAATTACATCCATCGCGTCCAACTCTTTTATCCGGTTATTTATTGCAAGAATCCCATTATAAAACGGGTTTACGGGGTCAATCTTATATGCCGCAATGTTAATTATCTTTGTCGAATCCCCGCCGGGGTAAGCGATAACAAAACGATTTTGGCCCGATGATGGCGTTTTGAATATCAAAACGGGGTTTTCTTCGTCTATGGTACCTAACAATTGATACGTACCGACACCGTACAGTATATTAACGGAAAACGAGGATTCACAAACCATCGAAATTGCGACAACCGACCCATCCGCAACCGAAACACGAATATTTCGGCCCGTTGTATATGTTTCTTCGGATTCAAACAACGATTCGCCTAAAATCTTGGTTTGCAAAGCATAAATTTCGGTTTCTGTAAAAGCGCGATTCTCTAATTTGAACGCATAATTTCCGTTGTTAAGATTCGAAAGGCCGTCCCAATTTACGGTTATCTTTATAAAGTCGTTGCCTTGATGCTTATAATATGTTTTTATACCTGTCGGCGCCGCATCAACGGAAAAGTTAAAATCAATAAATGTTGATTTATCCTTTGTCATTGTCAATTGAACACGGTTCGGATTTGTGAAATATCCGAATATCCTAATATATGCGTCGCGGGAATCTTGCGCATTATAAAAATTCGCCGAAACAAGCCCGTTATAAAACGAACGGTCGCCCGCTACCAATTGCGAATCAACAACAACGGAAGAATCCGAAAGGCCAAAAATCTTTTCGAACGTCCACGAACCGTTATATTTCATAATGCCAAGTATTCCACTTGGAACGACGATGCCGCCGAAATTGCTATACACACCGGGACCGGCAAGATATGCCACGTTATTGTCCGGGGTCCCGGGCGTCGTTTCCGTTGTTGCAACGCCTACAAATTGATAATCCGCGCCCAATGAATTGACCATTGAGAAAAGGACCTGTTGCAATAATGCGCCCGTAATCGCATTTGTTCCGTTCGTGCGGACAACCTGTTGTATTGCCGATTTTAGTGTTGCGTAATTTGCCATATTATTGGTTGTTAAAATCGTTATTGAAATCGTCGTTGAAATCGCCGCGTTGGGCCTTTATGTAACCCAATCCAATT
Source organism: Acutalibacteraceae bacterium (assembly GCA_045541495.1). Lineage (GTDB taxonomy): Bacteria > Bacillota > Clostridia > Oscillospirales > Acutalibacteraceae > RGIG3009. The sequence goes on along the minus strand of JAZQJE010000050.1, from coordinate 10,854 downwards.
TTCTTTGCAACCGTTGCCGTATCAAAAACGGCTTCAACGGCCGCGACGTCGCCGTTATCTTCCCATTCCGGGGTAATTAAGAACGTGTCTAAACTGTAACGTTGGCCGTGGTATTCTATTTCGGCGAAATCCGCCATTCGAATAAACCGCATAACGTCCAACAGGTATTCGGACGAAAGGAAATTGAACCGGTATCGTTTTTCCGAAATCTGTTTGGTCGGGAAAAAGTAACCATCGCGTGTTTCGCCCTCTTCTTCAAACGGATATTCGGGTTTCGCCAAATCGCTTTGAAGATACAACACATTCTTAAACGCCGGATTTGTGTACACAATTGTTCCCGCGTCCATCGTGAAATCGTCAAGGTCCCACCACGTAATTTTCAAATATGGTTGAATGTCGTTTACAACCGTGAAAATTTCCGAATAATAATACACGCCGTTGATTGTAATACGCAAGTAATAACGCCCATTGGCCAATGACGAAAACGCCGGTAACAATCCCGGATAAACCGCAACCGTGTACCCCAACGCGGAAAATTGTTTGAACGCGAAGCCGGTATTATTCAACTTTGTTGCAACCGCCGAATCAACCACCGCATTTGTATTCGCGTCATAAAGTACACACGCGGACATTGACGGCGTGGCCCTATAATCCAAAAGAATTTGAAACGGCAACAGAAATCCGGCCGGTGTAAACAAAGGATATACGCGCCCATACAACCACCATTTGCGGGCGTTTTGTTGCTCAATTGACGTGTACCACGGCAATACGGATAAATTGTTATTCGGTATCATATTTTAGCGTTGCATTTACGTTCCTTGACGACAAATTTACTGACAATTTTTCAATCGTTCCATTTCCCAAATTCGTTTTAATCAATTGAACCAAATTCGGGTCCTCTAATACAGGGAAACGCAATGTTTGGTTTTTTAATTTCTTGACACCTTGCGCCATTTTCTGTTCGCCATTTATGGAATATAACGGCGCGGGCATATCAAACGCGTAATATTCTTGTAAAATACAAAATGCCGCATAGGCGTTTTGTAAATAATGGTCGTTCGCATCAACAATATAATTGTAATATGGCAACATCAACTTTCCAACTTGAATATTACCAATTTCAATATCAACATTGCGTATTTCGTCCGGCGTTATTGCGGCGTATCCCTCTTTAACAATCAATATGGCAATACGCGTTGCGGAAAATGTCAAATTGACATCCGCAAATCTCCAACCCGAAAAACCCAAAAAATTATTGTTGTTATCAAAATATCCAAGGCCAAAACCATAACCCGGACTATTGATTTTGCAAACCAAAGTATCATTCGGTTTTTTCAATAAACCAATTGAACGAATCGTATTCGATGCCGAAATCAACATATCATAATAATTGGTCCCAACCGGCGCACCACCATTTATTGAACCCTGTTCGAATTTAACCGATTCCGTCGCGGCCAATAAAACAAACCCATCCTTTGAAATCGCACCCGGATTCAACAATATGTAATCAATATCGGACGTAAATTTGGACACATCAATTTGTTCGATGTTATCCGGATTCACGTATTTTGAAATTATATCTATCGGGAAACCCTCAAACAATTGCGTAACATCATCCATCCAACCGAATTGATACCGGGCCGCCATTCCCGGTTTATCAAATTGGAATTGATTTCGACCAAAGGCCCATTCCTTGCCATTGCGCGGGACCTTTTGGGTTGTCAAATCAATACCGACAACCGGCGAAACAGAATATGAACCGCCATTGCGGAAATATTGGATATGTTCAATTCGTAACCGCCCGGCCCCGTCAACGAACCAATAACAACGGAAGCAATCGCGCAACATATCCAAAACGTTCTTTAACGTAATCGGGGCTTTTTGCGCGGGTTGGTCATATCCGGCCGAAATAATGTTTGATTTTGGCGTAATCAACAATGTTTGAGAAATCCCAATTAAATTATTTGCCCCGTACAGGAATTGGGAATAATCCGTTGTTCCCGCGTGGGTTATGCCGGGCGCAATCTTGGCCAACAACACCGAAATAACCGACGAAATCGGGTATGCGTGGCGAATCGTGAACGGTTGCCGTCCGGATTCCTCAACAATCCAATCGAACGCCGAAAATGTAAACCAAATCGAAACACGGCCCCAAGCGTTACGGGCGACCGGGAACAATTCGGGATTCCAATACAAATACGGTTGTTGGTAATATTGGCCCGGTTGGTATAATCCCCATTGGGTCGGGGTTGATACCAATACGGTTGAAAATATGATGGTATCGGGAAAATAATACCCGATTACGCGTGTATAATTCCGGTTGTTTTCCACAATATCGTCGGCCGGAATCGGGTATGTGTCCAATCCGGAAATTTGCGGCGTGTCTAGAACAAACCGGGAATAAACGGGAATATCGTGAACATACAATGGTACATTTCCGGTTGCGCCTGTTCCGGAAACGGGGTTTAACGTAATTCGAACCGGCAATTGCGGCGGATATTGGTTCGTAACCTCATAATTCCATAATATAACATTATCCGAAAGTCGCACAATCGCCCAAGTATAACGCGAACTGCCGGAAAATGTATAAATTAATTTATAATCCGTATTTGGAAACTCTTGCGTTCCCATTGCCTGCGGATTAAATCTTTCATTCCCGGAAAATACCTTTGAAAACAAGTTTGGCAATTGTGGCGACATCGAACCAGAAACCTCTGCAACTGTCATTGTCTTATTCAAAGAAAAATGGAAATCGTTAACCAATTTCGTTTCGTCGCTTTCCGGTTCGGCTTCCTGTTCCCACCACATACCGGAAAGGAAACAACCGACAACGGATTGTCCCGGGACATAAACTTGTACCATTGGCCGCTTATCCGCCTTTACAGGCGTTATTTCCGGCTTTAGGTCTATCAGATTGTATTCCTTCTCAATCCCCGCCAAAACGTCCGTATATTGGTCTTTGACGGACGGGGTGACCGTGACCGTCTCCGAGTCCGCGTCGAACTTGCAATCGGTCTTCCAAAACTCGCCCGACCAATAGACCGACCATGTCGCCCCGGCATTGTATGAGATTGAGATAACTATCCCGAAGCGCGTGTCAAAAGCCGCCGCGACTATTCGCCGATAGTCCACGCTCTGGAACTCCAGCTCGCCGCTCAACTTCCTGCGGAAAAACTCTTGCCCCGTCTCCTTCTCAAACGACAAAGACAGCTCGTTGTTATAAATCGGGTACGCCCTTTGGGTCGTCCCGTTCACGGTCAAATCAAATTTATAAATTGGATTCATGGCTACGACTTAATCTTTCGTGTCAGATTCTTGTAACGGACGACAACGTTTCCCCTCTGGTCAACGAATCGGCTCTCGTCACCCTGCCTACGGATTGCGGCGACGTCCCTCTCAAGGCCGGACACGTCCGTACCCTCCACGACCATTCCAACCGCGGCCCCTGCCAGCGACGCGTTCGCCTTCCTGTAACGCTCGGCGAAAGTCCCGTCGTTGAATGAGTTTATAACGTCCGGGATCACGTCCCGGAACTTTCTCGAATTCTTCTTGTTAATCACGGCGAAAAACTCCCCGCCCTCGGCTCTCCTTCTCGTCCCGTCCTTTTTCGTTCCGAGGTCAATATCATGTCCGCTGGCATGGCTTCCACCCTCAAGCAGCTCGACCGTACCCTCGCCGTATTGCTCGCTCCTTGACACCTGCGAAGCCTTTATTTTCGCCGCGGCAAATGATCCCCACATCGTGACCAATGCCGCCGCGGCCAAAGCCGGGCCGACAACAGGGATGCCGGAAAAAGCCTTCCAGATATTCGCCGAAGCCGTCACAAGACTTGACGTTTGTGTTGCCGAATCCATCAAGGCTTGCGCCCTCTGCGCCCGCTCTTGCTCCTTCAACGCCGCTTCCCGGTTCTTCTGCGCCAGCGCCAATTCCTTCTGCGCCGTCTCCACCTCATTTGCGTAGCCTTGATTCCTCGCCTCTATCTCCGCGTCCAAAGCCTTTTGCGCCGCCTCTACCTGCTTATCGGCAGCGGCCACGGCCGCGTCCGCAGCCGCGGTCCATGCGTCAGCTATCTCCGAGAGCGAGCCCTTTATCGAATCGAAAGCCGTCTTTAATGCGTCTTGCTGCTCGGAATCCACACTCAACCCTATAACCTCGAAAATATTCTTGTAACCGAGCCGGGACGCTTCTTTGTCGATGCCCTCGATTGTCTTTTTTATCGTCTTGATCTCGTCCTCGGCCATTTTCTTCATGGCCGTCTCGTTCAGTTCCAAAATATCTTCCAGACGCTTCCGCTCCTGTTGCAGCCGGAACAAAGTCTTTTGCCGTTCATTCTTGTCCAGCAAATCGAACTCGGCTTGCGCCAAATTCCTCGCCGCTTCCATATCCCGTTGCGCCAGCTTGTTATTAAATTCCGCCGATTCCCTCAAAGCCATTTGATGATATTTGGCGTCAATCGCCGCCTCGTCCTGTCTGACGCTCTCGGCCTTCTGCCTGTTCTGCTCGATCTCGATTTGCCGCTGCTTCTCGATATTATCGAGCCTTAATTGTAGCATCTCGTCCGTCCCGTCCTCGGTTATGGCGATTTGCAACTGGATCGCCTGCTGCTCCGCTTGCAATCTCTGGACATTCATTTTCGCCACTTCGGCGTTAAACGCCTTCTGCGCCTCTATTCTCTCCCGGTCATACTTGGCATTAATCGCCGCCTCGTCTTGCCGTTCTGACTCCGTTTTTTGCCGATTCTGCTCCAATTCCAACTGCCGTTGGGCATCGATCTTATCCAAACGGAGTTGCAGCATCTTATCCGTCCCGGCTTCCGTGGCCGCAATCTCCAAGTTTATCGACTCAACGACCGCCCTCCTGTCGGCGATCCTCTGCTTTTTCGCCTGTTCCGCCGCTTTCTTCGCCGCCTCCAAAGCCTTTTTATCGGCTTCCTCCTTCTTTTTCTCCGTCTCCGTCTGCTGCGATTGTCTTTGTTTCTCCCGCTCCTGTTCCTCGTTGGCTATCTGGTCGAGAAAAGTCTGGCGAGCCTTCAAATATCCTTGGTATTTCCGCTCCGCGTCCTCTTCCGCTTTCGCCCGTTTCCCGACATTAAATATCGACGCGTTATCAAGGTCTTCCCTCGCTTTCAGATATTCCCGGAGCGCTTGATCCCCCGATCCTTCCAAAGTCGATTTAGCGGCCTCCGTAGATATGTTCTTGGCGATATATTGGAAGTCCGCAAGATATTTGTCCGCCCACTCGCTCGTGATTGTCTGCGTAGGGAATAACAGTCTTTGCACCTCCCCGATTAGCTTCGTCAGCCAATCGATCGTGTCCTTGATTGTCCCCTGCGATTCTTGGAAGGCGAGCGTCAACCCCTCCCAAGCGGATTTTAGCAATTTCGTCGAACCCTCGACCGTGTTCAAACGCTCTTTCTCGATGCGTTCCAACTCGCCGGAAACGTCCTCAAGACTTGCCCGCAATTCTCTCGTTGTTTCAGCCCCGGACAGGAAGGCGGAGAAAGCGGCCACGCTTCGCCTATCAGTCAGCTCGAGAGCCTCGCTCAAGTCTATGCCGGAATCCCTCAACTTGATAAGCGCCTCGAATATCTCATCGAATGTCCGTACGCTGCCGCCCAATCTTTGCGCCAACTTGCCCCCCGCATCCGAGAGATTAAGTATTATATTTCTCGTCGCCGTGGCGGCGCTGGAAGCGTCGAATCCGGCATTGGCCAAAGCACCCAACAAGGCCGTCGTGTCTTTTATGGTCAAGCCGAAAGCGTTGGCCACCGGGAACACCGTGCCGATACTGTCTTGGATTCTCGCGAACGATAATGCCGAATTGTTCGTGGCCACCGCCAAGGTCGCAAGCACCTCTTCCGTGTCGGCACTTGTCAGATTGAAAGCCCTCAAAGTCGATCCGGCCACGCTCGCAGCCTCTCCCAGATTAGCCCCTACCGCCGTGGCGAACTGTAAGACTGACTTCTGCATCGCCATAATCGACCCCTGTCCGAAGCCGAGTTTGGCAAGCTCCGTCTGCAACTGCGTGACTTGACTTGCCGTGTATTCCGTGGATCGTCCCAGAGCCAAAGCCGAATCGACAAGTCCCTGCATATCCTTTCGGTTCACTCCGAGGATTGTGGACAAATCTGCGTTCGCCTGTTCGAACTCTCTCAAGGTCTTCGCCGATCCCGTAAGATGCCGGACGAATAACATCATCATACCTACCGTACCCGTGAGAATTGTCGTGAACCCCTGCAAGGCTTTCGTCCCCAACGGTAACCCGGAACCAGCTATCGCCCCCAACTGTCCCCGCATATTCGAGAACCCGGAGACCACTTGACCAATCGGCCCCGGCAACGCCCTCAAGGCGTTCTCGTAATGGCCGACCTCAAGCGTGTACTTGCCCGTCGCCTTTTGCAGGCGGGACATTTCCTCGTAGATCAGTCTCGTCTCCGTCTCAAGTTTACGCCCCGCCTCCGTGCTGCGCCTCTGCTCGGCGGTCATCTCATTAAGCCGGATTTTGTTTAAGCGATACTGCGCCGACAGTCTCTTGTACGACCCCTCGACCGAATTGTTAATCTCGACCAGAAGTTTGTCGATTCGCTGCTGCTCCTTCGTGGCCTGTATTATCGACTGCTTCCGCTTATACTCTTCCCGCTCCGCGGTTGTATATCTCTCGTAATGTTTGGCCAACTTTTCGCTCTCGGTCGCCAAAGCCGAGATATTCTGCCTTTGCGCCTCGGTCGCCCCGGAAAGATTCTGCATACTCTTCGCCGCTTCGACCGCCGCTCCTTGAATCTCACTCTTTGCCGAATTATACTTGGCGATCAAAGCGTCAAGTTGCGATATAAGATTCGTGATCGAATTGTCCGGCGTGATCAAGTCACGATAATAGATCGGGTTCGGATTGTCCATGTCAAGTTATTTTTTACAAAAATCGCCGTATTCAGCGTTTTATTTCCAAAATGATAAATTCCCTATCTCAAAAACAAAAGTGCGTCATACCGCCCGTTTTTGGCCTTTCTCGGCCTGTTTCGCCCTCTCCCGCACAAAATCAAAGGCGTTGTAAAACTCCAGAACCGTCAGACGCTTCGAGCTGACGTGAACCTGCTCGGATAAAACGAGGCACAAGTCCTCGAACTGCCTGTCGAACGTGACTTCCACGCCATCCGAGCCGGAAAACATCTGCGGCTTCGAGTAAGTTATCAACGCCGTCGTCAATTTGTCAACCTCCGCAGTCTCCCCCGGCCTGTCCTCGCCTCTGATAATCCCGTTAAGTACCGCCAACGCCCGTTGCCTCAAGATGTCGTAATATTCCTTCACGCTCGCGTCGTTGAATATCTTCGGGAAATATAATTGCAGTTCATCGTCTATTTTTTTTTTGACCGCTCCGAGTTGGGCGGTCATTTCCCCGACGGGGGCTTTTGCCAGCATCTCGCAGACCTTCCGCAAGCCCTCGTCCGACAAATCCTCACAAACGACCCCGTCAACCTCCGCCACCAAAGCGGCGAAAGACAACAGTTTCGTATCGACCGAGTTCTGGATCAAGAAAACGGATTGCCGCAAATTCTCCAATTCCCGACCCGCTTTCTCCGCGTCCCCGGCCATAAGGAACCGCCTCGTCCGTTCTATCCTCTGGTCGAAAGCGGCTATGTCGGAACCTACCCCGGCATCCACCAACAACGAACGTTGGTATCGGTGAAATCTGACTATCGGCAGCTCGTCGATAGAATCATACATACGGACTTTTCGTCCCCCGATAGTTACTGTTACCATAATTCCCTCGTTATGATTGTCGAGCAAAACGGCACTGCCAACAAAGACCAATGCGCCGTCACCGCAAGCAAAGTTAGCGAAATAATGAGTCCGACCCAGAACGAGCAGCAAAATTTACAATTCAGCAACTTCGAGAAAAAATCATTCGGGGCGTGAACCTGCAACCATTCGAGCCAGCCCCACTTCACGGCCAGCCCCAGCGCGAAGGCCGCGACCAAGGCCACGACCACCACCCAACAAACGAACTCCATTATTCCAAGCATAATTCCGAAAATTGTAACGTGCCCTCGAAACGGAATCCCCCGAACGGGTGCATAAGATATTGATTATCGACCTCCGAAAGAGTGTAACCCCGATAGATGTTTTCCGCTCTCTCGTAAATCTGGTTAATGGTCACGCGGCCACCCCTCAAGACCCAGCCGTCCCGGCCGCTCAACAGTCTCAAGATTTGCGCCTTTAGCAATTCCGTGTTGCGATTGTCCTCAACACCGAAGACCCTCCGCAGGTCGAACCAGACTATCAAGGCGAACGGGGCGGTTATCTCCCTCGCCCACGGCCCCGCGTCAATCGTCTCCGGGTCATCCACCTCGAAAAACGCGAAATTGCCTATCTTGCTATCCGGGGAAACCTCGATATAATCATTCTCCCCGTGGCCATTCCAGCCGCCGCAATAGACGTTCGGAGTTATCACGCTATTGCCGTTTATTCTTTTCGTCAATCTCTGCGAGCGACCGAACGCGGCATCCATCCAAGGGATATTATCGACGAGCGCCTGTTGTATCTCCCCGATAACCTTGTCCAGCATCACAGCGTCAGCGATGACGGGTGCGTTAATTTCAGACATATAACCTCGTTTTAATAACTAACATCAATTCGTTGTAACCGTTCCGCTCCGTAAAGATAGCCAGCCAATTAGACATCATCAAGCCGAAGGTATTTATCCCATATTTGGCCATAATCCCAGCCGCGTACGGAGTTGTCGGGACTATCCCCACGTTACTCGTCCCGAACCGAACCCCCAGCTCGTCATGAAATTTGCCGTTAATATACAGGTTCGGCGCGTCCGGGTTACGTCTTGCCGAATAGGGATAGTTAATGCCGCTCTGCTTCCAAGCGGCGTATCTTCCAGCCGATTCGACCGAATGGAAATACCCCGACGGCTTCAAGTCCTCCGAGTAATACGGGCGAATGTCCTCCCCGTTGGAAGCCTTGCCCTCGAATAGTTGCCGCCTTTGCAACTCCAGAATATCATCGGGGTGCCGCACGACCACGTCCCGGATCATTTCCCCGGTACGAAGCCCCGTCTCTATTGCCCCGACACGCAATCGCAAGTCCTCAAGTATTCCCATACGTCCCTATTTTGGCTATTTTCCGGCGTTTTCCGGGCATTTCCCCAAAAAGATGAGTAATTTATCATCCCGCATGGCAAATGCCCGTCAGAAGCCGTTTTTTAAACCGTGCGATATTTCACGCCGTGATTGTTGCAAGTCAAGCAAATTCGGTCAAGCCCCCTCGTGTCAAGGGACAAAGCCCGATACGCCTGTTTAAGCTCGTACCCAAGCCCGGCAGCCCTCCCCGTGGGCGCTCCGTCCAGCTCGTACAATAGCTCGTCCCTCGTCACGTTGACTTGGTTACGGTTAACCCGAACATCTGCATTCATGGCGATAGTCCTCATGACCGTGGCGGCGCCCTGCTTCTGGATCACCGTGGCGAAAATCTGCCGCTGCGAGATAATAAAGTCAGTCAAGTCGCATCCGACCGAAATCTCGCAATTCAGCCCGTAATTCATCGTGTTCGTGTAGCCCACCAAGCCAATATCGAACATTTCGGGATATTCCGAGAAATCCTCCGGGGCTTGAATCCCGAACGGGGAAACCTGCAAATATTTCGTCATTTGCCGCCAAGATTCTATCGACCCTCCGAGGCAGGTCTGACAGGGTTCGACCGACCAATCCTTCGACACGTTTAACGCCCGCATCCCCTCCGGCAATTCGTTCTGGTTATAGCACAAGAACCAAGCCCCGCCGGAGTCGTTGCCATCCCCGTCGCTCCCGGGGATATACGGCAAATAAATCGGCTCGGCTGGCGTGAACCATTGGAAGCCCCCGCTCCTGTTCGTGAACTCCAAGTCGATAACCCTCATCGGGGCGACCTGCGAGGAATGGAACAAATAAAGCCTAACCGTTCCTGTGCCTCCGACCATCTGCAACCCTATCCGCTCGATCTTCGTGGTCACTCCCATAGACCGAACCGGGACAATCTCGAACCCGACAATCTTTCCCCTCGGCTCGATTGTCGCCTGTAATCTGGCAGCGCCATCGAAAAACGTCCTGCGCTCCATAAGGTTGCGTGTCTCCTGTTGCAGTTGCTTATCTTGGATAAACGTCTGAACAGCGGTATTTATCCCGTTAATGGTCAGTTGGGGCACAAAGTCCGAAACCATATCGTATTTAACCCACGCCCCCGCCAATTCCGAACCGAAATCGTTATTAAAGTCTTGATTAAAGTCGGTCGCTTCCGGGACAATGCCCGTATTATCATAATTGGCAATCCAAATTTTGTCGTCGTGGCTTACTTTCGAACCCTTTTTGTACGACAAAATTTGATTCCACGCTGGATAACTGAAAAAGTAATCGTCCGGCATAATCGCACGGATGTTCGCCAACGTGCAAAGCGGGTGCGCCCCTTGGAACGTCAGCCCGCTCTCGCTCTGGCACAGCTCGTCGTCTATCTGCTTTTCGGGGTTGTAGTCCTGCTCCCAGCCTACCACGGGCAGCAACGCCGTTTGTATATCTTTTAATCGTATCATAAAAGTTTAATTTTCTTTACAGGTTTTCCGGACGTATCAAAATTCTTTACAAATGAAAAACGGGGACGGGGTTAATTCGACCCGTCCCCGCGAAATAATGCTTTCGAATGTGCCCGAAATTAAGGCGTAACCTCAAGCGTGTTAACCGGATTGTCCGTACCGTTCACGACCTCGACAGGGGCGGCGAAAGGATTGGCGGTGCCCGGTGTGGCGACCTCGACCTTGATAATCGGATTGGCGACTGTCTCGGGATCGGAGGTGTGGGCCACAAGAAGTCGGATCGTAGCC
>JAZQJE010000049.1:0-25572 GCA_045541495.1 Acutalibacteraceae bacterium | reverse complement strand
CAGAACGACATGGCTACGATCCGACTTTCTCTTGTCCCAACAATCGTTTAATGTCCTGTAACGTCTTTTCATCGAAAAAGCGCAGTTTTTTTCCTTCCTTGCTTTGTTGTTCCTGATGCTCCCACAATTCGCCTAACAGTTTTACCAACGTAGCAGGATCTCCCGTTTTCAGCAAGTGATTAAACTGTTCCTGCCGCAGACGGTCATTGTCCACCCACAGTGTCCCTTGTTCTTTTGCCGCTTGAGATAACTGCTCTGCCTGTTCGCAGGTGATGAGCGGCCGCAACCGCATCTCGCCACTATCAACCGGCAAAAATACCGTGTTAGAGCCATGCTCGTATAACGGGCGCAGGATGTAATACTGACGGGGGGCTGCACCGGGAAACCGTTCCGTGCGGATATCTTCTACCACGCAAACACCCTCACTGCGATGCATCACACATTCCCGAATCTCATACATTATTCTACCACCCTTTTACTGCTTTCTACAAATAGTATAACATATCATTCCCTCCGATTTCAAATGGACATTTTTCACAAATTCTGTTGCGATGAGCGGGGGGAATTCTTGTCGAGTTTTGAAAATAAGGCTTGTACAGGTGACTTGAGTCATGGTATACTGAATTGAATTGTGAGGGATGGACATGTTTGCCACTATAAAAAGCATGGGCCTTTTGGGAATCGAAGGGTACCCCGTAGACGTGGAGACCGATATCTCCCAAGGCCTTCCCGCTTTTGATGTCGTGGGAATGGCGGGCACCGCCGTGCGGGAATCCCGCGACCGCGTGCGCGCCGCCATCAAAAACGGTAAATTCACCTATCCTGTCAGCCGTATTACCGTCAACTTAGCACCCGCCGATATCAAGAAAGAAGGTTCGACCTACGATCTGCCGTTGTTTCTGTCGTTGCTGAAAGCCAGCGGACAACTGCTTGCCGATACCGAGGGCATGGCCTTTATCGGTGAATTGTCCTTGACGGGTGACATCCGCCCTGTACGCGGCGTGTTACCGATGGTACTGGCCGCCCGTAAAGAGGGCATTCACCAGATCTTCATCCCCTTAGAAAACGCCGCCGAAGGGGCCGTTGTGGACGGTATTGACGTGTACGCAGTAGAACATACCGCTCGTCTGTTAAAACATTTGCGGGGGGAAGACCGCCTTTCCCCGCTCCCCAAAACAGCGTTTTCCCCTGCCGCCGACCACACCGCACCCGATTTTTCCGATGTGATGGGGCAGGCCGTTCCTCGCCGCGCGTTGGAGATTGCCGCCGCGGGTTCCCATAACGTGCTGCTCGTGGGTCCGCCCGGTTCGGGAAAAAGTATGTTGGCGAAGCGCTTACCGTCCATTTTGCCCGATATGACCCGCGGAGAAGCGCTGGAGGCCTCAGCTATCCATTCCATTGCGGGAACATTATCCGAAGAAACGGGATTACTCACGGCGCGTCCGTTCCGCTCTCCCCATCATACCGTATCTGCGCCGGGCCTCACCGGCGGCGGTACCATTCCCCGTCCCGGCGAAGTGTCTCTTTCTCATAACGGCGTGTTGTTTTTAGACGAATTACCCGAATTTTCCCGCATGGCCATGGAAAGTTTGCGGCAACCGCTGGAAGATGGAAAAGTCACGATTTCTCGCGCCAGCGGGTCTCTGTCGTATCCTTGTTCCTTTATGTTGGTGGCCGCCATGAACCCCTGCGCCTGCGGCTATTTCGGACACCCCACCCGTCCTTGTTCTTGTTCCCCCGCCGCAGCGAGCCGGTATCTGTCCCGCATTTCGGGGCCGCTCTTGGATCGCTTTGATCTGCATGTGGAAGTACCCCCGGTGGAATATGAACAACTGTCCGCCAAAACTCCTGCCGAAAGTTCCACCGCTATCCGCGAACGCGTAAATCGGGCGAGAGAATTGCAACAGGCGCGGTATAAAGGCACCCATATCCTCACTAACGCTCAACTGCCACCATCGCTGTTACGTAAATATTGTGCCCTCACCGACGATGCCTCGGCACTGATGAAGACCGCCTTTGAACGGTTGGAGTTATCGGCCCGCGCCTACGACCGTATTTTAAAAGTGGCTCGCACCATTGCCGACTTGGACGGCAGCGAAACTCTGCAAAATCGCCATTTGGCGGAAGCCATCCAGTATCGCAGTTTGGATCGCAAATATTGGAATAACCGATAAAGGAGAATTTTATGATCTGTCATATTGTATTTTGGAAACTGAAAGCAGAAAACAAGACCGAAAACATCGCCGTAATTAAAGAACGGTTGGAAGCTTTGGTGGGGGTGGTTCCCGGTTTGTTGGATGCCACCGTCGGCGCCAATTATAATGATGGCGATTATGATGCCGCGTTGGTATCTCACTTTGATACCAAAGAAGCCTTGGCGTTGTATGCCGATCACCCCGCTCACGTAGCGGTGAAAGAATTCGTCCATTCCGTGGCCGTCATTCGCCAAAGCGTGGATTTTGAACAATAAAAAAAGACCGCCGCAGGCGGTCTTTTTTTATATTATGCGTCCACAACGCCGTTGCCCATGGCACCGCACAACACCAGTATCACAATCAGAATACCCAGCACGATACGATACCAGCCAAAGGCTTTAAAGTCATGTTTCTTAATAAAGTTCATAAGGAAGCGGATGACCAGCAACGATACCACAAAGGACACGATCATGCCCACTGCCAACACGGCGATCTCCGTGGTGGTCATGCCATTTTCCGTTTCCAGTAAGAATTTTACCACTTTCAAGCCGCTGGCACCCGCCATGGCGGGGATGGCCATAAAGAACGAAAACTCTGCAGCTACATAGCGGGAACAACCCAACAGTACGGCTCCTAAAATGGTCGCACCCGAACGGGAGGTGCCGGGAATCAGTGCCAAAGATTGAAAGCAACCCATCAGCACTGCCGTTTTCCACGTGATAGCATCCAAATCGTGTATACGGGGCGTGCGGTCACGGCTTTCCATCCAAAGGAAGAGGACACCGTATACCACCAATGCTGCCGCGATCACCAACGGGCGGGACAGGGTGCTGTCCACCAGATCATCCAGCAACAACCCCGCAATGGCGGTAGGGACGCTGGCAATGGCGACTTTCGCCCATAATTTCCAGGTATCGGTGCGTTGTTCCACCGTCTTTTTCGGCGAAAAGGGGTTGAGTTTGTGAAAATACAACACCACAACCGCCAAAATGGAGCCCAGCTGAATCAGCACTTTAAACAGATCAAAAAATTCCTGTGATAAGTTAAACGGCACAAATTCATTGACCAAGATCAAGTGCCCCGTACTGCTGATGGGCAACCATTCGGTAATGCCTTGTACGATACCTTGTAAAACAGACTTGAGTATCTCCCAGATCATGTCCATGGGATCACCCACCCTTACAGGTCGATCTCGCTTAAGAGATCACGCAACAGGATCATTTCATCGGGTGTGAGGGTGACACCTTTGCCCATTTTGGTACGCTCGGGTGCCCAGTCGCGGATATCGTATTTGGGGGCACGGTCGTTCCAACTGATCAGGTTTAATTCTTTGCGCCAACCTGTAGGGGACTCGGACAACACGCCCAGTTCTTTCACGATCTCATATTTCAGTTCAGGCATAACATTCTTCTCCTATCTTATCAATTAATACAGCCAATCGGCCATTTCACTTTTGGTGGCGGCAGGCTCTTCGTCCTCAGCCGTCGGCGTTTCCTCCGAAACCGGTGCGGGTTCTTCCTTGTCGGATTTTCCCGCATAGGCTTCCACTCTTGCCGCCAGTTGAGCGGTAAGGGCCTGCACATCCGCGGTAAAGGCTTCTGCGTTAGTCACGCAAGTCTGCAAATGACTTTGCTGTTGCCATAACGCCGACAGGGTTTGATTGCTTTCTTCCAACTGTTGTTTCAGTTGAGCGATCTCCTGTTCATAGGCAGGGACTTTCATCCGCAACTCTTCCAATTCTGCCAACTGCTCCGCCGGTAACGCCACAACTGCGGCCGCTTCGGCACGGGCCGCCTCGCATTGTTCCTGCATATCTTTCAGTTCTTCTTGCTGTTGCGCCCGCAAGGTGTCGATGTGCTCCAGCACATCGGCTTTGCTGAATCCACGAAAGGTCGTGCGGAAAAATTTTCGGTCCGCCATGGTGTCACATCCTTATTCTTTATATCCCAGCGTGCCGTTGGCCGCCGCGGTAAGATACGCGTTGATAAACCCGTCCAAATCGCCGTCCATCACGGCGTTGATGTTGCCCATTTCATAGCCGGTGCGGTGGTCTTTTGCCAAGGTGTAGGGCATGAACACATAGGAGCGGATCTGACTGCCCCACGCAATCTGTGCTTGAGCACCTTTGATATCTTCAATGCGGTCCAAATGTTCTTGCTCTTTGATCTTGAACAACTTGGCTTTTAACATGCTCATGGCGGTATCGCGGTTTTGGAACTGACTGCGCTCCGTTTGACACGCCACTACGATACCCGTGGGAATATGGGTAAGTCGCACCGCAGACGAGGTCTTGTTGATATGCTGACCGCCCGCGCCGCTGGAACGGAACACATCCATTTTGATGTCTTCGGGGCGAATCTCGATCTCAATGCTGTCGTCCAATTCGGGCACCACTTCCAGGGCGGAGAACGACGTATGCCGGCGGCCTGCCGCATCAAAGGGCGATACCCGCACCAAACGGTGCACGCCCGCTTCCCCTTTCAGATATCCGTAGGCGTTTTCGCCGCTCACTTGAATACTGGCGCTCTTAATACCCGCCTCGTCACCGTCTTGATAGTCCAACAACTTATAGGTAAAATTATGCTTCTCTACCCAGTGAGTATACATCCGATACAGCATTTCCGCCCAATCTTGTGCTTCCGTACCGCCGGAACCGGCATGGAAGGTAAGGATGGCGTTTTTATTATCGTATTCACCGGTGAGCAAGGTGCCGAGGCGCTGGGCTTCCGTATCGGCCACGATGGCCTCCACGCCCTCTTCACATTCTTCCAGTAACGAAAGATCGCCTTCCTCGTCTGCCAATTCAATGAGGGTGATGGTATCGTGATAGTTGTCCACCAGGCGGCGATACCGTTCCACTTTATCTTTTAAATTCGCGGCACGTTGGGTAACCTTTTGGGCATGTTCCATATCATCCCAAAAACCCGGTGCGGCGGCGCGCATATCCAATTCTTCCAGTTCTTTTTCCATTTGCTTAAGACCAATAGACTCGGAAAGCGTATCGATCTGCGGCCATAAATTTTCAAGACGCAACCGCAGTTCTTCAAATTGAAGCATAGATTTATCCCTCGCTCAAGAATACATTCGTTCCTTTATTATATGATAGGTTTGCCCCGTTGTAAAGAAAATTTTTCAAAAAAAGGTCTTGACGGGGCGAAAACCGATTGTTATAATACTACAGTGCCTTATTATGGATAAGGCATTCTGTATCCTTGCCTCTCTCCGAGCAGGGAGGCCATAGACCAAGAGGAGGTGCAACAAATGCCCACAGTAAAAGGTTCCTACGAGGCCGTCTTCATTTTCTCCTTGAAGAACGGTGAGGAAAGTGTCCCCGCAATGGTGGAGAAGTTCAAGACCTTGATCGAGAACAACGCTCAGATCGGCGAAATCGACGAATGGGGGAAACGTCGTTTGGCGTATCTCATCGATGACGAAACAGACGGTTACTATGTACTGTACAACTTCGTCAGCGGCCCCGAATTCCCGATGGAGTTGGAGCGCGTCGGCAAGATCGACGACAACGTACTGCGTTCCATGGTTGTCCGCAAAGACAAATAAGGAGTGTAGAAGATGAACGTTGTTTGCTTGCTGGGCCGTTTAACGGCAACACCGGAACTGAAATCCACCCAAGGCGGTGTTTCAGTTACCAGTTTTTCCGTAGCGGTCGACCGCACGTACCAGCCCAAAGGTGCCGAGCAACGTCAAGCAGATTTTATTAACTGCGTGGCGTGGCGCAACACGGCGGAATTTATCTGCCGTTATTTCCAGAAAGGCCAACGTATTGCGTTGCAAGGCTCGTTGCAGAGCCGTTCCTATACCGATAAGGACGGGAACCGCCGCACCGTATACGAAGTGGTCATCGACAACGCGTTCTTCGCCGAATCCAAAAACGGTGCCGCTGCGCCCCGTTCCATGGATTCCCAGATCCCGACGTACAGCGAACCCGCTCCGGCATTCACCAATGCCGCTGCCGGTGATTTCGAAGAGATCGTCGGGGATGACGATCTGCCCTTCTGAGAACATCCATCATTTTGAGTAAAGGAGGCCTTTCCCATGGCTGATAAAGTCGAAGAAAGAAAGTTCGACCGTCCTGCGCGCGGCGCGCGTAAAGGACGCCGTAAGGTGTGCAGCTTCTGTGTTGACAAAGTGGACACCATCGACTACAAAGACGTGGCTCGTCTGCGCCGCTTTGTTTCCGAGCGCGCCAAGATCCTGCCCCGCCGCGTGACCGGCACCTGCGCCCGTCACCAAAGAGAACTGACCATCGCGATCAAACGCGCCCGTCAGATCGCGCTCATGCCTTTCGTGAGCGACTAATTTTCACCAAAAATGCCGACAACCACGGTTGTCGGCATTTTTATTATTTCCAAATGCTTTTTTCTATGTTATCATAATAAATGAGGTGAGACTATGGCAACGAAAAAAAGTTCGAAATTCTGGTTGGCTCTAGTGATCTTCAGCCTGACAGGGCAGATCGCCTGGGTCGTGGAAAACATGTATTTCAATGTGTTTTTATATGAAATGTTTAACGCTACCGCCGCACAAATCTCCGCCATGGTATCGGCCAGCGCTGTTTCCGCCACGGTGACGACCCTGTTTATCGGGGCGCTTTCGGATAAACTGCGCAAACGCAAACTCTTTATTTGCGGCGGTTATATACTGTGGGGACTGTCTATCTGCGCTTTTGCTCTCATTCGTCCCGACGTGATCGGTAGCCTATTCCCCGCGGCCACCCTTTCCGCTGCCGCCATCGGCGTAACGTTGACCATCATTATGGACTGTGTTATGACCTTTTTCGGTTCGTCCGCCAACGATGCCTGCTTTAATGCGTGGCTCACCGACTCCACCGACGACAGCAACCGTGGCGCAGCGGAAGGTGTTAACGCCATGATGCCGTTGGTAGCCATTTTGGCGGTCTTCGGCGGCTTTATGGCCTTTGATCTGAGCGAACCCGGCAGTTGGACACTCATTTTTCTCATTATCGGCATCGCTGTTGTGGTCATCGGCGGGGCGGGACTTTTCCTCATTGAAGAAACCGATGTCCCCTCAGAAGAAAACGGCAGTTGCCTTCGCAATCTGGTATATGGTTTTCGCCCCTCGGTCATTGGCAAACATCGAGTATTATACCTGTGCCTGTTGGCTTTTGCCCTATTCGGCATCTCCATCCAGATCTTCATGCCCTATCTGATCTTGTATTATACCGAAGCCTTGCACATGGACAACTATGTGCTCATCATGGCACCCGCCGTCTTACTGGCGGCAGCCTTTACCGCCTTTTACGGACGGGCCTATGACCGTATTGGATTCCGCCGCGCGGTGATCCCCTCGATCCTGTTGTTGGTGGCGGGATACGGTCTTCTGTGTGGTTTCACTGCCGTTGTTCCCGTTTTTCTCGGCTCGCTGCTGATGATGAGCGGCTATTTATCAGGCATGGCGGTGTTCGGGGCGGTCATTCGTGAACATACCCCATCCGGTATGGCGGGCCGTTTTCAAGGACTTCGGATCATTGGCCAGGTGCTCATCCCCGGCATCGTGGGTCCCGCCATCGGCGCGGCGGTGTTGCAAGACGCCGAAACCGTTGTCAATCAAGACGGTACCACCTCGTTTATTCCCAATATCAACATCTATATGGCCGCCTTGTTGGTGGCCGTAGTCTTGCTTGTTTTCCTTGTCCCGCTTATGTGTATTATGAAAAAAGGAGCCGCCCAGCATGCCGAAACCGAAACTCGTTGATCTGTATACGCCCGACGGCGAAACGTTGACGGGAATCCCGTGGAACACCTATCCCCGTCCCCAACTGCGGCGAGATTCCTTTTACTGCCTAAACGGCGATTGGGAATTTACCACGGCCGATACCGACACGCTTCCTGCAGTATATAACGAAACCATCCGTGTCCCCTTTGCCCCCGAAAGCCTGTTATCGGGCATTCACCGCACCTTTGAACGGCACACGCGGTTATTCTACCGCCGCACGTTTACCTTGCCGTCGGATTTCGGGCAGGGGCGGATATTGCTCCATTTTGGTGCCGCGGACCAGTTTGCCACTGTTTTTTTAAACGGGCAAGAACTGGGCACTCACACAGGCGGATACGATGCCTTTTCCTTTGATATTACCGATTATATACAAAAAGAAAATATTCTGACAGTCCGCGTCACCGACGATCTGCACACACACATCCTCCCCTACGGCAAACAACGGAAAAAACGGGGCGGCATGTGGTATACACCCGTTTCAGGATTGTGGCAAACGGTGTGGCTGGAATGTGTGCCCTCTCACTATGTCCGCTCGCTGCGTATGAAAACGGGTCCCGAACACGTGGATATCCGCGCCGAAGGGATCGACGAGGGATTGGTCACCGTCCACACCCCGGACGGTGTGATCACCGCTCCTCTTCTCAAGGGGCGGTGCCGTGTGGTTCTGTCCCATCCCCGCCTGTGGTCCCCTGAGGACCCCTATCTGTACACCTTTACCCTTGAAACGGGCGAAGATCGCGTTTTGTCCTATTTTGCCATGCGAACGTTGTCGGTACAAACAGTGGACGGTGTTCCTCGCCTGTGCCTAAACGGTAAGCCCTATTTCTTCCACGGTCTGCTGGATCAAGGCTATTACAGCGACGGCCTGTTCACCCCCGCCACCCCCGCGGGATATGAACAAGATATTCTCGCCATGAAAGCACTGGGGTTTAACACCTTGCGCAAGCATATCAAGGTGGAACCTGAACAATTCTACTACGATTGCGACCGTTTGGGCATGATCGTATTTCAAGACATGGTGAATAACGGTGACTACTCATTCTTGCGAGATACGGCTCTTCCCACAATCGGTCTGAAGAAACTGAATGACAAACGGCTGCACCGTCATCCCGCTACACGGCAAGCCTTTTTGGACGGCATGAAACGCACGATTTTTGCGTTATATAATCATCCCTGTATCTGTTACTGGACCATTTTTAATGAGGGATGGGGACAGTTTGATAGCGCCGCCGTCTATGAGGAACTACGAGTCCTCGATCATTCCCGCTTTATCGATACCGCTTCGGGTTGGTTTGCGGGGGCACCCAGTGACGTAGAAAGTTTGCATGTGTATTTCAAGCCCGTGAAACTGCCCAAAACAGTATTACCACTGGTATTATCCGAATTCGGCGGTTATTCCTATAAGCCGGCCGGACATGTGTTTAACACCACCGACACCTACGGTTATCGGTTTTTCACCGAACAAACCGCCTTTGAAGAGGCGTTGATCGCCTTGTATACCGACGAGATCATTCCTGCGGTGAAACAAGGGTTATGTGCCGCCATCTACACCCAAGTATCCGATGTGGAAGACGAAACCAACGGTCTGCTCAGTTATGACCGTAAAGTTTGTAAAGTATCGGCAGAACGGATGACCGCTCTCGCCGAGCAATTGCGACTATAAAAAAGGGATCCTGAAACGCCAATCGTTTCAGGATCCCTTTTTACAACTTACTTGTCTTTTTCAAAATACCGTTGGATCAGTCCCACACCGGCACCACCGACCACATTGCCCAGCGTTACCGCCAACAGGGACATTCCCATGCCCGAACGGTAACCGAACGCCAGCAGATATTCCGCATAGTACACCATGTTTGCCACGATGTGATCGAAACCGCAAAACACGAAAATGGTGATAAAGAACATCAAATAGGCCATTTGCGCCACTTTGTTGTCGCTGTGTTTCACCCAGCAGAGTACACCGTAAGCCACCAACACCGCGCACAAAATACCCAGTAAAAACAGGCTGATAAAACTGTCCTGACATTTGGTATCCACGATGGTTTTCACCCGCTCGGCGATACCATTCCACACGCGGGAATACCGCACCATCGCGGCACCGATAAAGGCACCCACAAAATTGGTAAACCACGAAATAACCGCATCCCAAACGGTGTAGGTGCGGGCATAAGCGCACAAGGGCGTGACCCGTGTCAGCAACATGCCGTTAAAGTTGGCCACCATTAAAATGCCAATACTGAAAAAGAGTGCGCCGATGGCGGTATTTTGGGATACCAAAAACGCCGTAGCACCAAAGGAGATGGACCATCCCGCCATCACCCCGCTGATGAGCTTTTTCACTGTGCTCATATTACAACCTCCTCTGTTTTTAACAACCGTTCGATAGGATTATTTTTTCAGTTCGCAAGTGCGTTTATAGGCCGCCGTCACCGCGCTCATGGCGGTGTTGCGCAACGCGCCTTGTTCCAGCGCGTGTACGCCCGCAATGGTGGTGCCGCCGGGACTGCACACCGCGTCTTTCAGTTCGCCGGGATGTTTGCCGCTGCACAGCGTCATTTCCGCCGCGCCCAGCAAGGTCTGCGCCGCATAGCGGAGCGCCTTGTCGCGGGGTAGACCGCATTCCACACCGCCATCTGCCAAAGCTTCCATAAACAAATAGGCAAACGCAGGGCCGCAACCCGATACTGCACTGCCTGCGTCGATGAGTTTCTCGTCCAGTTTGTCGAAACAACCGGCGGCACTCATCAACCGTAAGAAGTCTTGCTCGTCTTCGGCGGTAACCAACTCGTTTACGGCGTATAACACCATACCTTCACCGATGGCCACCGGCATGTTGGGCATGATGCGGATGATGGGATAGGTTTCTCCCAACATTTTGGTGATCCCGTCAATGGAAATACCCGCCGCCATGGTGACCAACACCACACGATCGGAACGCAGGGCAAGCACGGGAGCGATCTCGTCCAACAACACAGGTAACACCTGAGGCTTTACCCCTAAAAATACAAATCGACTCTCTCCTGCCACGGTGGCGTTATCCGCCGCCGTACAGTTGCAATTGTCTGCCAACGCTTGTGCTTTGCGGCGATCGTTGTCGGCTAGTGCAATGCGATCGGGATCGGTGTTTTTGCAGGCGGCAATGGCCAAAGCACCGCCCATGTTGCCTGCACCGATAAATCCTGCACGATAAGTAGACATCGTATTCCCTCCTTATCTCACACAGCCGTTGCTGCGGATGATATACTTATAGGTGTTCAGTTCCCGCAATCCCATGGGTCCGCGGGCATGCAGTTTTTGCGTAGAAATGCCGATCTCGCAACCAAGACCGAACACACCGCCGTCGGTGAAACGGGTGGAAGTATTCACATACACCGCCGCACTGTCCACTCCCGCCGTAAACACGGTGGCGGTTTGCTCGTTTTCGGTAACAATGGCTTCGCTGTGTCCCGTAGAGTGAACACGAATGTGATCGACAGCATCGGCCACATCGTCTACCACTTTTACCGCCAAAATATAATCCAAAAATTCGGTATCGAAATCTCGCTCCCCGGCGGGCGTTCCCTCAATAACAGCGGCGGCACGATCATCCAACCGCAATTCCACGGGTACTTTCCCCGCGGCGATACGGTCGTCCACCAACCGCTCCCGCAAACGAGGGAGAAATGTTTTCGCGATATCGTTATGTACCAAGCATACTTCCGCCGCATTGCACACCGACGGACGGCTGGTTTTGGCATTATCCAAAATATTGAGTGCTTTTTCGAGATCCGCTTCCTGGTCCACATACACATGGCAGATCCCCGTCCCCGTTTCAATACAGTTGACGGTGGCATTTTCCACGCACGCGCGGATGAGCCCCGCTCCACCACGGGGAATGAGCAGATCGACAAGTCCCACCGCCGTCATCAGTTCCGTCGCACTTTGGCGGGTGGTATCTTGCACCAACTGAATCAGATCTTGACAAACACCGCAATCCCGCAAGCCTGCCCGTAACGCTTGGGTGATAGCCCATGAGGAACGAAAAGCCTCTTTTCCGCCCCGCAATACACAGGCATTGCCGCTCTTAAACGCTAACACCGCCGCGTCAGATGTCACATTGGGACGGCTCTCATAGATCATAGCCGTTACACCCATGGGTACGCTGACTTTGTCGATATGTAACCCGCTTTCGGTGTCAATATGCTCCAGCACACGACCCACGGGATCGGGCAACGCCGCTACTTCGCGGATACCCTTTGCCATGTCGGCGATCCGTTGCTCAGACAACGCCAGTCGGTCGATCATCACGTCCGACAACGTTCCCCGCGCCGCATCCACATCGGCGGTATTGGCGGCTAAAATATCCGTTATATAAGCAAGCAAGCTGTCCGCCATCGCCAACAACGCATTATTTTTCTCCTCGGTGGTCAACGCCGCCGCTAAAGGGCAAACCGCTTTCGCTTTTTTTAATATCTCTTGCGTGGTCATGTACGGTGTCCCCCTTTGCAAAAACGGGTACCCACGGGTTCTCCCGCCACAATGCGATACAGATTTTCGGGTTGTGCGCCGTTGGCGATCACCATGTCGATCCCCGCTTCCGTGGCGATTTGAGCCGCGTGAAGTTTTGTGGTCATACCGCCCGTGCCAAGAGAAGAGCCTTCGCTCCCCGCGAACTGTAAAATGTCGTCGGTGAGTTCCGTTACCAGCGGCAACAGATGAGCATCGGGATGTTTGTGGGGATCGGCATCGTACAATCCGTCGATGTCGGATAGCAATACCAACAAATCAGCGTCGGCGTTTACTGCCACGATCGCACCCAACGTATCGTTGTCGCCGATGGAGATTTCTTCGGTGGCGACACTGTCATTTTCGTTGATGATGGGCAGCACACCCAATTCCAACAGGCGGAACAAGGTGCGGTGGAAGTTTCCGCAACGTTCTTCGTCACGCAAGTCGGCACCCGTCAGCAGAATCTGTGCCACGGTATGGTTATATTCGGAAAACAATTTATCGTAGGTATACATCAGTTCGCACTGACCAACCGCCGCTGCAGCTTGTTTGGTGGCCATGTCCCGCGGGCGTTCTTTCAACGATAACTTGCCCGCACCCATGCCGATGGCACCCGAAGACACTAGAATAACCTCGTGTCCCGCGTTTTTTAAATCACTTAAGGTGCGGCACAGTTCTTCCACTCGACGGATATTCAGATGTCCCGTGGCGTGCGCCAAGGTAGACGTGCCCACTTTGATCACGATACGCATACTGTTTCGACTCTTTTCGCGTTGTAGTAATATAATTATGTATTGTAACACACTCTCCCCCATCCGTCAATTTTTTTACAAAAGAAAAACCTTTTCCCTCTCTAAAATGTGTGGTACACTGATAAAGAGGTGATACGATGAACGCCAATATACCGTTACATACACAACTGCAAGCCTTGACCGAGGGGGTACCCTATCCCATCGCCAATTTGGCGAACGCCGCCGCGCTTTTGTGGCAGGAACTGCCGAATATCAACTGGGCGGGGTTTTATTTGTTGGAAGCGGATACCCTTGTGCTGGGACCTTTTCAGGGAAAACCCGCCTGTATTGAAATCCCTTTGGGCCGCGGCGTCTGCGGTACGGCGGCAGCGCAAGATCAAACCATTCGGGTAGCGGATGTGCATACCTTTCCCGGTCACATCGCCTGCGACAGCGCTTCTCGTTCCGAGATCGTCATCCCCTTGCGCAAAAACGGACAGGTGATCGGCGTACTGGATATCGACAGTCCTCTTCCGAACCGTTTTTCTCCCGCCGACCAAACCGTTCTCGAAGCTGTCGCCGCCATATTGGAAACGAGCTTATAACAAAAGAGCCGCACGATGTGCGGCTCTTTTGTTATTCGCAGGTATAAAAATCGGTTTGGATCTGGTCGACAAGGGAGGCAATATCGTGGAACACCTCATTGGATGCGTCTTCGTGGGGCACTAAATTAGTGGCTACTGCCAACACATAGGGGTGATTGCGCCACACGATCGCACCGTCGTGGTAAGCGCGGTTCCACGCCTCACCATAATCCTGTTCGCCGTATTTGTGACCAACGGTATATCCCTCAAAACGACCGTTGTATGCCGCTTCAATATCGTACCCTACCTCACCATCGGCTTGACTGTTGTCTGCAGAGGAGGTCGACTGATGATACGCATCGGGTAACTGGGAGTGTTCCTCAGTGGTAGTCAACCACGAGAACAGCAGTTTCGCTTTATCGGTACCCGTTTCAATGTATCGGGCGATGTCTTCAAAATATAACCCAATATCCCGCGCGGACAGATAGCCGAAACGAGGTTTCGGCAGTTGCAGGGTCAACCCGTTTTTTTCGTTACAGGTAATGCCCAACTCCTCGGCATAGTCGTTAAAGCCCTTAAAACCAAACCGCTGATTGAGCATGTTATAGGCACTGTTATCGCTGTACCGAATAGCATATTCCATCAATTCTTCTACGGTGAACTGCGTACCGATGGAATATTCATCAATATAGGTTGAACCGCCCATCTTCGATTTCAACGTTAGCATTTCCGATCCGTCTACACCCGATGACAACAGGTATTTCACATAAGGAGCTTTGATGACGCTGGCAGCTTGATAAGTCTTATCGGCATCGTATTCGATGGTATACCCGCTCTTCAAATCTTTGTAATAAATAGAGATCATCCCGCGATGGGCTTTGCAAATAGTCGCCAATCGTTCCATCAGTTCCGCGTTGGGGCGCTCACCCGTAGGACTGCTGATAAACAGATCCGGCTCCGCCGAAGCATAAATGGTGGTAGGGGTGCCGGTGGTACGGGTAGTGGTGGGAATTACCGTGGTCGTGGTGGTCGTGGTTTCTCCGTTACCTCCGTTGCACGCGCACAACAACACCATACAGATCATCACGATGCCCGCTTGCCAGCTATACTTTTTCATATACAAGTTCCTTTCTCGTTAAAACAAACAACCCATCCGTGTGTTTCTTTTTCTGTTTTTCCGTCAATTTCTCCTGTTTTCTCATTCGATTTTTTGCTTTTTTGAAAAATATGGAAAAAAGTATAAAAAAAGTCGTCAATTCTCAAAAACGCATTGACAACCCTTTTAAAATATAGTATCATTATATCCTGTATCATCATGGGGGGATAGGCGAATTGTTGGATATAGTGTAGCACATATCCGCAAAAAAAGCAAGCCTTTTTTCGTGGATTTTCTCTCCGATGTACAGCCGTCAAAAACCCACTCGGCCGCCCTCGGCGGCAGATAAAAAATAAACAGGAGTGATGGAAGCCAATGGTTAATATCAAACCGGTTCAACTGGGAAAAACGACCCGTATGAGCTTCGCCAAGATCAATGAAGTATTGGATATGCCCAACCTCATTGAAGTGCAGAAGAATTCGTATCAGTGGTTCCTTGAAGAAGGATTGAAAGATGTCTTCAACGATTCCACGGCGATCACGGATTATACGGGCAATCTGATGCTGGAATTCATCGATTATCGGTTGGACGAAACTCCGAAGTATACCGTTGAGGAATGTAAAGAGCGTGACGTGACCTACGCCGCGCCTCTTCGTGTGCGCGCGCGTTTGATCAATAAAGAAACCGGCGAGATCAAGGAGTCCGAAGTCTTCATGGGCGATTTTCCTTTGATGACCGAAAGCGGTACGTTTGTGATCAACGGTGCGGAACGCGTAATCGTGTCGCAGTTGGTGCGTTCTCCCGGCGTGTACTACGGTATGAGTTATGACGGAACGGGTAAAAAACTCTTTACCTCTACGGTCATTCCCAACCGCGGTGCTTGGCTGGAGTATGAAACCGATTCTTCCGATGTGTTCTACGTCCGCATCGATAAAAACCGCAAGATCCCCGTAACGGTGTTTGCCCGCGCGTTGGGTCTGGGTTCCGATGCTCAGTTGCTGGAATTCTTCGGCGAAGATCCCCGCATCCTCGCCACCATCGAAAAGGATACCACCAAAAACACCGAGGAAGCCTTGCTGGAAGTATACCGCAAACTGCGTCCCGGCGAGCCGCTGACTCTCGAAAACTCCCAACAACATTTAGAGAACTTATTCTTCGACCCCCGTCGGTACGATCTATCCCGCGTGGGCCGCTATAAGTACAACAAAAAATTAGGTATTGCGAACCGTTTGGCAGGCAACCGTTTGAGTCGTCCCGTGGTAAATCCCTTGACCGGTGAGGTCTTGGCGGAAGCGGGAGAACTCATCCGTCGCGAACGGGCCATGGAGATCGAAAATGCCGGTGTCACCGTTGCCTATGTCAATGTGGAAGAACATGGCGAAGTACATGAAGTGAAGATCATCTCCAACGGCATGGTGGATCTTTCCTGCTATGTCAGCGAGAATGTATTAAATGCGGTGCGTAAAACAGTGAATGAGCGTGTCCGTTTCTCCGTATTGCAAGAGATTTTAGAAACCGTCGGTGACGACGAACAGACTCTCATCGATACCTTGATCGCCCGCGTGGCCGATCTGATGCCCAACCACATCATTGTGGATGATATTTTGGCCTCTATCAACTATGTGTGCTGTCTCGGCCACGATGTGGGAACCACTGACGACATCGACCATTTGGGCAACCGCCGCATCCGTTCGGTGGGTGAACTGTTACAGAACCAGTTCCGCATCGGTTTCTCCCGTATGGAGCGCGTGATTCGCGAGCGTATGACCCTACAGGCACAGGATATGGACACCATTACGCCTCAGGCGCTGATCAACATCCGTCCTGTGGTGGCCGCTATCAAGGAATTTTTCGGTTCCTCTCCCCTGTCCCAGTTTATGGATCAGAACAATCCCTTGTCGGAACTGACCCACAAGCGCCGTTTATCGGCATTGGGTCCCGGCGGTCTGTCCCGTGACCGTGCCGGTTTCGAAGTGCGTGACGTTCACTACAGCCACTACGGCCGTATGTGCCCCATCGAGACCCCCGAAGGTCCCAATATCGGTTTGATCTCCTATTTGGCAACCTTTGCCCGTATCAACGAATACGGTTTTGTGGAGGCTCCCTATCGCCGTGTGGATAAAGAGACCGGCATTGTCACCGACGATGTGGTGTACATGGCCGCCGACATGGAAGATAACTATATCGTGGCGCAAGCCAACGAGCCATTGGACGATCAAGGCCGTTTTGTTCGCAATCGTGTTAACGCCCGTTATCGCGACGAGTTCTTAGAGATCGAAAACGACAAGATCGATTTCATGGATATTTCACCGAAAATGGTAGTTTCGGTTGCTACCGCCATGATCCCCTTCTTGGAGAACGACGACGCCAACCGTGCGCTCATGGGCTCCAACATGCAGAAGCAAGCGGTCCCGCTGCTGAAGACCGAAGCCCCCATCGTGGGTACCGGTATGGAATACAAAGCCGGTGTAGACTCGGGCGTTTGCGTATTGGCGAAAGCCGCCGGTACCGTCACCGCCGTGTCCGCCGACCGTGTTCTCATCAAACGGGACGATAACGGTTCTATCGACACCTATCAGATGGTGAAATTCTCCCGTACCAACCAAGGTACCTGTATCAATCAGCGTCCCGTGGTGGCGGTGGGTGACCATGTGAATGAGCACGATGTGATCGCCGACGGTCCCGCCACCGACAACGGTGAGATCGCGCTGGGTAAAAACGCGCTCATCGGCTTTATGACATGGGAAGGTTACAACTACGAAGACGCCGTTCTCATCAATGAGAAAGTGGTTCGCGACGATGTCTTTACTTCCATTCATATTGAAGAATACGAAATGGAAGCCCGCGACACCAAGTTGGGACCGGAAGAGATCACCCGTGACATCCCCAACGTAGGCGACGACGCCCTGAAAGATCTGGACGAACGCGGTATTATCCGCATCGGCGCTGAAGTTCGCTCCGGCGATATTCTGGTGGGTAAAGTAACGCCCAAAGGCGAGACGGAACTCACCGCGGAAGAGCGGTTGCTCCGCGCTATCTTCGGTGAAAAAGCCCGTGAAGTCCGCGACACCTCGTTGCGTGTCCCCCACGGCGAATACGGTATTATCGTAGACGTGAAAGTGTTCACTCGCGAAAATTGTGACGAACTCAGCCCTGGTGTCAACATGGTCGTGCGCTGCTACATCGCTCAAAAGCGCAAGATCAGCGTGGGCGATAAGATGGCGGGCCGTCACGGTAACAAAGGTGTTGTGTCCCGTATTCTTCCCAGCGAAGATATGCCGTTCCTGCCGGACGGTACCCCGCTGGATATCGTGTTGAACCCCTTGGGCGTTCCCTCTCGTATGAACATCGGTCAGGTATTGGAAGTGCATCTGGGTTACGCGGCGGCCGCCTTGGGCTTCAAGGTAATGACCCCCGTTTTCGACGGCGCACACGAAGCTGATATTCAGGAATTGCTGGAACAAGCCGGCAAAAACCCCAACGGTAAAACCATTCTGTACGATGGCCGTACCGGTGAACAGTTCGACAATCCTGTCACCGTGGGTTATATGTACTACTTGAAACTACACCACTTGGTGGATGATAAGATCCACGCCCGTTCCACTGGTCCTTACTCCTTGGTCACCCAGCAGCCCTTGGGCGGTAAAGCTCAGTTCGGCGGTCAGCGTTTCGGTGAAATGGAAGTGTGGGCACTGGAAGCCTACGGCGCGGCCTACACCTTGCAGGAGATCCTGACGGTGAAATCCGACGATGTGGTGGGTCGTGTGAAGACCTATGAGGCCATTGTGAAAGGCCTGAACGTACCCAAATCCGGCGTGCCGGAGTCCTTTAAGGTATTGGTCAAAGAATTGCAATCTTTGGGTCTGGATGTGAAAGTCCTGAACAAAGACAAGGAAGAGATCGACCTGAAACAGACTTTTGAAGAGGACGAAGAATTGGGTATGATCACCGTGGATGCCGCCGACGACGATGTGTTCTCCACGGTCACCAACGAAAGCGAACTGGACGGCTACGGCGTGGAAGACATCGAGCCGGACAGTTATACCGATGACCTGTTTGGAAGTTCCGACGACTATGATGAGTCGGACGAACTGTAAGGAAGGAGGCTGATGTATCATGATGGAATTTAACGTATTTGATTCGATTAAAATCGGTCTTGCTTCTCCCGAGCAGATCCGTGCATGGTCTTACGGCGAAGTGAAAAAGCCCGAAACCATCAACTACCGCACCTTGAAACCCGAACGCGACGGTTTGTTCTGCGAACGCATTTTCGGGCCTACCAAGGACTGGGAATGCCATTGCGGTAAATACAAGCGCATCCGTTACAAAGGCAAGATCTGCGACCGCTGCGGTGTGGAAGTGACCCGCGCCAAAGTGCGCCGCGAGCGCATGGGCCATATTGAACTGGCCGCCCCTGTTTCTCACATTTGGTATTTTAAAGGTATTCCCTCCCGTATGGGTCTGTTGCTGGATGTATCGCCCCGTCTGTTGGAACAGGTCTTATACTTCGCTTCCTACATCGTGGCCGATCCCGGCACCACGCCGTTGCAGGCAAAACAGGTGCTCAGCGAAAAAGACTATCGGGATATGCGGGAAAAATATGAGGATGATTTCGATGCCGGCATGGGTGCGGAATACATTCAAAAATTATTGGCCGCCATTGACCTGGAAAAACTGTCGACCGAACTCAAAGAAGAGTTGGAAGGCGCCACGGGTCAAAAACGCGCCCGCCTGTTAAAACGGTTGGAAGTGGTGGAATCCTTCCGCCTTTCCGGCAACCGTCCTGAATGGATGATCCTCAATGTGGTACCGGTCATTCCGCCCGACATCCGTCCCATGGTCCAATTGGACGGCGGCCGTTTTGCCACTTCCGACTTAAACGATCTGTATCGCCGCGTTATCAACCGTAATAACCGTTTAAAACGGTTGCTGGAACTGGGTGCGCCCGATATCATCGTCCGCAACGAGAAACGTATGCTGCAAGAAGCAGTGGACGCCCTCATTGATAACGGCCGCCGCGGTCGTCCCGTCACGGGCCCCAACAATCGTTCACTGAAATCTCTGTCCGATATGCTCAAAGGTAAACAGGGTCGTTTCCGTCAGAATTTGCTGGGTAAACGTGTGGACTATTCCGGCCGTTCGGTTATCGTGGTCGGTCCCGAGCTGAAGATGTATCAGTGCGGTCTACCCAAAGAGATGGCACTGGAATTGTTTAAACCCTTCGTTATGAAGCGGTTGGTGGAAACCGGCGTGTCCGGTAACATCAAATCTGCCCGTAAGATGGTGGATCGCGTTCATCCCGAAGTGTGGGATGCCCTGGAGATCGTGATTAAAGATCATCCTGTGATGCTCAACCGCGCTCCTACGCTGCACCGTTTGGGTATCCAAGCGTTTGAACCCGTGTTGGTGGAAGGCCGTGCTATCAAACTGCATCCGCTGGTTTGTACCGCATTCAACGCCGACTTCGACGGTGACCAGATGGCTGTTCACGTGCCGCTGTCTGCCGAAGCGCAGGCGGAAGCCCGTTTCCTTATGTTGGCTGCGGGTAACCTGCTGAAGCCCTCCGACGGTCGCCCCGTGGCGGTGCCCACGCAGGATATGGTGCTTGGTTCCTATTACCTCACTATTCAACGCCCCGGTGAAGAAGGCGAGGGCAAAGTATTCCGCGATGAAAACGAAGCCATGATGGCCTATCAGGAGCATGTGATCGGTCTGCATGCTCTCATCAAAGTGCGCCGCACCATGGAGATCAACGGCGAGATGAAATCCCGTTTGGTGGAAACCACCATCGGCCGTATCATCTTCAACCAGCCCATCCCACAGGATCTCGGTTTGTGCAAGCGGGAAACCGAAGACGACCTGTTCCTGTACGAAGTCAACTATAAAGTGGGTAAAAAACAACTATCCCAGATCATTGACAAGTGCATTAAGATGCACGGACCCGCCCGTACCTCCGAGGTGCTGGATGCCATCAAGGCACAGGGTTACAAATATTCCACCAAAGGCGCGCTCACCGTTGCGGTGGTGGATGCTTCCATCCCCCCTGCAAAGAAAACATTGATCGCACAGGCGGAAGAAGCGGTGGACAAGATCACCGCCCTGTACAACCGCGGTCTGTTGTCCAACGAAGAGCGGTATCAGATGGTCATCCGTGTGTGGAACGATACCACCGACGAAGTGACCAAGGCGCTGAACGAAAACATGGATCCGTTCAACCCCATCTACATGATGTCCGACTCCGGTGCTCGTGGTTCTATCAGCCAGATCCGTCAGTTGGCGGGTATGCGTGGTTTGATCGCCAATACCTCCGGTCGTACCATCGAGATCCCGATTCGTGCCAACTACCGTGAAGGTCTGAACATTTTGGAATACTTCATTTCGTCCCGTGGTGCTCGTAAAGGTTTGGCGGATACCGCTCTGCGTACCGCTGACTCCGGTTACTTGACCCGTCGTTTGGTGGATGTTTCGCAAGAAGTTATTATCCGCGAAGACGATTGCGGTACTCACGAAGGCATCACCGTCTACGATATCAAAGACGGAAAAGAAATGATCGAACCTCTCACTGAACGTTTGGTCGGTCGTTTCTTGGCAGACGATTTCGTAGATCCAGCTACCGGCGAAGTGGTCGTCAGCCGCGACACCATGATGACCGAGAAAGAAGCCGATCTGCTGGTAAACACCTATGGTGTGGAAAGCATTAAGATCCGTTCGGTGCTGACCTGCCAAGCGGAGCACGGCGTTTGCGCCAAGTGCTACGGTTCCAACCTGGCCACTGTCGACCCCGTTTCCGTTGGCGAAGCGGTGGGCATCATCGCTGCCCAATCCATCGGTGAACCCGGTACGCAGCTTACCATGCGTACCTTCCATACCGGTGGTGTTGCTTCCGCAGAAGATATCACCCAAGGTCTTCCCCGCGTGGAAGAATTGTTTGAAGGACGTAAACCAAAATCGTTGGCCATCATTTCCGAGATCGATGGTATTGTCCGTTTGGGCGAGGAAAAGAAAAAACGCGTGGTGTATGTCACCTCTCAAGACAAGGACAATCCCGACGAGAGAAGTTATCCCATCTCCTTCGGCGGTCGTATCCGTGTACAGGACGGCGATATCGTCAAGAAAGGCGATCGGTTGACGGAAGGTTCCATCAACCCCCACGACGTTCTAGCTATCAGCGGTCCCGAAGCGGTGCAGAACTACCTGATTCAGGAAGTGCAACGCACCTACCGTATGCAGGGTGTTGACATCAACGATAAACACGTAGAAGTCATCGTCCGTCAGATGATGCGGAAAGTGAAAGTGGACGACGCCGGTGATACCTATCTGTTGGGCGGTGCTATGATCGATCGTAGTCAGTTCGATGAGGAAAACGCTCGCGTTCGTGCTCGTATCGAGGCCGGCGAAGTGCATCTCAAAGAAGCCACCTGCTCGCCTGTGTTGCTGGGTATCACCAAAGCTTCGTTGGCTACCGATTCGTTCCTGTCTGCCGCATCTTTCCAAGAAACCACCCGTGTGCTCACCGATGCCGCTATCAAGGGCAAGGTCGATCCGCTGCTGGGCTTGAAAGAAAACGTGATCATCGGTAAACTCATCCCCGCCGGTACGGGTATGCAGGTATACGGTGACGTAGAAGCCGTGAACACTCACGCTTCCAGTGACGACCCCTATGTGGCCGCCCTCCGCAATCTGCTGAACGACAGCGAGGAAACCACCGAAGAATAACATTGTAACAAAAGGCTCCGAACAGCCAACCTGTTCGGGGCCTTTTTGCGTTGATAACGAGGGGGTTTGGACTTTACAAAAAGGCTCGATTATGGTATCCTTTAATCGAAGAAAGAATTGCCAACCGTCCGAAAAAGGAGAGTTCTCTTATGCGTCATTACGAGCAATTACACACCCGCCACGAAAACCGCTTGCCCCAACGAGCATATTATATTCCCTATGAAAGTTTAGAAAAAGCGCTGGAGGGAGATCGACACCAAAGCGCCTATTACCGATTGCTCAACGGCGATTGGGATTTTGCATATTTTGTGCGAGATATCGATGCCCCTGCCGATAGTTCGACCATTCAAGCATGGGATACCCTGCCTGTGCCCTCCAACTGGCAATTACATGGGTATGATATCCCGTATTATACAAACGTGAATTACCCCCATCCCGTAGACCCTCCCTATGTGCCGGACGAAAACCCCTGCGGTGTGTATCGCACCACATTCACGTTAGACGATTCATGGATGGTGCGCGATACCCATATCGTCTTCGAGGGTGTTTCTTCCTGTTTATACTTGTATCTTAACGGTCAGTATGTAGGTTGTACACAGGGAAGCCACCTGCAATCGGAATTTGACTTGACCCCTTATGTGCAGGCAGGCGAAAACGTGTTGGTGGCAAAGGTATTAAAATGGTGCTTGGGCAGTTATCTGGAAGATCAGGATTTTATCCGACTCAGCGGTATTTTCCGTGACGTCTATTTGCTATCCCGTGAGCGGGACGCTGTGCACGATATCGAAATTCACACCGATCTTCATACTCTGACGGTTTCTGCCGAGCAGTATACGGTGTACGATGCCGATGGTGCCGTTGCCGATTTGTCGTCTCCCATCCCGTGGAACGCAGAAAAACCCTATTTGTACACCGTTGTGGTGCAAACCGCCACCGAATACATTCCTTTCAAAGTGGGATTCCGCGAGATCGCCATCAGCGATGAGGGCGCGCTGCTTATCAACGGCACCGAAGTGTTGTTAAAAGGGATCAACCACCATGACACCCATCCCTTTGATGGATACGTAGAGCACGACGGTTTTTTACGGGACGAACTCCTCAAAATGAAACAATTAAACATCAATTGTATCCGCACCTCTCACTATCCGCCTACACCCGAATTTTTAAATTTGTGCGACGAGATCGGATTTTACGTAATGGACGAAACCGATTTGGAAACTCACGGTATTTGCACCCGCAACGGAAAATACGTATATGATATCGATAGCCCCGATTGGTTGTGCAACCAGCCTGCTTGGGAACCAATTTACGTGGAACGGGCTGCGCGCATGGTGGAGAGGGATAAAAATCATCCCTCGATAATTATGTGGAGCATGGGCAACGAAAGCGGCTATGGTCCCAATTTTGATGCCATGTTGCGTTGGACCAAGAAACGCGACCCCGCCCGTTTGGTGCACTTTGAAGGCGCGCAACTGGTAAAAAACGACGCCCCGATTGACATCCGCAGCCGTATGTATCCCCCCATCAGCGAGATCGGGCAAGCCGCGCAGGACGACGATCCCCGTCCTTATTTCCTGTGTGAATATTCTCACGCCATGGGCAACGGCCCCGGTGATGTGCAGGAATATATGTCCGAATTCCGTCGGTATAAAAAAGCTATCGGCGGTTGTATTTGGGAATGGGCCGATCACACGGTGGTGCGAAATGGTCTTCCCTTGTACGGTGGTGACTTCGGTGAATTAACTCACGATGGCAACTTCTGTTGCGACGGATTGGTATTTCCCGACCGCAGTTTTAAAGCGGGAACATTAAACGCCAAGTATGCCTATCAACCGATGCGGGCGGCGTTAGAAAACAATGAACTGGTCATCACCAACGATTATGATTTTACCGATCTCAACGAAAACCGCCTGGTGCTGACATTGGAAGTGGACGGAACGACAACGGCGACCAAAGAATTAACGGTGAACCTGGCACCGCATGATACGACACGAATCGCGCAACCTTTCACACCTCCCGCCACTTGCCGTTTTGGCTGTTATGTAAACCTGTCGCTCCGCGATGGCGTGAATCATGAAGTGGCCTTCGCACAATTCGCGCTCCCTTGTGAACGCGCCTCCTTGCCTACCCCTGCGCCTTTCGCTTCATTCACCCGCGATGAACGGTATATTGTGGCGGAAGGTGACGGTTTCCGTTATCGGTTTGACACCTTCTATGGTCAATTGGACAGCATGATCAAAAACGGTTTAGAGCAGTTGGCCGCGCCTGTGAAATTGACCGTTTGGCGCGCCACCACCGATAACGACCGTAAAATGCGTCCTTTGTGGGGGTTGCACGGCAATGAAAATAATCAGGCGCCCGGAAACTTGGATGCCCTATTTAATAAGGTGTATGAGGTGGCGGTGGAAGAAAACCGCATCATCACAAAAGGCAGTTTGGCAGGACTTTCCCGCAAACCGTTCCTACAATATACCCAAGAATTGGCGTTTTTCGCCGATGGTACGGTGCGCATGACGGTGGATGCTCACAAGAAACCCGAATTGACCGAGTTTTTGCCTCGTTTCGGGTGGGAGTTTGTTTCTCCTGTTCAGAATGACGGATTTACCTATTTCGGTATGGGCCCCTACGAGAGTTATTGCGATATGAATCTCCACGCACCGATGGGATTGCATCACAGTTGTCCCGACAAGGAGTATGTACCTTACATTCGTCCTCAAGAACATGGCAACCACTATAGTGTTCGTTACCTGCAGATGGATCAAGGTCTCACAGTTATGACCAACGGTCAGTTTGAATGTGCCGTGTCGCACTACGATACTCGTTCGTTGGACGTGGCAACGCATCTTAACGAACTGCATCCAAACGGCTACACCAATATTCGAGTGGATTACAAAGTATCAGGGATCGGATCGAACAGTTGCGGCCCTGCCCTTGCAGAGCAATACCGTTTATCGGAATCCGATATTCACTTTGAAGTATATGTACGGTAAATAAGCAACAAAGCCCT
>JAZQJE010000048.1:0-58055 GCA_045541495.1 Acutalibacteraceae bacterium | reverse complement strand
CTCACGCCGGCAACACGAGTTCGAATCTCGTACGGGTCACCATTTTTAAAAAACTGAATAAAATGGCATTAAACGGCATAAGCTGTTTAATATAGAGTGCCGAAAGGCACGGTAAAAAGTTGGTGTTGATTGCGGTGAGGGTCCACCCGTTCCCATTCCGAACACGGAAGTTAAGCTCACTTGCGCTGAAAATACTTGGCGGGCAGCTGCCTGGGAAGATAAGTAGATGCCAACATTTTTGCCCTAATAGCTCAGTCGGTAGAGCACTCGGCTGTTAACCGAGTTGTCACAGGTTCGAGTCCTGTTTGGGGCGCCAGAAAAAATTCTTGTTCGAAAGAACAAGAGTTTTTTCAGTTATATTCGCCTTCGGCGAGTTATATTGAGCTTCGCTCAGTTATATTTGCTTCGCAAGTGATATTCGCTACGCGAGTTTTAAAGGCGAATATAATATCACTGAAACCGCAGGTTTCAATATAACTTTCACGAAGTGAAAATATCACTCTGTGCGACAGCACAGAATATCACTGATTTATAAGGCGTTTCCAACCAAACTGCGATTTTTTTGTTACCTTTTTACCATAAATATAAAAACACTCCATTTACATAAATTATATTGTGGTTTATAATTAAATTGTAATAAGGAGGGTAACGATTTATGAGTATAGGTAGTCAAATCGCATTATATAGAAAATCTCTTAAAATGACACAAGAAGAATTAGGACAACTTGTTGGTGTTAGCAATCAAGCCGTTTCAAAATGGGAATTGGATGTTACATTACCAGATGTATTATTACTGCCAAGGATTGTTAAGGCGTTAAATATAACATTTGACCAATTGTATGAAATCGAAGAAAGAACTATAAAACAAATTACAGCTGACAATTTCCCTGAAATTGCATTTGATATTTTGCATAGATTTTTCTTTGATAATTCAAAGTTTAGATTTACTCATATTGATAAATCAGATGAAGAGCAATATGAATTCCAAAAATTGTCGCTTGAAAAGGGGAAATCTATTGCTTGTTTTTCAAATGAATCTGGGTGTGTGTTTATAAATGATACGTTTTCGTTTATTGATAAGCATTTTAAGGAAATTGGTGAAGAAAAAATATTCGAATCTGCATATTTTGCAAATATCCTTAACAAATTAAGCGATTGTAATTTTAGAAAAGTTATATCATATGTATATAATCACGCTTTTAATAACAACAGAAAAAGCACTTGGTTGTTTATGGCTAACGTAATACCAAAGGAGTGTGGTCTCGACGAGGAAGAAGTTGCAAAAGTCATAAATAATATGGTTTCGCTAAAATTGTGCGAGATAGATTATAATCAAAAAGGTGAAATGGAATGTTACTTTAAAACTTCGGAATTTGCCTATGTTATTGGAATATACAAATTAGCAAGTCTTTTATCAAAAGAAAAAGTTTTTATAGCTTTGAGAGATACAACAAGCATAAGTGACTATGTTTTTTAGAAAATTTTCGGTTTTCACACAGTTCTTTTTCGGATACGAATGACAGAAAAAAGTCCTGTTCTTTCGAACAGGACTTTTTTCAACTAAATCCACCCTTGCGGGTGGGTGAAATATTGCTTCGCAATGTGAAATCCTCACTTCGTTCGGGTGAAATCGCTGCGGCGGTGGGGGGATTTAATTTCACATTTTGCCTATGGCAAAATATTTCACCAAAGGCGAAAGCCTTTGATTTCACCGTGCGTAGCACGATTTCACTACCTCTTGCGTCTCCACCGCTTTTATGCTATAATACGCTCAAGGAAGTGTTTGTATGAAAAAACTATTAGCTATTTTCCTTTGTTTACTCATGTGTTTGGTTTTTAGTGGATGCAACAACACTGAAAAGAAGAACGATGAGGCTAAAACTGTTTTAACAAAAGTTTTAAATAAAGAAGAAAATTTTACAGTTCACAATGTTTATGTGGATAAAACTACTGAGGAGAATTTGGAGAAATTCAGATATCCTACATATAGTAACGCACTGAATATTTTTGTGCCTTCTTATTATACCTTTGCTGATTTTGATTCGGACGGTATTGAGGAATTGCTAATGGTAGACGCGACGTTAAGCTATTTTCTGATTTTAAGATATGATGGAGAAAAGGCCGTCGGATATATGGTGGATGATAATATCGATTTACAAAATGTTAAGACAAATGGAACATTTTTGACAGTATCGTATATTCTTGATGATAGTTTTAAGATTACCGGCGAGGACTTTCATGTGTGCGAGATAGAGTTTAACGGTTTAGATTATCGGGTAAATACACTTGCTTCTCAGAACCATGAAGATAATATCTATAAAATAGGCAAGCAAAGCACCACCAAGGATGAAGTGGAAGTATACATTGACAACTGGAAAAACAATACCACGCAAATTGAGTGGTGTACCATAGGCGGCTAATTGTATAAATAGCATTATTTTATATGAGAATCAGGTTTTTGACCAGTTCTTTTTTGGTCAGTAGAGCCAGAAAAAAAAAGACAAGTCGAAAGACTTGTCTTTCTTTTTCAATGAAATTCGCTCCTTTGGAACGAGTGAAATATTGCTACGCAATATGAAATACGCTAACGCGTATGAAATATGCCTGCAGCATATGAAGGAACGAATTTTATTTCACATTTTGCGTTAGCAAAATATTTCATAATCCGTAAGGATTATTTCATATGGCGTAAGCCATATTTCATTTGACCTTGCGCCCTCCACCACTTTTATGCTATATTACACATAGGCGGTGATGGTATGATAATGATGTATTTACTCTTTATGCTTTCTTTTGTTGTTTGTCGATTTATTTCAGGTTATGATAGCCGCTTCCAAAATGGTAAATACATAATCATCAATAATCCAAAACTTAGAATGCTATTGGTTGATGAAATGTCTTTTTTTGAACGAAAAAAGCGTCTTAAAAAAGATATTAACAAAATGACCATTTCTGGTTTGCTTTTCTATATCTATAGTTTGATAACGTTGGTTCTTAGTGTGTTATTGAACTTTTTTGTGCCTAAAACACCTATTGAACCTTGGGAAATAGAAACAGACGATTTTTTTATGTATGTCGATACTTTGAATGAAAAATTGTCGGCTATTTGTATTTGGCTCTATTTTCTTTCCGTTATTTCATTTGTAGCAGTGCTAATGGTTCGGCATACTAAAACAGTAGGTAAGCAATGGATAAAATTTCTGACATATATTGTTTCTTCAATTATGCTGTTTGCAGTCGCTTTTATGTCGTTTGAAATAATAAGAGAATTTATCAACTGTTTAATTTAAATTTTTAAGTAAAATCCTCGGTTTTCACCCAGTTCTTTTTCGGACACGAGAGACAAACGAAAATCCGTTCTCGAAAGAGGACGGATTTTCGTTGTTTCAGAGAAAATGATTGCCAAATATTTGCTTGCTACCTTATGGACGATATGGTATATTGTAAAATATGTACCGCTTAAGACATAACGGAGAGATTCCAATGTATATGAAATTAAAAGACGGAAAGTCGAAAGTGTTGACCTTCAGTTACGACGACGGACGGGTGCAGGATATGCGGTTGATCGAGCTGATGGACAAGCACGGACTAAAAGGCACGTTTAATATCAATACAGGCTTATATGCCCCCGAAGATTACGAGCGACAACAATTCGACGGCCGCATGAAATTGTCCGAAGCGCAGGCGTTGTACGGCGGTTCTCCTCACGAAGTGGCTACTCACGGGTTGACCCACCCGTTTTTGGAACGGTTGCCGTTGCCGTCCCTGTTGACGGAAGTGTTGGAAGACAGAAACAATATTGAACAGCAGTATCATACCATCACGCGGGGCATGGCCTACCCATACGGTACGTACAACGATGACGTGATCGAATGTTTGCAAAAATGCGGTATCGTGTATGCACGAACGGTAAAATCCACGGGAAAATTCCTTTTCCCTGAAAACTGGTTGGCATGGCACCCCACTTGCCATCACGGGGATAAGAAGTTGATGGAGTTGGCCAAACGGTTTGTGGAAACGCCTCTTCTTCATCCGCAGGATAATTGGCTTTTCTATGTGTGGGGACACAGTTTTGAATTTGACCGCCATAACAACTGGCATATCATGGAAGAGTTTACCGAATACGTCAGCGGTCGGGATGATGTATGGTATGCCACCAACATCGAGATCTACGATTATGTCAAAGCCTACAAGCAATTGGAGATCAGTGTAGACGAAACCGTGATATACAATCCCTCTGTTTTAGATGTTTGGATTCACAAAGACGGCGCGGTCTATTGTGTTCACGGCGGCGAAACTTTGCACATATAAAATTAGCGATGCAAGATCCTCTTGTAACGGGAGGATCTTGTTATATTTCTACCGTTGTCCACATATTGTCTAACGAAAGGATGTGGACAACGGTGAGTGTGTGGCTAATGGTACTGTTATGGGTCTTGGCGGGCGGAGCGGCGTTGTGGCTGCTTATGGTCCTGTTTCGTAGCGGAAAACCGATTCGACGGTTATTGGCGGGTGCGTTGCAGGGAGCTTGCGCGTTGGCGGCGGTAAATGTCACAGGTATGTTTACCGGTGTATCCTTAGGATTAAATGTTTTTACCGCTATTATCAGTGGCGCGTTAGGGGTACCGGGTGTGATCACCTTGTTGCTGCTAAATGTGATTTTCGGATTGTAATGGAACGAAGACTATGGTATACTACTCCTCGGTGATATGTATGCAATCGTTACCTCGAACCAAAACCTTGACCGCCCATAATAAGGACGGTCTGGTCTACTATACCTTTCCGTCTTTTGATGCCGTTCCATTTGTCCGTCACGGCTTTTCCACGCGTCTGGGCGGTGTCAGCGAGGGATCGTTTTCTTCCATGAATTTAAGTTTTACCCGCGGTGATGAAGATGACTGTGTGCGGGAGAATTTTCACCGCTTTTGCACCGCTATGGGCACGGACAGTCGGAACGTGGTGATCTCCGCCCAAGAACACCATACGGTGATCTATAACGCCACCGCCGCCGACCGCGGTCGAGGTGTTACCCGTGAACGGGGGTATACGGATATTGACGGGTTGCTGACGGATGAACCCGATGTGGTTTTATGTACGCAATACGCCGATTGTGTACCGCTGTTTTTTGTTGACCCCATTAAACGGGTGGTGGGTACGTCCCATTCGGGGTGGAAAGGGACAGTCGCCCGTATCGGTGCCGTTACGGTGGATCGCATGTGCCGCGATTACGGGTGCAAGCGGGAGGATATTTTGGCCGCCATTGGTCCGTCCATCGGCCCTTGTTGTTTTGAGGTGGACGAACCGGTGTATACGGCGTTTACGGCTTTACCGTTCTTTGACGACAGTTGTTTTCGCAACCGCGGTGAAAAATTTGATATCAATTTGTGGGAAATCAATTACCGCATTTTACGAGAAGCGGGTGTGGGGGAAGACCATATCACGGTCACCGATCTGTGCACCAAATGCCATCCCGACTTGTTCTGGTCCCACCGCGTTTTGGGGAAAGAACGGGGGAGTTTAGCAAGCTTTATTGCTATTAAATAAATAAAAACCAGCCCGTTGACTGAACTGCCCCAGATTGTTTGGACAGCACAAAAACACCCCCTTTATGGTAGAATCAAAAGAACTACCGTAAAGGGGGATTTTGTATGACAAGAGAATATCGACACATTAACCTATATGAAAAAGAAATATCGCAACTATGGCGAGCACCTATACTATTATCCCCATTTGCTCAATCGGGATTTCTCTGTCAATAAACCAAATCAAAAGTGGGTCACGGATATTTCGCATATCCCCCACTAAGCAAGGTTTTTTGTACCTATCTGTCGTTCGTGATCTGTATGACAACAGTATTGTTGCCTACAAGACCGAAACGGAGCAAAACATTAATTTTGTATTGAGCACCATCCAAGCCGCTAAGAAAAAAGAGAAGGTCACCGCAGAACTGCAACTCCACAGTGACCAAGGCTTTCAATATACAGCCTCAGCATATTTCAAGCTAACTCAATCTTACGGCATTACGCCTTCAATGTCAAAACGGGGAAACCCTTACGACAACGCTTTGACCAAAAATTTCTTTTTCATTCTCAAAACTGAATGCGTTTACCGTGTCAAACTTCAGACCTACGAGGAGGCGCGCCTCCTCGTTGACCAATACATCTATTTCTACAACCATCAGCGTATCCAACTAAAAACAAAACTGACCCCACTTGAAAAGCGAAGTCAGTTTGTTGCCTAAATTCAATTTTGTTCTACCACAGGGTGTTTTTGTGCTGTCCAAACAATTTGGGGCAGTTCACTATGCGGGGAGATTTTTGTTGTTTAACTGTTCAGTGTACGCTCTAACCAAATGCTGCCGATGTCCATAGCATTGTAGAGACCGATCTTTTCGCTCTTTTTGAGGATGCGGTCTTTCATACGGACTTCGGGATCGGTGGACAACAACTGTACCTGTACTTTTTCCGCCACCGTCATGTCGCCGACGGTTTTGGAGGACAGTATCTGCAATACGACGACACATTTTTCCGACATATCACCATAGTACAGCATGTTGCCGCTGCGTACCAGCGGTTTGCCTTTATAGGTCAAAATGGTTTCGGCTTCAGCCATGGGGCAACCCTCTTTCTTTATTCGTTGAGATACGTACGCACCATTGCACGTAACAACTCGTCCCGATCCACCTTACGGATAAGGCTGCGGGCATTGTTGTGGGTGGTGATGTAGGTGGGATCCTCCGACAGAATGTATCCCACGATCTGATTGATGGGATTATACCCTTTTTCGCGGAGTGCGTCGTATACGGCGGTCAACACCTGTTTCATTTGTTGATCTTTGTCGCCGCTCAAACTAAAGGTCATGGTTTTATCTAACATTGCGGATTCCTCCTATCCCAAAAGTGGATACGTAAATAGTATACGCTATAAAAAGAGAAATTTCAAGTGTATTTCTCGAACTTATGTGCGCAAAGTGCAACCCTTGTCTTTTAAACGGTCGAAGATCTTAGTAAGAACGGGATCAATGTCGCTATCCGTCAGTGTTGCATCCGCACCGCGGAAGTACAAACTGAACGCCACACTCTTTTTACCGGCGGCGATCTGTGCCCCTTGGTATACGTCAAAGAGTTTCACGGTTTCCAGCAAATGACCGCCGGCGGAACGAATGGTTTTTTCGATCTCCGCCACCGGCAACGACTCGTCACACAAAAGCGCCAAATCCCGTTCTACCGCGGGGAAACGGGGAAGTGGTTTGTAAATGGTGTGCTTTTTCTCAATAGCTTCGAAGAAAGCGGCGGTTTCAAACTGAGCTACATAAGCACGCACGCCGATGCGGTATTCTTCGGCAACATCAGGGTGTATTTCACCGAAGGTGCCGATGGTCACACCGCCTGCCACCACCGCCGCTTGACGGCCGGGATGCAGATACGGTTCGCTGCTACGGGTGTATTCCACCCGTAACGAGAATCGGTCGCATAACGCTTCCACGATCCCTTTCAAGGTGAAGAAATCTTCGTCGGCACCGTATAACCCCAGCGCCAGCGCAGGAATTTCTGACGGTTGCTCGGTCAATGGCAGAGAATGGGGGATAAACAACTTACTGACCTCAAAGAATCGCACGGCAGTATTTTTGCGATTATAGTTAGTGGACAACACCGTCAACATACTGGAGATCAGTTGGGTGCGCATGGTGGAATATTCTTCGCCCAGCGGATTGAGCAACGTCACCGCTTGACGGCGGGTGTCGTCTGGTGCTAAGCCAAGGGTATCCACCGCTTTGCTGCTGATGAAAGAGTAGGTGCTGATCTCTCGCATACTTTGAGAAATCAAAACAGATTTAAGCAGATCGGTATGAATTCGTTCGGGCAATTTCTTGCCACGGATGATGGAACCGGTCATGGGGGTGGCAACAATGTGATCGTATCCGTAAATACGCATCACTTCTTCCGCCAGATCCGCCCGACCCTCAATATCGTCGCGGAACGAGGGGATGGTGCAGATCAGGTCGTCGCCGTCGCACACGGTGGCGATCTCCAACCGATTCAAAATATCCACCATATCGGCGGTAGAAATATCTACGCCCAACAAAGCGGTAATGCTCTGTGCCTTTACGCGTAATACGCGATCGCTGGGGAGTTCTTCATGGCGGTCGATCACACCGTCGATGATGTCACCCGCATCCAGTTCTTCAATCAGTTGTAAGGCGCGATTCATGGCGTATTCCGTGCCGCGGGTATCCACACCTTTTTCAAAACGAGCGGAAGACTCGGTGCGCACACCCAATGTACGAGCGGTACGTCGTACACTGTCGCGGCGGAATTTCGCGCACTCAAACA
Source organism: Acutalibacteraceae bacterium (assembly GCA_045541495.1). Classification (GTDB taxonomy): domain Bacteria; phylum Bacillota; class Clostridia; order Oscillospirales; family Acutalibacteraceae; genus RGIG3009. The sequence continues at coordinate 49,723 of JAZQJE010000048.1, read as the reverse complement.
GCAGGTCGGTGGTATCGTCTTTGATCTCGCTGTTTAAACCGCCCATGATACCCGCCAAGCAAGAGGGCGCTTCGGCGTCCGCGATTACCAGCATATCGTTGTTTAAGGTGTGGGGTTTGCCGTCCAAGGTGGTGATGGTTTCACCGTCGGTAGCGCGGCGGACAATGATTTGACGGCCCGCAATATCCCGTAAATCGAAAGCGTGCATGGGATGGCCGGTTTCTAACATCACGAAATTGGTGATATCCACGATGTTGTTGATGGGGCGCATTCCCGCCGCTCGCAAGCAATCTTTCATCCAATCGGGAGAGGGGGCAATGCGCAAATTGCGCACGACGCGGCCCATATAACGGGGACATAAATCGTAGTCCTTAACGTCAATGGCAATGTGATCGTGAATATTGCCGCCTGCGGTCGTATAGGTGGGGGCGGGGGCACGGAACTCTTGCTTTAAGACCACCGCGACTTCACGGGCAATCCCCAGCATACTTTGGCAGTCGGGGCGATTGCTGGTGATACTGAAATCGATCACCACATCGTTGAGATGCAAGATCTCCCGCATATCCGTACCGGTAGGGACATCTTCGTTCAAAATGAGGATACCGTGCACTTCTGCACCGGGGTAATCGGCTTCTTTTAAGCATAATTCCTCGCCGGAGCACAACATACCGTCAGATGGAAGACCGCGTAGTTTTCCTTTTTTGATGTGCATGCCATTGGGAAGATGGGAATCGTGCAGAGCAGCGGGAACCAAAGCCCCTTCAAATACGTTTTGAGCGCCGGTGATGATCTGGATAGGTTCTTCGGCGCCCACATCCATTTGGCAGATCTGCAACTTGTCCGCATCGGGATGTTTTTCCAACTTCAAAATACGGGCGGCAACCACGTTGTTCATAGTGGCGGAAAGATCTTCTACGCCATCCACTTCAAAACCGCTGAGGGTCATTTTATCGCAAAGTTCATCCATCGATACGGGAATGTCCACATATCGTTTCAACCAATTCAGAGATACTTTCATTGTTGTTTGCTCCTTTCCCTCAACCTTTGAACTGTTCCAGGAATCGTTCGTCGTTTTCGAACAACAAACGGATATCGCTGATCTTGTAGCGGGTGGTGGTTAAACGGTCTAAGCCAATGCCGAATGCGAAACCGGAATACACTTCCGGATCGATGCCGCATCCCGCCAACACACGGGGGTGTACCATGCCGGCACCGAGGATCTCGATCCAGCCGTTTCCTTTACACACGCGGCAACCCTTGCCGCCGCAAGCGGAACAGGAAACATCCACTTCCACGCTGGGCTCGGTGAACGGGAAAAAGGAGGGGCGGAACCGCACGTTGGTATCGGGCCCGTAGATCTCATGGGCAAATTGCTCCAGTACGCCTTTTAAGTCGCACATGGTGATCCCTTTGTCTACCACCAATCCTTCCACCTGATGGAAAACAGGGGAATGGGTGGCGTCCACTTCGTCCGCACGGAACACACGGCCGGGGCAGATTATGCGGATGGGTGGCGTGCGTTGCTCCATAGTGCGGATCTGCGCCGCAGAAGTTTGGGTGCGAAGCAGCAGATTCTCGCCCAGGTAAAAGGTATCCTGCATATCGCGGGCAGGGTGATCTTGGGGAACATTCAATGCCTCAAAGCAATAGTGTTCGGTCTCCACCTCAGGGCCGTCCACCACGTCGAATCCCATAGACTGAAAAATATCAATCAAATCGGCAAGGACGATATTCAAAGGGTGAAGACCGCCTTCGGCGGCAGCCTTGCCGGGCATGGTGACATCCAGTGTTTCCGCTTTCAGTTGTTCGGCTTTCAAAGCGGAGGACAACTCATTCTCCCGTGTTTCCAGCGCCGCTTCCAATTCACCGCGGAGTTGGTTGATCAATTGACCCATGGTGGGGCGCTCTTCTGCAGGTAAGGTGCCCATACCGCGCAACAAGGCGGTCACTTCACCTTTTTTGCCCAGCATTCGCACGCGGAACTCTTCTAATTCTTTGAGCGTGTTTAGCGCCGCTAACTCGTCCAAACCGCGAGTGCGTAATGCTGCTAATTGTTCTTTCATGGTTGTTTCCTCCTGTCTGATAGGGTGGATGGCAATAAAAAAATCCCCGTCCCGCACAGGGACGAAGATGTGCTCTCCGTGGTACCACCCACATTCCCGCCGCATGGCGGGCACTTCACGACCGATAACGGGGTCATCCGTCAGCGTCTACTTCCGTTTAGGGGCTCAACGCCGCGGCTCGGGAGTGAACTTCTGTCCTGTTCGCTGTACAAGTCGCTTTCAGCCGATGACGACCCTCTCTGTTGTACGGGAACAGGCATACTTTCTCCGTCGCTGCCTTATTCTTATACATTTTATCATTATTTTTTGGAAAAAGCAAGGGAATTTCGCGTTTTTTTCACGGTTTTTTGCCCAAAAATCAGTTTACAGAACGGCAAAAGTATGGTATAATTCCAATGTATATTCAAAAGTTTGCCCCGGAGGTGGAGCGAAACATGATAACCGTAATTACATCTGGCAAAGGTGGTGCCGGCAAATCTACCATTACCGCAGGTCTCGGTCGCGCGTTGGCGCAACGGGGGCAGCGCGTCTTGTTGGTAGATGGCGATGCCGGTCTGCGCAGTCTGGATGTAATGTTGGGGATCGGCAGTGCGGCGGTATACGATATGTCGGATATTTTGGCGGGTAACTGCCAGCCGATCCACGCGGTGTATCCGTCACCCATCTGTCCCAACGTGTTTATTATTCCCGCCCCTGTCCATCTGGAACAAATGGCATCCCCCGAGGATATGGCGGAATTGTGTCGCAGTTTCGCCGACTATTACGATGAGATCATCATTGATTGTCCCGCCGGTGTGGGCAGAGGATTTCAGACCGCTGTTGCGGGCGTGGATCAGGCTTTGGTGGTCACCACACCCGATATGGTGTGTGCCCGTGATGCACAGATCGTCGCCCGTTTGCTGGAAGAGCGGAACATCCCTGCCAAACTGATCGTCAATCGGCTGCGTCCCCATCCCATCCTAAAAGGGAAAATGCCGGATATTGACGAAGTGATCGATACAGCGGGGCTGCAACTTATCGGCGTACTGCCCGAGGACGAAATGGTGGCCGTTGCCAATGCCTACGGCAAACCGCTGCCTGTGGAAAGTTATGCGGCGGAGTGCTTTGCCAACATTGCGGGACGGTATCTGGGAGAAACGGTGCCGCTGGCAAATCTTAAAAAGATGCAGTCATAAACAACGACATCCCATACTGTTAAAGGAGAGTGGAAAGTATGAACATTGCCTTGATCGCCCACGATGCCAAAAAAGAATTGATGGTTCAGTTCTGTATTGCGTATTGCGGGATATTGAGTCGACATAGCCTGTGTGCCACGGGCACCACAGGAAAAATGGTGGCAGAAGCCACCGGTCTACAGATCACCCGATACTTAAGCGGTATGCAAGGCGGTGATCAGCAGATCGCCGCGCGCATTGCCTGCGACGAGATCGATCTGCTGTTGTTTTTCCGCGATCCCATGACCGGAAACGAACACGAACCCAACGAGAACGACATGTTCCGTTTGTGTGATATGCGCAACATCCCTGTTGCGACCAACATTGCTACCGCCGAAGTGCTGATCCACGGATTGGAGCGGGGCGATCTGGATTGGCGTAATATTGTCAATCCGTCCAATAAATAAGGCAGAGGCGATAAACAATGGCACTCATCACAAAGGCGATCCGCGGTACGCAAGATGTCCTACCGTCGGAAAGCAGCCAATGGCAATATATTGAGCAGACGGCTTTACAGGTAGCGCGGGAATACGGCTATCGTGAGATCCGCACACCTGTGTTTGAACACACGGAACTGTTCCAGCGTTCGGTAGGGGAGACTACCGACGTGGTGCAGAAAGAAATGTATACCTTTGAGGACAAAGGCGGTCGTTCCATCACCTTGCGCCCCGAGGGGACAGCGGGCGCTATGCGGATGTTGCTGGAACACGGCCTTCACAACGACGTGATGCCGGTGAAAGTGGCGTATAACACGTCCTGCTATCGGTATGAAAAACCCCAAGCGGGACGGTTAAGAGAGTTCCACCAGTTCGGTGTGGAATGTTACGGCGCCGCTTCGCCCATGGCGGATGCGGAAATGATCGCGCTGGCGATGGCGGTACTCAAAGCCTTATCGGTGGAAGGGGTATCGTTGCATATCAATTCCATTGGTTGTCCCACCTGCCGCGCAGAATATCATAAAGCGCTCAAAGCATATTTCGCCGCTCAGGAAGAAGAATTGTGTGACACCTGCCGGGGGCGGTTGGAGCGCAACCCCATGCGGATCTTGGATTGCAAATCTCCTGTTTGTTCCCGTATTGCGGCACAAGCGCCGCTCATCACGGATTATTTATGCGAAGACTGCGCTGCTCATTTTGAACAGGTGCAGGACTATCTGCGGGAAGCGGAGATTTCTTTTGACGTCGATCCTCATATTGTGCGCGGGTTGGATTATTATACCCGTACAGTATTTGAGTTGGTGTCCGATTCTCTGGGTGCCCAAGCGGTGGTTTGTGGCGGTGGCCGTTACGACGGGCTGTGCGAAGAAATGGGTGGCCCTCATTTACCGGCCCTTGGTTTTGCCATGGGGCTGGAACGGTTGCTGATGGTGCTGAAAGCGCAAAACGCGCAGTTGCCGCAACCGTCTCCCTGTTATATATACTTCGCCTCCATGGGCGACAAAGCGGCTTGCCGCTGTTTTGCCCTTGCCCGCAGTTTGCGGGAAGGTGGCGTGTCGGCGGAATGTGATACCGTGGGTCGCGGCTTGAAAGCGCAGATGAAATATGCTGATAAGATCCACGCCCAATATACCGTTGTGGTGGGGGATAACGAGTTGGAAAGCGGCAAAGCGCGGTTGAAAGATATGCAGACGGGCGAGCAGACCGAGATCGATTTGGATGAAAGTTTGTATACCGTTCTCTACAACAAATCGCTTGACCGTCAGTTGGCCGATATGACCGAATTGATCGGCGAAGGGTTTTTAGGAGGCAAAGAATAAGATGGAAACCATTCAAGGGATGAAACGTACCCGTTACTGCGGAGAATTTCGCCGTGAACACGAGGGGGAAGCCGCCACAGTGTTTGGGTGGGTGCAACGCCAGCGGGATCTGGGTCAATTGATTTTCATTGATCTGCGTGACCGCACAGGCATTGTACAATTGGCCTTTGACGACAACACCGCCAAAGCGGTATTTGAAAAAGCCTTTACCGTGCGCGGCGAATACGTATTAGCTGCTACCGGTCAGGTGCGGGTTCGTTCGTCTATCAACACGGAGATCCCCACGGGCGAAGTGGAGATCGCGGTAACGGAATTGCGTATTCTCAATAAATCGGAGACCACGCCTTTTGAGATCGTGGAAAATTCCAATACTGCTGAGGCGATGCGCCTGAAATATCGGTATTTGGATCTGCGCCGGCCCGACCTGCAACGCAATTTGATCTTGCGCCACCGTATCGCCAAAGCCACCCGCGATTATTTTGATGAGCAAGGCTTTATCGAACTGGAAACGCCTATTTTGGTCCGTTCCACGCCGGAAGGTGCCCGCGACTTCCTTGTGCCGTCCCGTGTGCATAAAGGTGATTTTTATGCGCTTCCCCAATCTCCCCAGTTATATAAACAGTTGTCCATGGTAGCGGGTTTTGACCGCTATATCCAATTGGCGAGATGTTTCCGCGACGAAGATCTGCGAGCAGACCGTCAACCGGAATTCACCCAGATCGATATGGAGATGTCTTTCGTCGATGTGGAAGATGTACTGGCTATCGGCGAGGGGTATATGAAACATATCTTCAAGGAGATCTTGGATGTGGATCTACCTATGCCGTTGCCCCGCATGACCTATACGGAAGCCATGGAACGATATGGTTCCGATAAGCCGGATACCCGTTTCGGCATGGAGTTGTGCGACATTACCGATACGGTACGCGGTTGCAGCTTCGGCGTGTTCACTTCGGCCATTGAGGCGGGTGGGTCTGTTCGCGCTATTGTCGCCAAAGAGGCGGCAACTACCTTGTCTCGCAAAGAGATCGATAAATTGACGGAACACGCGAAAGGAATCGGTGCCAAAGGCCTTGCCTGGATTCGTTGGACCGCTGATGGCGTTGCCTCTTCTTTCGGTAAATTTCTCACGGAAGAGGAAATGACGGCGTTGCTGAATAAAGTGGATGCCCACCAAGGCGATGCGGTGTTGATCATTGCCGACAGCGATTCGCGGTTGGTGCTTTCCATTTTAGGGGCGTTGCGTTTGGAAGTGGCGGATCGGTTGAATATTGTTCGTGAAGGCTATAATTTGCTGTGGATCACCCAGTTCCCCTTCTTTGAATGGAATCCCGAAACCGAGAGTTGGGATGCCATGCATCATCCCTTTACCTCGCCGTTGGATGAGTGTATTCCGTATTTGGATACCGATCCCGGTAAAGTGTTTGCCAAGGCGTACGATCTGGTGCTGAACGGCATTGAACTCGCCAGCGGTTCCATTCGTATTACCGATCCGGAATTACAACAACATATGTTCCGTTCGTTAGGCCTGTCCGATGAGGTGGCCTATGCGAAATTCGGGTATCTGCTGGATGCATTCCGCTACGGTGCACCGCCCCACGGCGGTATGGCTCTGGGGCTAGATCGTTTGGTGATGCAGATGTTGGGTGCTGCCACGTTGCGTGATGTAGTGGCGTATCCGAAAGTGCAAAATATGACGGAACTGATGACGTCTTGCCCCTCTCCGGTAGACGAGGCGCAATTAAAAGAATTGGGATTAACAACAGTCGAGTAAGTAACAACGCCGTCATTATCCGTCGCGATAACGACGGCGTTGTTGTCATACGCACTCGGAAAGAGGGGACAAATGGCTAAATCGAAAAAGCACTGGTGTCGTTTTCGGCATCGTATCGTTCGCAATTTTGCTTATGCGGTGCTGTATCCTTATGCACGTTTGCGATACGGTATTACCATCGAAAAGTTTAAAGAGCAGAGGGACCGTCCGTACTTGATCCTTCTCAATCATCAAACCCCTTTCGATCAATTTTTTGCCGGTATGGCGTTTCGGGGCGCGGTATACTATATGGCGACCGAGGATATTTTTTCAATGGGATGGCTATCTTCGTTGATCCGCTTTTTGGTGGCACCCATTCCCATTCGCAAGCAAACCACCGATGTGCAAGCGGTGAGGATCTGTTTGCGAGTCGCTAAAGAGGGTGGCACGATCTGTATTGCGCCGGAAGGCAATCGCACTTACAGTGGTCGTACCGAATATATGAACCCTGCCATTGCACCGTTGGCTCGCAAATTAAACATGCCTGTTGCTTTGTTCCGTATTGAGGGTGGGTACGGGTCGGAACCGCGTTGGAGCGATGTGATCCGCCGCGGTCGTATGCGTGCTTATGTATCGGAAGTTATCGAACCCGAAACGATAGCCGCGTTATCCGATGAGGAATTGTATACCCGAATCAAAGATGGTTTATATGTGGATGAGGCTTGTGTAAAGGGTGAATTCTTTCATAAACGGTGCGCCGAATACTTGGAACGAGTGGTGTATGTCTGTCCTCAGTGTGGTTTTTCGGTTTTTGAAAGTCATGGTGATACGGTTACATGCCAAACCTGTCATACAAAGGTACGGTATTTACCCACCAAGGAACTGCAGGGGATCGAAGAACCGTTCCCGTTTCGTTTTGTGGCGGAGTGGTATGACTATCAAAAGGAATTTGTCAATCGCACCGATACGCGGGTATATACCGAAATGCCGCTGTACCGTGACAGAGCCGCGGTATCAGAAGTGTTGTTATATAAACGAAAAGTGCCTCTGTATAAAGACGCAAAAATAGCCGTGTACGGCGATCACTTCATGATAGAGGATCGGATATTACCCTTTTCGGATATCAAGGCGGTAACCGTTTTGGGACGTAATAAAGCGAACATCTATTACGGTGAACAAGTATATCAACTAAAAGGCAATAAACGATTTAATGCTCTTAAATATGTCCATTTGTATCATCGGTATTGCAATTTGAGCAAGGAGAATGAATATGTCGAATTTTTGGGACTTTAGTGTATGGGGCAGTTATCTGCTGATAGCGATATTGTTGGCGGCGTTATTGGTGGCTAACGTGCTGAAAAAAGCCATCCCGTTTTTGCGGGTATCACTGATCCCTACCTCGGTTCTTGGCGGCGGTATTTTATTGATCATCGCGGGGATTTATCGGGCGATCACCGGTGACGCGTTGTTTGATCTGGCCATTTTCGGCAACAACGGTGCTACCACACTGGAAGTCCTTACCTATCACACCTTGGCACTGGGATTTATCGCGTCCACCTTTAAAAGCTCGTCCGGCAAGTTGACCAAGCAGCGCACCGTGGAGATCTTTAATACCGGTGTGACCACCGTTTCCACCTACTTATTGCAGGCGGTAGCGGGTTTCGGCATTACTTTATTAGCAACGGTATTTATGGACGATTTCTTTGCCTCAGCAGGTGTTTTGTTACCGTTCGGTTACGGTCAAGGAACCGGCCAAGCGTTAAATTACGGCAGCATTTATGAAAATGATTTTGGCTTTGTGGGTGGCAAGAGTTTCGGTCTTACCATTGCCGCCATGGGATTTCTCAGCGCCAGTATCGGCGGTGTGATCCATTTGAACATTATGAAAAAGAGAGGCAAATTGCAACTGACAGATAAAAAAGAGGCTGCGCTAAAGGCGGAAGATATTGAATCCGATAATGAGATCCCCATGCAGGAAAGTATCGATAAACTGACCATTCAGATTGCCTTGATCGCGGTAGCCTATTTGGTGGCGTACGGACTGATGTACGCATTGAGCGCGTTGTTACCCGGTATGCGTTCAGTTATTTACGGGTTCAATTTTCTGTTGGGCGTGTTAGCGGCTACGCTTATCAAAATCGTGATGAATTTCCTAAAAAAGAAACGTATTATCAAGAAAGAATATACCAACAATTTTCTCCTCACCCGTGCTTGCAACTTCTTTTTTGATATTATGGTAGTGGCGGGAATTGCCGCGATCCGTATCGACATGATTGAAAAATATTGGGGAATGTTGCTGCTCCTAGGTGTTGTGGGCGCGATCATTACCTATATGTATAACTATATTGTAGCCAAGACCTTGTTCCCCGCTTATATACAGGAACAATTCTTGATGATGTACGGCATGCTCACGGGCACGGCCAGTACAGGAATCATCTTATTGCGAGAAGTAGACGGAGATTTTCAGACGCCCGCTTCGGATAACATGGTGTATCAAAACTTTCCCGCTATCGTCTTTGGATTCCCCATGATGCTGTTAGCGACGCTGGCACCCCAAAAACCGCTTCTTACCTTTGGAATCTTGGTCGTATTTTTCATTGCTATGAATCTCTTGTTATTCCGTACACCGCTTAAAAAACGGTTGTTAAAAAAATAAAAAATACGGGCGAAGGATTGTTCCTTCGCCCGTATTTTTTACACCGTAGTTTTCTGTTTTCGGATATACAAAGTAATAGCCAGCAAAACCACCGTGATAATCCCCGCAATAAGCCATTGCCGTAAAAGGGGATCATGGAATGATTCTGTGGGTAGTTCGGGGGTAGCGGTGTCGAGGTCGGTTACCGTAAAATTCCATTCCAGAACAGTATCGTTTACAAAGGAAGTTCCCGTATAGGTGTAATCGCATTTCAGCGAAACAGTGTAAACGACCGATTCATCGGGGGCCAAGTTTGTGTTTAGCGCAAGAGCATCGGGGGTGTTGATCTCGCTGTAGGGTCCCTCGTACAGAACGGTTTCTTCTTGTTTAACCGTAAGGTGCAGATGATTTAAATATTCTAAGGCGGCGGAATCGCTGTACGGAAAGGTTACGGAACGGAAGGACAGCCCATAGGAGGAATCGGTGGTATTGGTCACGGTTAACGTACCGTCCGTTATAACGGATTCACCGGCGCGCAGTGTGGGGGATTCCCAAAAAGTAACGGGTTGTGTAACTGCGACGACAACGGTGTCGTCCGTATCGGTAATTTCCATCACTTGTGTGGTGTTGCCCGCTGCGGCGGAAGCAGACAAGGAAAGGAGGATGACAACCATTAAAAGAGAAAAGATACATTTCATTGGGCATCGCCTCCGTTCCTTCTTCGACGGCTTTCTTGAATACTGAACAGTATGGATAACGACAGTACCAACAATACCACAATCGATAACAGAATGATCAACCCCACTGTGCGCGCAGATGTAGATTCCTCGACTTCTGTATGGGATACGTGGGTGAGAATAGTCGTGGGGCGGGTCGCTAAAGAACCAGTGGTGATAACGGCGATGTCGTCTGACAAGGGGTCTTTGTCTTGTGCCAGTAATGCCACCTGATTATCGCTCAACACCGATGTGTACAAAACGGTGTTTTGCAAGCGAGCGTGTAAGCAAGGCTCGGTGCCGTATCCCGCGCCGATGCAGAAATTGCGAAAACGCATGCCTTTGAGGTCCCTGTCAATGTCAGCATGAAGTTGTCGAACACCGTCGATGTATAGGGAAAAGGCGGTGTCGGATACGGTGATTGCCACATGGTGCCACTCGTTTTCGGGAAAAGCAAAAGACGTGTTATCGGTTGCAGGCGTAAATAGTGCGATGGGCTCCATATCAGGTGTGGTCCAGATCATGTAGATACCGTTTACCTGTTGAGTTTTATCCTGTTTATGAAGAAACACCTGCAAATAATGGCTTTCGTTGCGATACATGGTCAGAAACGGTTGACCGTCAGTGGTGTTGTTTCCATACCAATACACCCAAGAAGAAAGGGTAAACTCATTCAGCGCCGCTGATTGTACCGCGGTGAGGCGCACCGATTGATTGTTACCGTTTAATTCTACAGCCATTTCACCATTTCGGCCGTCTACCCACATGAAATCTTCCGGATCGGTGTGGTATTTTCCTTGATAATATTGTACACGGCTGTGGATCTCTTCGGGGTCGGATACCACCATATCCAAATAATTGGCGTTCAAGTTGTCGTCGGGCGCCGCGGCAGCAGGATAGCATAACAAAAACGCCATAGCAAGGCAGATGGTCAGTAAACATGTACATCTCATTGATCGTACCCCCTTTTGATTTGTCGGTAGTATTTATAGTAGGCCACCACGGAAATGCGGGTGCCGGTTACTTCGTCATCACCGGTGATAATCACACCGTTATGGCTCATCAAATCTCCAAATTGCATGGTAGATATGGGACAGGCAAAAGGGACTGTACCGTTTAAAAAGCGCAATTCTAATTTTTCGGTGGCAGCGCAGATGCGACCATCTTTACCGATGACTACCTCGCCTTCGGGATCGCGGCGAACAGCGTAGGAGATAAGTTTGCCGTCCAATCGTTCCAACCCATCGGGAACGGCGGATCGTTTTCGAAAAAACCAGCGCATCATTATGACACCTCGGTTATATCAATCTTCCACTACCCGATGACGGGCGAGAGAGGCTTTTCGGAAATAGAGCACCATGACGATACTGCACAACAGCCATCCGGCGGGATAACTCATGGCGATGGGGAGAAGCGTATTGGAAATATACCGCGATACGATGAAGAGGTAGAGCTGCCGAAAGAAAACAAAGGAGGTCAACATCACGATCATCGGCGTGCGGCTGTCGCCCGATCCCCGTAGAGCGGCGGCGTAGATCTGGTTTACGCAACATAAAACATAAAACGGGGAAATGGTGCGCAATAATAGAGAACCGTAATCCACAACTTCGGGTTTGCTGTTGAAGAATGCCGTTAATTGCGGTGCAAACCATAAAACGGGAATCATTAGCAAGGCGGTGGAAGCAACGGCGAGTCCTAATGCCGTGCGAATACCGCGTTTGGCGCGAGGAACATTGTTGATTCCCAAATTTTGGCCCACAAACGTGGTAGAAGCCAACGATAAGGATTGCATGGGCAGCAAGATCAGTTGATCGATCTTAGCATAAGCCGTCCATCCCGACATGGCATCGGGACCGAAATAGTTGATATACGATTGGACGAACACGTTGGAGAATGAGGTAATTGCCATTTGCAATGCCGCAGGAAACCCGATCTTGATAATTTTGAGGATCATATCGGTGTGAATACGCAGATCCCGTATAGTAACGCGGATACAGGTATTACTGCGCATGAGGGTGATGAGAATCAATAGGGCAGAGAGGCCTTGAGCAATAATCGTAGCCAATGCTACTCCTTCTACCCCCATGCCGCATACCAAAACAAAAAACAGATCTAAGATCGTGTTGGTGACAGCGGAGATCAGCAAGAAATAAAAGGGGCGGGTAGAGTCGCCTACCGCTCGTAAAATCCCCGATCCGATGTTGTACAACAGCAGTCCTGCAATACCGCTGAAATATACCGTCAAATAGGTGGTGGATTGCGGCAAAACTTCCGCGGGGGTATTCATTAGACGTAACATAAACGGTGTCATGGCGATTCCGACACCCGTGAACAGCACGCCCAGCAATAAGGTGACGACTAAAGATGTATGCACGGCATCATGCACCTTATCGAAGCGCTTAGCACCGTAATATTGAGAAATGACCACACCGGCGCCGCTGGAAAAGCCCATGAAAAAGCCGATTAGGGTGTTAATGACGGGTCCCACCGTACCGACTGCGGAAAAGGCTTCGTTGCTGACATAATTGCCCACGACCCACGTGTCGACGGTGTTGTATAGTTGCTGGAAAATATTTCCCAACAAAAGGGGGAGGGCAAACAACAGTAAATGGCGGGCGATACTGCCTTCGGTCATGTCGGTTTCGTGTTTACCGCTTATACGATGAATAAACCGATTCATGTTGTCGCCTGCCTTTCGGATGCTTCGTAACAGTATACCACAATTTCTCACAAAGTACAAGTCTGCATGGAAAGTTTTAATGGGCAAAAGCAACGGTTGTTCCATGTTTTGTTTTTGAGCATATACTGATAGTGATTGACTGATATATTTTGTAAATGAGGTGATACGATGGAATGGACAACACTCAATGTCAGTTCGGTAACCAATGCTATACGAGGAAAAACCATATTAGAGCGGCGGGGATTTACGGCGCACGTACAACGTGCCTTTCAAGCGGGAGACAATAACGGTTGTGGATATCGGTTGTTGGTAAAAGGCGATGGCGCAAAAGCACGTGCCTTGTTACAAGAAGCCGGTCTACGCGTGAATCGGTCAGAGAACGGCGGCCGAGGTTAATGATCTATTTAGACAATGCCGCTACCACATGGCCGAAACCTGACGTGGTGAAGCAGGCGGTATGGCGAGCGATGGAACGGTACGGAGCCAATCCCGGTCGCGGCGGTCATCGCATGGCGATGGAAACTGCCGAAGAAATATACGCTTGTCGAGAAACAGCAGCCGAATTATTTGGGTTAGACGACCCGACACGCGTTATCTTTACGTCCAATTGTACAATGGCACTGAATATCGTGTTGAAAGGCATTTTAGGCAAAGGCGGACACGCAGTGATATCGGATCTGGAACACAATTCCGTTATTCGCCCTTTGGAAGCGTTGGCGGATAAAGGGGTTACCTACAGTACTGCGGTTGTGGTGGATAACGCGCCCGACAAGACGGTAGAAAATTTTAGACGATGTATCCGCCCCGATACACGACTGATCTTGTGTACGCACGCGTCAAATGTGTTTGGTACGATATTACCTATTCGTCAAATCGGCAAATTGGCACACCGTTTCGGAGTTCCGTTTGCCGTAGATGCGGCGCAAAGCGCGGGGATCTTGCCGCTTCACATGAAACTGGATGATATTGATTATTTATGTATGCCGGGTCACAAGGGGTTGTATGGGCCGATGGGGACGGGCATGTTATTGTGTCGTAACGAACGATCATTAGACACTTTGATTGAAGGCGGTACGGGCAGCGTGTCGCTACTAAAGCAACAACCCGAGGATCTACCCGACCGTTTTGAAAGCGGTACGATCAATGTCCCCGGTATTTGCGGGTTGCATGCGGGTATGCGGTGGCTATGTCAAAAAGGAATCGCGGTGATCGCTAAGCACGAAACAGTGGTTATGCGATATTTTTGTGCTATGATGCGCAACAATTCTGCCGTTCAACTGTATACGCCTGTATCGACCATGGGACAGACGACAGTACCGCTGCTTTCCGTCAATCTCGGTAACTGCCGCAGTGAAGAGGTGGCCGCGTGGTTGAGTGAGGAGGGAATCGCGGTGCGTGCGGGGCTCCATTGCGCGCCATTAGCGCACACGCATGCCGACACGCTGTCGAGCGGAACGGTACGATTGTCGCCGTCGGCGTTTACGACCATGCAAGAGATGGAAACAGTATGCAAAAAATTGAGTAAAATTTCAAGAAAAACTTGAAATCAACAGATTGTATGGTACAATGAAAGTGAATACGAATTTGAAGGTAAGGGTAGGTGGTTCAGAATGGGAAAATTTCTTTCGGGGATTTTTGACAGCATTCTGAATTTCATAAGCAATTACCAGTTGTTTACCGATACGATCGACATCTTGTTGGTGGCATTCACGGTCTATTGGCTCATTAAACTGGTGCGCGATTCCCGTGCGGAGCAATTGTTAAAAGGTTTTATATTGTTGGGTCTCGCGTACGGTGGCGCGCATTTGTTGAACTTGACGGCGATGAAATACTTGCTTCAAATGTTGTTTGATAATGCCTTGATCGTGTTGGTGGTGATTTTCCAACCGGAAATTCGACGGGCTTTAGAACGTGTCGGACATTCAGGTTTTATGGGGAAAATCAAGATCTTCGGGATGAACGAAGAGGAGACCCAGCAATATATCGACAAATGGAAGACTGCGATCGCCGCTGTGTGCAACGGCGTCAGTATTCTTAAACGGGAGAAAATGGGTGCCTTGATCGTTTTTGAACGGAATACCCGTTTGGGCGAAATCGCTAAATCCGGAACAGAACTGAATGCCGATGCTACCGGCGAATTGATCGGCAACATCTTTTTCAACAAGGCCCCTCTCCATGACGGCGCTACCATTATGAGAGATGGAAAAGTGTATGCTGCAGGCTGTATTTTGCCCTTGTCCGATAATGTTTCCATCAGCCGCAGTTTAGGTACTCGTCATCGTGCCGGTGTGGGCATGAGCGAGAATTCCGATGCGTTGGTTGTAATCGTGTCGGAAGAAACCGGTATCATCTCTGTGGCGAAAGACGGACAGCTGATCCGTGATTTCACGGCGGAAAGCCTTCGTATTGAATTGGAAAACGAATTGGTATGGAAAAACGTCCGTTCGGATGCCGAGAGAAAAGAAGGCGGTTTGTTTTCAAAGATTCGGGGGTGGTTCTCCAAATGAAAACAAAATGGTCTTTAAATAAATTGTTGCATAACGATCGGTTTATGATCGTGGTTTCCATTGTGATCGCCATAGCGGTATGGGCATTGGTGTCCTTTGGCCCCAGTAATATTACCACTCGTGAATTTGCCGCGCAGGTAACGGTGGATCTCACTAATACCATCGCGGGATATAATGACCTTCGGGTGATCGGGGAAGACAGCTTCACCGTGTCGGTCAAGGTGCAAGGCCCTCGTTCGGTCGTGTTTAATTTGAGCAGCGATGATATTGTCATCCGTCCCAACTATTCCGATGTGCAAGGCCCCGGTGAATCGGTATTGCAATTGACCGCTTCCAAAGGCGGACGGTCGACTGACTATGAGATTGTGGATATCTATCCGCGAGAAGTAACGGTGGATTGCGATTATTGGGTTGCGGCGGAGTTCCTGTTGGCAACGGATATTTCCGCTATCACGGTTGCCGATGAGAAAAATCAGCAGATCGGTGATGTGGTGTTGGATACCACTGCTGCGCCGAACGGGATCGTACGGTTGGAAGGACCGCGCACGGTTATCAATCAGATCAGTTCTATTGTTGCCAAAGTGGAAAATGCCGAAGTGATTGCCAATACCACGCGCTATTCCGCCAAGATGATTGCTTTGGATGAGCAGGGAGCGGCGGTGGATCTTGCCAATTGCCAATTCTTAACACCGAACAGCAATACCATCGATCTGACGGTGCCCGTATGGGTGCAGAAAAAAGTGGATCTCACCTATGAATTGTTGAATGTACCTGCGGGCCTTTCGTCGAATTCGCTGGCTTCTCTTTCCATGAATACGGTCACCCTTGTGGGTGAAGCGCAGGAACTGGAAAACGTGGCGGGAATCGTGGCGAATTTGGGCGTTTTCGATTTTAATCACTTAACGCCGGATAATTCGGAGATTTTGGTAACGTTGAATGTACCGTCCACCGTTCGGGTGTTGGAAGATACCGAAGTGATCATCAAATTGAATATCGGTCAATATACGACCAAAAATTTGTCGTATACGATCAACAATGTTGACGATGTGGTGGTGGAAAATTTGCCGGCAGATAAGATGCTGACATTGCAAAGCCAAAAACTTACCGATATTGTGATATGCGGCCCCTCCGGCACGTTACGGCAGATCAACTCCGGTGATCTGCGGGTTGTGCTGGATGCTACCAACAGTACCGGCAGCGGTTCTGTGCGATACAGTGCTCGTATTGAAGTGCCGAAGTATCCCAGTGTATGGGTCTATTACGATACACAAGAGCCGTCCGGCTATATGGTATATGGAACGTTAGAGTAAAAAAAGAACGCCGATGGGCCCGTCGGCGTTCTTTTTTGCTTATTCTTCTGTTTTTTCTACAATCTTACGACCCATCAGCACGCCCATGACCGAAGCCATCATAAGGCCTCTGGTCCAACCGCTGGAATCGCCCAAACAGTGCAGACCGTTTACGTTAGTATCCAAATTCTCATCCATACGGATACGGTTGCTGTAAAACTTCAGTTCGGGAGAATATAACAGCGTTTCATAGGCAGCAAAACCGGGGACGACATGATCCACTGCTTGAATAAAGTTGATGATGTTGATCATGGCGCGATAGGGCATAGCCGCCGTAATGTCACCGGCTACCGCATCGGGCAAGGTGGGGCGGAGATTGGATTGCGCCAATTCCTTTTGCCAAGTACGCTTGCCGTCCAGAATATCTCCAAACCGTTGCACCAAAATGTGTCCCGCACCCAACATGTTGGTGAGTTCACCCACTTTTTGAGCATAAGAGATTGGCTGGTTAAAAGGTTCGCTGAAGTTGTGAGAACACAGAATGGCCAAGTTGGTGTTATTGGATTTGAGTTCTTTGTAGGAATGGCCGTTGACCACCGCCAAATCGCCATCGTAATTTTCTTGGCTGACAAATCCACCGGGATTTTGGCAGAAGGTACGGACTTTGTTTTTAAAGGGACGAGGGTAACCGATCAGTTTAGATTCGTATAATGCCTTGTTGACCTTTTCCATCACTTCGTTGCGTACTTCCACACGAACACCGATATCCACCGTGCCCGGTTGATGGGCGATGTTATGCTCGGCGCAGATCTTTTCTAGCCAATCCGCACCGCGGCGGCCGGTAGCGATAACGGTGTGCTTGGCACGAACTTCCAATTCGGTTTTGCCGTCGGTGATACAGACACCGTGACAGTGGTTGCCGTCCAATAAAATGTTGGTACACTCATAACCGAACAACATTTCCACGCCGTTGTCCTGGAGATAATTTTCAATGGCCAAATAGATATCCTGTGCTTTCTCCGTTCCCAAGTGACGGATAGGGCAGTCCACCAATTTTAATCCTGCTTGGATAGCGCGTTTGCGGATCTCTTTAACTTCTTCGGAATTGTCGATCCCTTCAATATGGGTGTCTGCACCGAATTCCAAATAAATACTGTCGGCATAGTGAATGATGTCCTGTGCCAGATCGGCACCGATCAAGGTAGGAAGGTCGCCGCCAACCTCATAACTCAATGACAGTTTTCCGTCGGAAAAAGCACCCGCGCCTGAGAAGCCTGTGGTGATATGGCAATAGGGTTTGCAATTCACGCAACGGTTGGTTTTGCTTTTCGGACAACGACGATTTTCAATAGCTTGTCCTTTTTCAACCATTAAGATCTTGTGTTTGTTTCCTTTGCGAACCAATTCCAGTGCCGTAAAAATACCGGCGGGACCAGCCCCAACGATAACAATATCTACATTCATGAGGAATACCTCCTATATTGTTTTTAAACCAACTACATATTATAACGAAAGAAAAAGTTTTTGTCAATTTAATATGATAAGAGAACAAAACTCTCTGATAAGAGAACAAAAACTCTCCCTTGCAGAAAAAGGGGAGGTGTGTTATACTATTACACTGTATACGTGTCATGAAAGAAGGTGTGTCTGTGGATATTCGGATGGGAGATGTCGTAACCATGAAAAAAACACATCCTTGCGGCGGTAATCAATTTAAAGTTTTGCGTATCGGCATGGATTTTCGCCTACATTGCGAGACCTGCGGACACGAAATGATGATTCCCCGTGCAAAAGCGGAAAAAAATATTCGCAAGATCGAACGAAACAACGAACAATAGCTACTCCTTTACACAAACATTGTAAAGGAGAATGGTCATGCTGAATCGTTTAAAAGAAGTGGAAAAACGATATGAGGAGATCACGGCGCGTTTGTGTGATCCCTCGGTGGTGTCCGACCCCGTGGTATATCGCGATCTGATGAAGGACAGCCGCTATCTGGAACCTATTGTTAATAAATATCGTGAATATGCCGCCGCTGTGCGTCAGGAAACGGGTGCCCGCGCTTTGTTGGAAAGCGAAAGTGACCGAGAGTTACGGGAGTTGGCAGAGGAAGAACTGAAAGACGCAAAGGCGGCGGCTGAGCGCTTTGCCGAAGAATTGAAGATTTTATTACTGCCTCGTGATCCCAACGATGAACGAGACGTGATCGTGGAGATCCGTGGGGGTGCCGGGGGAGAAGAATCGGCGTTGTTTGCGGCCTCGCTTTATCGCATGTATTCGCTATATGCCCAAACCCGTGGTTACCGCACAGAACTTGTTAACGCCAATGAAACGGAATTGGGCGGATTTAAGGAGATCAGTTTCGTCATTGCGGGTGACGGCGCGTACAGCCGTTTGAAATTCGAGAGTGGTGTTCACCGTGTTCAGCGTGTGCCCGAAACGGAAGCGGGCGGACGAATTCATACCTCTACCGCCACTGTGGCAGTGTTGCCCGAAGCAGATGAAGTAGAAAGCCACATTGATCCCACCGAGTTGCAGATCGACACCTACCGTTCCAGCGGCGCGGGCGGTCAGCACATCAACAAGACTGAGTCCGCCATTCGCATCACCCATCTGCCAACGGGTATGGTGGTGGAATGTCAGGATGAACGGAGTCAGCATAAAAACAAGGATAAAGCCATGCGAGTGTTGCGTGCCCGTTTGTTGGAAGCCAAACAACAGGAGCAACAATCGGCCATTGCCGCCGATCGGCGGGCACAAGTGGGAACGGGAGACCGCAGTGAGCGGATCCGCACTTACAATTTTCCTCAAGGACGTGTTACCGATCATCGGATCGGGTTGACACTGTATAAGATCGATACCATCATGAACGGTAATCTGGATGAGATCATTGACGCGTTGATCACCGCCGATCGGGCGGAAAAACTGCAAAAAGGATAAACGTATATGCAAACTTTGCATCTTACCGATAAGGAAAACGACCTGCAACAAGCGGCGGCGTTGTTGCAAAACGGCGATCTGGTCGCTATCCCCACCGAAACGGTATACGGGTTGGCGGCGGATGCGTTAAACGGTGCGGCGGTAGCGTCGATCTTTACCGCCAAAGGCCGCCCTATGGACAATCCGCTTATCGTACACATTGCGGATAAAGCGGCACTGCCCCGTTTGGTGGAAACCGTTCCGTCATCGGCGAGGCAGTTGGCGGATGTCTATTGGCCGGGGCCTCTTACCATGATCTTTAAAAAAGCCGCCTGTATTCCCGATGAAGTCAGCGCGGGGTTGGCAACAGTGGCGGTGCGTATGCCGTCCCATCCGATTGCGAAACAATTGATCTCGTTATCCGGTTGCCCGTTGGCGGCACCTTCTGCCAACCGTTCGGGAAGTCCCAGCCCCACCGATGCCAGGCGGGTAACGGAAGATCTGGATGGCCGTATTGCGGCAATTGTAGACGGCGGTACTTGCGCGGTGGGCGTGGAATCCACGGTGATCGATGTCAGCGGCGATACGGTGAGGTTGCTTCGTCCCGGTGCTGTGACGGTGGAAATGTTAGAAGCGGTAGTAGGCACGGTAGAAATCGATCATGCGGTGCTTAACCAATTAAAACAAGGGGCGGTCGCCGCATCTCCCGGAATGAAATACAAACACTATGCGCCCAGCGCACGGGTCATCTTGGTAAAAGGTTCGCCTGCGGCCTATGCCGCGTATGTGAATGCCCGTAAAGGGGACGGTGTTGCCGCCCTGTGTTTCGACGGTGAAGAAGATTTGTTGCAAGTCCCGTTCCTCACATACGGCGAACGCGCAAATTCTCAAGAACAAGCACACCGTTTATTCGACGCGTTGCGCCGATTGGACGAGCAAGGGGTACATACAGCTTATGCAGCATGTCCCGCACCGCAAGGTGTGGGATTGGCGGTGTACAATCGTTTGTTACGCGCCGCGGGATTTGAGGTGATTGACCTTGAATGATTTGTTTGTTGTAGGTCTTACGGGCCCAACGGGTGCGGGAAAAAGTACGGTGGCGGCCGTTTTGGCTCAGCATGGATGTACGATTATTGATGCCGATGAATTGTCTCGACAGGCGGTAGCACCCGATTCGCCGTGTTTAGCCGCCTTGGTTACTCATTTTTCCGAGCGCATCTTATTACCCGATGGCTCTCTCGATCGTCGCAAATTAGCAGCGGCCGCCTTTGCTTCGGCCGAGGAAACGGCGGCATTAAATGCGATTGTTCATCCCGAAGTGATCCGTATGAACAATGAATTACTGGCAAACGCCCGGAAACAGGGAAAAGACATTGCTGTAATCGATGCACCCTTGTTGTTTGAAGCGGGATTGGGCGGGAGCTGCCATTGCACCGTAGCGGTCTTGGCGCCGCATGAACAACGGTTGCAACGAATTTGTCATCGGGATCGGTTGACTGTCGAACAAGCCCAAAATCGTATGCGTGCTCAGCCCACGGACGAGTATTATGAACAACGTGCAACGGTCGTGATCCGTAACACAGGGGATGAACGCGCCTTGCAAAAAACCGCAGAAGCGTTGTTTGCACAGTTGGAGGAGTGGTGCCATGAAAAGTAGTATCCGAAAAACGGTGTTCTCACTTACGGCGTTTCTTTGCGCGGTCGTTCTGGCGATTTTTGCGTTTCAATACGGATATCGATATTTTTTACGGGCTGCCTATCCCTTGCGCTATACAGAGGAAGTGGCAGCCAGCGCTGAGGAATTTGACATTCCCGAGTCACTGATCTATGCGGTTATTCATACCGAGAGCCGTTTTCGCGCTGAGGCGGTGTCCTCGGCAGATGCCAAAGGTCTTATGCAGTTGACAGATCCCACTTTCGAATGGATACTGTCGAAACTGGGAGAGTCGTCGGGGGACGTGTTTGATCCTCAGACCAACATCCGTTGCGGCACCAAAACGCTGGCGGTTCTGCACATCGAATTTGATAACATTGAAACGATCTTAGCTGCTTATAACGCAGGAAGCGGCAATGTGACCAAGTGGTTAAAAGACAGCGCTTATTCCGAAGATGGAAAAACATTGCATACCATTCCGTTTGCCGAAACACGCGAATATGTAGTACGCGTGTTAAAAGCCCAAAAACAGTACCAAACTCTATATGAGATACCATAAAGGAGGAATTTCACCATGTCAGAAAAAACAAAAGTCGAATTGTTGAAAGAACACCTCTGCTACAATCCGAAAGTGGCTACCGATGTGTTGACCGCAGAGGAATTGGCGCAGGCGGATGCCTACTGTGAGGGATATAAACACTACCTTGATTGTGCTAAGACCGAGCGCGAAGCGGTGACGGAGGCGATCCGCTTGGCGGAAGAACAGGGATTTTGCGCCTATCGTCGCGGTATGACCTTGGCGGAAGGGGATAAAGTATATTATAACAACCGCGGCAAATCGTTGTTCTTGGCGGTGATCGGTACCAACCCCATGGCGGAAGGCGTATCCATTGCGGCGGCGCACATCGATTCTCCTCGCTTGGATCTGAAACCCAATCCTTTGTATGAAGATCAAGGTTTTGCTTATTTTGATACCCATTATTATGGCGGTATCAAAAAATATCAATGGGTGGCAATGCCGCTGTCACTGCACGGTGTGCTTGTCAAGAAAGACGGATCCGCGGTAACAGTAGCCATCGGCGATCAAGAACAGGATCCTGTTTTCTGCGTAACGGATCTGTTGCCCCACTTGGCGGCGGATCAAATGAAACGTAATGCATCCGAGATCGTTAAAGGGGAAGATTTGAATATTTTGATCGGATCCCGCCCCTTTTTGGGTGATGACAGCAGTGAAGCGGTGAAGCTGAACATTTTAAATCTGCTGTTTGAAAAGTACGATATTACGGAAGAAGACTTCTTGTCTGCGGAGTTGGAAGCCGTTCCTGCGCACAATGCTCGCGATGTAGGTTTTGACCGCAGTATGGTCGGTGCGTACGGTCACGATGACCGCGTTTGCGCCTATCCTGCCCTAACGGCGATCTTTGCTCTCGAGAAACCCGCGTATACCGCGGTAACGGTGTTGGCAGATAAAGAAGAAGTGGGTTCCGACGGCAACACGGGTATGCAGTCGGCGGCACTCAGCAATTTTATTGCCGATCTTGCCGCTGCCTTTGATACGGAAGGCCGCCATGTCCTGCAAAATTCGCTGTGCTTGTCTGCAGACGTTAATGTGGCTTTTGACCCCATTTATCCCGAAGTGGTGGAACGCCGCAATTGCGCGTTCCTTAACCGCGGTGTGGTGCTCACCAAGTATACGGGCGCCCGCGGTAAATCCGGCACGTCGGACGCTTCTGCGGAATTGATGGGCTTCTTTCGCCGCAATATGGATGAAAACAGTGTGTTGTGGCAGATCGGTGAGTTGGGTCGCGTGGACATCGGCGGTGGTGGCACGGTTGCCAAGTACATCGCCAATTTGGATGTGAATACCGTGGATCTGGGTGTGCCGGTCTTATCCATGCACGCGCCTTTTGAGATCGTGTCCAAAACCGACGTGTATATGGCACATAAAGCTTTCTTGGCGTTATTGTCCCGCGGTGATAAACTGTAATTTTTCTCACACAACCCCTGTGACTCCATAGGATGACTATGGGGTCATCTTTTTGTGGGGGTGATAGTGTGAAACGACGAATGTCCGTATGTAAACGGTGGGGAATCTTGCTGATCGGCGCGGCGTTTCTGCTTGCAGTGGTGTTTGTAAGACTGGATAGCAAATTGCGTCCCTTGATACAGGATTACGGCATTCAATCGGTACGGCGCAGTGCCATGATGGCGGTACATAAAGGTGTGGAGAACGTGTTGGCAACGCAGGAGACTGCGTATCATGATTTGATTGCCGTCAGTCGCGATGATAATGGACGGGTTTTATCCGCTGAAGCCAATATTGCCGCCATCAACCTGTTGAAATCAAGATCGGCGACAGCCGTTGTTGAGCAACTGAACGCCTGTGAGAATCAGCAGATCAGTATTCCCATGGGTAGTGTGATCGGCGGAAGTTTCTTTATCGGCCGCGGGCCCTTTTTGAAATTTAATATTCATACAAACGGATCCATCCTCACCACACTATCCAGTGCGTTTACCGACGCGGGTATTAATCAAACCTGTCATCAGATCTATCTGAATATGAAGATTTATATGACCGCTTTACTGCCCATGGAACGAAAATCTATTGAGCTATCTACCCAGTTCCTTGTGTGTGAAACGATTTTGGTGGGAGAAGTGCCTCAAGCATATACCCATTTGGATTTTGACAATCAAGATACGCTTGCGAAATTTTTTGGCGAGAATGATTGAAAAGAACAGTGGATATTTGATATAATAAGATTATTACAAAAACAGGGAAGTGTGTTCCGTGGATTTTGAAACTGCCCGTACGCGCATTGAAGAACTGCGCCGTCAGATCGAATATCACAGCCGTCGGTATTATGATGAGGACGCGCCTGAAATTGAAGACGATGAATTTGACGCTCTCACCCGTGAGTTGCGGCAGTTGGAAGAAGCGTATCCCCAACTGATCACCGCCGATTCGTATACCCAACGGGTACACGGAGAACTGTCCAATTTGTTTACCCCTGTGGAACACGAAGTACCTTTAGGAAGTTTGCAGGACGTGTTCTCGTTACAGGAATTACGGGAGTTTGATGCCCGTGTGAAGGAAACCGTTTCGCACCCTGTGTATGTGGTAGAGCCCAAGATCGACGGATTGTCCGTTGCCCTTGAATATCGGGACGGCATGTTTTTTCGCGGCGCCACCCGCGGTGACGGGCAACAGGGAGAAGATGTTTCCGCAAACTTACGTACCATTGTGTCCATCCCCGCTAAACTTACTCGTTCGGTACCCCGTGTGATCGTGCGGGGCGAAGTGTATATGCCTCGCAACAACTTTGCAGAATTGGTGGCCAGGCAGGAAGAAAATGGCGAAAAGACCTTTAAAAATCCCCGCAATGCGGCGGCAGGTTCACTGCGACAAAAAGATCCCGCGGTGACCAAGACTCGTCGTTTGGATATTTTTGTGTTCAATCTGCAACTGATTGAAGGGGAACAGGTGTTGTCACACACCCATTCGTTGGAACGGATGAAAGAACTGGGATTTTCGGTTGTTCCGTTTTATAAACGTACCGATTCCATCGACGAAGTCATAGCGGAAGTGGAACGTATCGGTGCTTCTCGCGGCGGCTTGGCTTTCGATATTGACGGCGCCGTGGTGAAGGTAGACAATTTCCGTCAGCGGGAACAACTGGGCAGTACGTCCAAATTTCCTCGCTGGGCAGTGGCCTATAAATACCCGCCCGAAGAAAAGGAGACCGTGTTACGGGAAGTGGTGATCACGGTTGGACGTACCGGTGTACTGACTCCCACAGGAATATTTGATCCTGTGACATTAGCGGGTACCACCGTAAGCCGTGCGACGCTTCACAATGAGGATTTTATTCGTGAAAAAGCGTTGTCCATCGGTGATCGGGTGGTGTTGCGCAAGGCGGGCGATATTATCCCTGAGTTGGTGCGGGTTGCCTCCCACACAGGCGGTGAGCTGTTCGAACTTCCTCATATTTGTCCCTCTTGCGGCTCCGGTGTGGCACGGGAAGAGGGGGAAGCGGCACTTCGTTGCCTTAATCCTGATTGTCCTGCTCAACGGTTACAGCGGCTTATTCATTTTGCGTCCCGTGACGCTATGGATATTGAGGGACTGGGCCCCGCCGTGTTGGAACAATTGGTGGAAGAACAGTTGGTGGAACGGATCGACGATCTGTACACGCTGGATCGTCAGCAGATCGCCTCTTTGGAGCGTTTGGGTGAAAAATCCGCGGATAATTTACTGGAAGCCATTGAACAATCTAAAACAGCTGATCTGTCCCGCTTGTTGTTTGCGTTGGGGATTCGGCATATCGGCCAAAAAGCCGCTAAATTGTTGGCGCAACGGTTTGGGACGATGCAAGCCGTGATGGAAGCCACGGAAGAGGATGTGTTGTCCATCGATGGATTTGGCGAGATCATGGCGCGGTCGCTTATACAGTTTTTTGCGTCGGACTCGTCCCGCGGATTGGTGGAACGGTTGGCGGCGTTGGGCGTGAATATGACCTGCGGTTTGCAACAGACGGATCGTCGATTTGAGGGTATAACCTTTGTGCTCACTGGTACACTTCCCACCATGACCCGCGATGAAGCGTCTGCTCTCATCGAACAATACGGCGGCAAAACCGTCGGCAGTGTGTCGAAAAAAACGGGTATCGTGTTGGCAGGAGAAGATGCGGGCAGCAAACTTATCAAGGCGCAAGCTCTTGGTATCCGAATCATTAATCAAGCCGAATTTGAAAAGATGTTGCAGTGAAAACGGAGAACGGTATGTTACAGGGTATTAGAGTAGTTTTTTTGGATATCGAT
This sequence comes from Acutalibacteraceae bacterium, assembly GCA_045541495.1. Classification (GTDB taxonomy): domain Bacteria; phylum Bacillota; class Clostridia; order Oscillospirales; family Acutalibacteraceae; genus RGIG3009. Next base: position 23,719 of record JAZQJE010000048.1, on the reverse strand, counting down.
AACACGTTATTGGATTTCGATGCCTGTTCGCGAATCTCTATGGAAAAATCCTTTGCGGAATGCGGATTGCCTTTCGAAAGCACCATGTACGGTACATTTCAACAAGTTAACAACGGGCTGTGGCGGCGCATTGAACAAGGTACCCTTACCCGATCCGAATTGCACGCTACACGGTGGTCGCTGGTGTTGCAGGAATTGGGATTGACAGGGGATGGCCCTGCCGTGGAAACACAGTTTCTGCAACATTTGGCAACGGAAGCCATTCCCGTTGAGGGATCCTACGAGTTATTGCCGTATTTGTACTCGAAATATACCGTCTGTATCGCCAGTAATGCGCCTTACGACCAACAAGTGAAACGGTTGACCACGGTGGATATGCTTCGGTATTTTCACAAAGCGTTTATTTCCGAAAGATTAGGTGCCGCCAAACCCAGCCGTTCTTATTTCGATGCCTGTTTTGCGCAATTGCCGAATATCACACCTGAACAATGTATCATCATCGGTGATTCCCTCACAGCGGATATCGGCGGCGGAAAAGCCTACGGGTTGCATACCTGTTGGTATGACCATCATAAAACGGGAGCGAAAAGTTACGAAGCGGATTATACCGTCACCGGCCTTCTTGAAATTAAAAAAATTCTATAACAAACGGACTCGTTGTTTTGACAACGAGCCCGTTTGTTATAATTTTATGTTTAAAAAGGCGGCCAATTCATCAAAACTGCCGTGAGGATAGGAGGTAATATCGTCTTTGTTTTGATTGATAAGGCAATCGGTCAAAAGGAAAACGTCCATCCCCAATTTTTGCGCTACCATATCTTCGCCGACATCGTTGCCGACCATGATACAGTTTTCGGGGGCGCACCTGATACGGTGAAGGATCTCTTCATAATAAGCGAGATTCGGTTTGCAATAATGGCTGTTTTCATAAGTTGTATACCACGCAAAATCACCCGGCGTTAAACCTGCCCATCGCATGCGGCTTTCGGTGGCAATGGCAGGGAAAACGGGATTGGTAGCCAAAACGACTTGTATCCCGTTGGCTTTCAAAGCGCGAACGATGATCGCCGCTCGTTTATCGTATCCGCAAACTTGTTGGACCTTGTTAAACTCTGTATGATAGAACTCTTCCAATATCGGTTTTTCATTTAACACATTGTTGCCGAATAACTGACAAAAGGAATCCCAAAAAACCGTTTCATTCAGATGGCTGCCGTCATTTTTGATCATGGCGTGTACACATTGCCACACCGTTTGAATAACGGTTTCGGGTGCATAACCGCGGGGCGTCAACGCTCCTGCCAATCCTTTAAAATACGCTTTTACAAATACGTCTTGATCCATGGGCAACAACGTCCCGTCCAGATCAAATAAAACGGTGGAAAATGCCATGCTATCGACTCCAGCTGAAAAATGATCGGTCTTTATTATACGGCACTTTCGGTGAAAACGCAAGTGGACAGTAATGATCATTTGTGATATGGTAGAAATGTTGAATGCAAAGCGCATGAAAACGGCCGATCAACCAGAAAATCGTCGCAAACTCTTGGAAAAAGAAACCAAGGCAACGATCAAAAATTATCTTTACAACAGATGTTGCAATATGGTAAATTAAAGATAATAAAGGCGTATGTACTTATCACTGAATCATTTGGAGGAGGTTTGGCATGAAACAGAGAATAAAAGGGTTAATTGCCCTCTGCTTAATTTTTTGCATGACTCTGGTTGCCTTGCCGTCAACGACGGTGTTTGCTTCAGCCAAAAGTTATTGGGTAGACTATTCCGGCATTCTGAATGAACATTCTCAAACACCGGATGCATCGTCGCTTTTGTTTGCCGGCGATTCTCTCAGCGCGGCCTTTACCGGCGGATTCGTTGTGCTGAACGGGGATTCCGGTGAAGTATTAGCAACAGGCAACGAAGGTGTTCCGGGTGAATGGGCATATCATGAGGATAATGCCGGTGGCTATGTGCAGAGCGATATGTATCGGTATTTTTTCGGCTCACAGGCCTATGTTGTTCCCCAGATAAAAGGGTACTATGGCTATCGATATCACAGCATTTTTAATACAACGAGTTCGGTTGAGCCTGACCAGGTTTATTGTACAAAAGATATTTTGCAACCCGGATATACGGCGCACGATTGTTCGGTCCTGCTTGTATATTTAACACCGTTGGCCAATACCTATACCGTGCGGTTTGATGCGAACAATGGCAATGCTACAGGTATCATGGAAGACCAGATATTCACGTATGACACCACCCAGAATCTGTCTGCCAATGGTTTTTCGGCTACGGGTTATATTTTCCAAAATTGGAGTACCGATGCCAACGAATACACAGACGGCCAAGCTATCAGCAACTTGACAGATGAGAACAACGCCGTTATTACGCTGGTTGCACAATGGGCGCCCGTGGAATACACCGTTAAATTTCATGCTAACGGTGGGACGGGTACGATGGAAGATCAAACGTTTGTCTATGATGCGTTCCGCTCTTTAACACCAACGGCGTTTACCAAAGAGGGTTTTACCTTTGTTGGCTGGAATACAGAAGAAGATGGCACCGGCGTTCGGTATACCGACCGTGAGATCATCAAAAACCTTGCATCAACACAGGATGCGGTTGTGGATCTGTATGCGGAGTGGAAAGCGGTTTCTACAACCACTGAATCCATCGCGGTACCGTCTTCGACCCAGACTGTTGCACCAACAACGGAACAAACAACCACACAAATAACACAGGTTTCGGCGACTACAACGACGGCACCATCCGCCACACAAACCACCACGGCCGTAACGACAGTGTCATCCACGGTGGTCACTACCAATGAACAGGCCCTTCAGTCGTCAGTGACGACCGTTCCCACGACGAAAGCCACCACACCGACGAGTTCGCCCAATACCGGTGATACCGCCAACCTTGGCTTGCTTTTACTGACCATGTTATCGGCATTTTGCCTGGTGTTGCTTCTTCGAAAAAAGACATATCGTGAATAAGGTTAATGGAAAAAGCACCTCCTATGGTAGAATTAAAGAACTACCATAGGAGGTGTGGTGCTTTTTTAAAATATTTATACACAAAAAGAAAAAAGTCGCTGAAATAGCCGAGTTTTGTGGCATTTGGTGGAGGTGACGGTCTGTGCAGTCCATAGTTTTGTTCTCGCCTATACGTCTCGGCACAGCGTGATAGGGCTCTGCAACGCGACGGTTTAAAAGCAGGTCCACCGGACTGTTTTTTGAACGCCCTTTTAATTCCGTCGCAAATAAAAACAGAGCATATCCAAAAGGATATACTCTGTTTTTTCTGGTGGAGGCGACGGGAGTCGAACCCGTGTCCGAAAATCACTTGCCGCAGCTTTCTCCGAGTGCAGAACATCTTTTGAGATTCCCCTCGTTTAGCGCCGATGAGCAGGCTCTAAACTACGGTAGTCGCTACGGCGTGACGGTCGGTGCGACACCCGACCGTTCACGTTCACCGCTAATCGACGCCTCTATCTTGGTCGCGGTATTCCGAGAAGAGACGGCAGCCTAATTAGGCCGCGAGGGCAACAGTGTTGTTGTCGTTTGTTTTTAAAAGTTGCAGGTTTTATAGCGGTCCCGCCCCGCTACTCGCTTACCGCGGTTCACAATCCCCGTCGAAACCTTTACGCCCCCGCATGGGACGGTGAAACCGTCCTTATCAGTATAGGGGAGTCGGCGGCAAAAGTCAATGTGTTATTTTTGTCAAAAATTGCGCAACAGAGAAATGACTTTGCCCAATACCACGACCTCTTTGACGATGATGGGCTCATAAGCGTCGTTTTCCGGCTGCAGGCGAATATGATCATCCTCAAAAAAAATACGCTTGACAGTGGCTTCGTCGCCGATCAGAGCGACGACCACATCCCCATTCTCAGCCACAGGTGTTTTGCGAACGATGACGATATCTTTATCCAAAATACCTGCGTTGATCATACTGGTGCCGGATACCCGCAAGGCAAACAATTCCCCCGCTTGATAACCGCCGCCGGAATAGGGGACATAGTCCTCTACCTGCTCTACGGCCAAAATGGGCATACCGGCGGTGACCTTGCCCAACAACGGTACGCGAGCCACGTTTTCGCCCGGCATACGGATACTGCGGTTAAGGCCGCTGTCACGGCGGATATAGCCGCCCTCTTCCAATGTTTTTAAATAGGCGTGAACGGTGGAGGTGGATTTGATTCCCGCGGCATCGCAGATTTCACGCACCGTGGGGGGGACACCATCCTGCGCCCGTTCCTGCAAGAAAGCCAATACTTTTTGTTGCTTTTCGTTTAACGGTTTCATATGCATCCCTCACCAAAAGAAACTTTGTTCGTTTTTACAGTATACCACAGCTTTTTAGAAAAAGCAAACATTTGTTTGGAAAATATTAAAATTTTCTCATATTTTATTCATAGTCAATTCACAAACATTACGGATAACTTTGTTATAGTAGGGTTGTGCTCAAGAGGAAGACGGAACCGCAACCGCCTTTCTCTTCGCAAGAGTACGATACCCCTCCTCAAAACACCCTTTAACGACAAAAGCCTCGCTGCCATGCAGCGGGGCTTTTGTCGTTATTTTCTCCATTCTTTCATGAAACCGCTCTGATAGGCGGCCAGCAACATGGTTAGGTCGTTGATCTGTTCGCGAATCGCATAGTCGTCATCTGTTTCCGCCACATGAATACGGTGTTCCATGGTATCCAGCAAGGCTTTCCCGTGAAGATATTGACCGTCGATCTCCATATCCATCAAAGTGCCGTCATCGTTCATGGGGATGCAACCGTGGAACAACAAGTTTTGGTTGCAACATTTGTAAAGGCCGCCCTTGGAAAAAAGAAAATCCACATGCCGTTGTCACTTTTCACGGCGGCGAAAAGCAGTTTTCAGTTGACCCATGACTTGTGCTTCCTCGGTGGTTAACCGATAGGGGTCGGCGGCGGTACGAACGGTGGGATATTGACGCGCCAACGCTTCCAAGTAGAGGCGATTTTCGGCAATCAGCAAAAGAAATCCTGTTCTAATTTTCTTTGCCGTTGCATACAGATAGGACAAGACGGGAGGACAGGCCATGAAGGGGTTTAAAACAGTCATTCGTATTTTTCCGGCGCCATTGCAACGGCTTTTGTGCCAATTACCCGTCAATATCGGCGCGCAAATACAGGAGATCCGTTTACGAAAGGGAAATCCGCTGGTCCTCGCCATTCGCGGCAAGGCTTGGTATCTCACGACAGATGGGCAAATTAGTGAAGACCGTAACCGGGGTGCGATCTGTCAAGAAGAATGGGTAGAAAACACTTTTGAGATTGCTTGTGATCGGTCAGTGTATACCCATCAGGAAGAACTGCGAAACGGCTATATCACGACCCGTGAAGGTTACCGTATCGGGGTGGGCGGAACGGCGGTGGTGCGCGGTGGAAAGGTAGACTCCTTTCGCAATATCCGATCGTTATGTGTGAGGATCGCGCGGGAACATCACGGTTGCGCGGCGGAAATTGCGAAGATATTGTATGCAAACAACACGATACACAGTGCGTTGATCTGCGGAGAGCCGTCCAGCGGAAAAACCAGTTTGTTACGCGACTTGATCTATCAGTTTGACCGACAAGGACTTGCAGTTGCGGTGATCGATGAACGTGGGGAATTGACGGGAAGCGGGAAAATATCGGCGGGTGACACGCTATTGTACACGCCAAAAGCTGTCGGGGTGGAAATGGCTGTACGCACTTTGTCGCCTCAAGTGATCGTTTTTGATGAGTTAGGAGATAACGCCGAGATCGACGCGGTTCTGGATAGTGTATGCCGCGGTGTAACGGTGATCACAACGATACACGGATCAGTTTCCGATCTGGTACGACGACCGACGGTGTATCGCTCCTTGCAACAAGGGGCATTTGAATATATCTTCTTCTTGAAAGGACATGACATGCCCGGCAAGATCGATGAATGGTATCGAACGGAGGACTGGTTACATGAAATGGGTAGGACTTATTTTGTTGGTAATAACAGGGACAGGTATGGGATGCACCGCTTGGATAAAATTGCAACGACGGGTGAAGATCTTGCAACACTATTCGCGGTTCCTTAGCCGCCTTTCCGAACAGATCCGTTATACAGGCGCTCCTATATATGAACTGGTAACCGAGTTGTTTCCCTGTTCGCCGCAGGTGAATCCCAATGATCCCGATATGCGGGAGAAGTGGAAAACGTGTATCAATGATAAAGAGGGGTTATGTGAAGATGATCGTCTATTGCTGAAAGGGTTTGCAGAAGGAATTGGCCGTGCCGATGTGGAAGGCGAGGTCCGTTTTTGCGACGATTACCGTGAGGCATTGGAAGAACAGTTATCTTCAGCACGGGAAACCATGAAAACAAAAGGAAAAGTATGCTTGGCAATGGGTGTTTGCGGAGGTCTGTTAGCAGCTTTGTTGTTTTGGTGAGGGAGAACGGGTATGGAAGTTGATCTGATATTCAAGATCGCGGCGATCGGGATCATTGTGGCGGTACTCAATCAAGTGCTGATTCGATCGGGACGGGAAGAACAAGCTATGATGACCACATTGGCAGGGCTGATCGTGGTGCTGGCAATGGTGGTTACCGAGATCAGCGATTTATTTGACATGGTGAAATCGGTATTTGGATTGTGAGAAGATGAAATTGATACCTTTGATAGCGGTTATCGTTGTGACGGCATTGTTGGCGGTTTTGTTGCGTCAGCAACGGCCGGAACAAGCGATGTTATTATCACTACTTGCGGGAACGGTCATACTGATTGCGTTGCTTTCGGAAGCGGGACACGTTATTGCTTCGGTGAATGATCTCTTGAATAAAAGCGGATTGCCGTCTGAATATACACAAGTATTGTTGAAGGGGTTGGGGGTCTGTTTGCTTACGCAATTGGCTTCCGATACCTGCAAAGATGCGGGAGAGGTTGCCATGGCCGCCAAGGCGGAACTGGTGGGACAGATTTCCCTTGCTGTAGTGGGGTTGCCTTTGTTTGAAAAGATCGCTACAGCGGCGGTGTCGTTGATAGGCGGCTGAGGTGTTATATGGGAAAGATCGGTATTTGCATCGGGTGTCTTCTTTTGTTTCTTTGTTTACCCTTGTCTGCCCAAACAGTGGACGAGTTGTACGAGGAACAATTGGAGGCCAGCGGCGGTGAAGAACTGTTACAGGAATTACCGACGGAAACGCGGGAATTGTTGGACAGGTTGGGCATCACGGCGTTAGACCCCGAACGACTGGCAACACAAGATATTCCTACCGTATTGGAAGAACTGGGGGCATTGTTGGTAACGGTCAGTGCGGCTCCGTTGCGGTCTTGCGGTTTGATCTTCGGCATCGTTATGATACAAGCATGGGCAAGCGGGTTGAATACCGCTGTCAGCAACGATAAAAACAACACACTTTTTTCGATAATATCGGCGTTGGCGGCCTGCGGCGTGATTATGACACCTGTGGCGCAATGTATTACCAAAACGGCGTCTGCCACGGAAAGTCTGTCTGTCTTTATGATGAGTTTTGTACCCGTATACGCAGGGATATTGCTTAGCGCCGGTCATGCGCTTTCTGCTTTTTCCTTTCAGTCTGTAGTCTTATATGCGGCGCAATTGTTTTCCTTGTTATCACACAATACCATTGTACCGCTGATGGGAATGGCGTTGGCATTGGGACTTGTCGGCGCGGTAACACCGGGAATCCGTTTGAGTCGATTCGGCGAAATGATCGGGAAGACCGCTACATGGTTGCTTACGTTAAGTACGCTCTTGTTCAGCGGGTTGTTGTCTTTGCAAAACTTAGCGGGAAACGCCATCGATACATTGGGTAACCGTATGGTGCGCTTTTCCATTGCCAGTTTTGTGCCTATTGTGGGCGGTTCGCTCAGCGAAGCTTTTACGACGGTGCGCAGCTGTTTAAGCATGTTGCGGTCCACCATAGGGGTATTTGGTATTGCCGCCTGTGCGGGCATCGTTCTTCCGCCCCTTCTTACGTGTTTGATCTGGAGTTTGGGGTTGTCCCTTTGCAGTACAAGTGCGGACATGTTTGATTTGACGGCCATGTCGTCGTTGTTAAAGACGGCTCGAGAAGTGGTGAAATGTTTAATCGGGATTTTATGTGCCGGTGCCTTGTTTGCGGTCGTTGCCGTAACCGTGGTCAGTCTATCGGCATCAACTGCGTGAGGTGGACAGGATGGAACAATTGCGGGAATGGTGCCGATATATCTGCTTTGCCGCAATAGGGTGCAGTGCGATTCAATTGTTGATTCCCAAAGGCAGAACGGGGAAGTTGTTTCGATTGTTAACGCTCACGTTTTTTCTGTGCAGTATGATCCTTCCGTTTTTTAAACTCACGTCATCGTTGCCTCTGAACATAGAGTTTCTCCCGGAAGATATTGTGTCGGAACAACTGAGTGATAAAGTGACCGAGCAGTTACGGGGACAAGTTGAACAGGTCGTGAAGCAGGTGGCGGAGGATTGTTTGGCCAATCGCGGTGTAACGGCAGAAAAAATTGTGGTTCAGACGGATATTGCGGACAGCGGCAGCATATATATTCAACAAGTCACGGTTTTTGTGGACAAACAAAGCCTGGCGGCGGCGTTGCCGATACGGGATGTGTTGAAAACACAGTTGGAGACCACGGTCTATATACAGGTTTCCGAATGAAAGGACTTGCGTCATGAATGGGTGGAAAAACGGCAAGGCCGTTACCAAACTCGCCGGTGTGTTGCAATCGGACAAAGGTCGAAAATGGCTTCTTGTTGGCGGCGCGGTGGGGATCGTCTTATTGACACTCCCTGAATTTTTGCCTAAAGAGTCGACAACAAAGACGGTTACCTTGTCAACAGATACTTTTATCCTGCAAACGGAGGAACGGTTAAGCGCCATCGTCGGCAGCATCGAGGGTGTCGGTGAGTGTCAGGTCATGGTAACGGTGGTAAATGGAGTGGAATATGTATATGCCACAGAACAAAGTACCAACACCGATCGACAGGAGGATTCCAACGGAACGTCCAATAAGATTGTTGAGCGAGATGACAAAGAAGAAACCGTTATTGTGGTGGATACGGGAAACGGGCGTGAGGGCTTGTTGGTCACAGAGATTCAACCGACAGTACAGGGGGTTGTGGTGGTCTGCCAAGGCGGTGATAACGAGGAGGTGCGGGAGCGGGTCGTACAAGCGGTAACCGTAGCGCTGAATATTTCATCTAAACGGGTTTGTGTAACCAAATTATCGTAAAGAAATTAAGGAGGAAAAGCAGTATGGCAAAGTTTTTCGGTAAAAAGCAAGTGTTGTTAGGCACGTTAGTGGTAGCGTTGGGTGTAGCAGTGTACTTAAATTATTATTTTGCGGAACAACCGGTAAACAAACCGGATACCGATGCTCCTACCACCCAAAGTACGGCGTCGGATAAAAATTTAGGAGAAGCGCTGAACGTCAATTCCAACAATGTGAATACGGCAAAAGTCTATTTTGAACAAGCACGAGAAAATCGCGAATCGGCGCGGGAAGAAGCAACGGAATTGGTCAAGGAAGTGATGAGCGATGTGAAAGTCACGGATGAACAGCTGCAAACAGCAACGGAACAACTGACCGCCATGGCGAAAGCAATCGAGCAGGAAAGCAAGATTGAGGAACTGATAAAGGCAAAAGGCTTTACAGAATGTATCGTGTATATTGAAGGTGAAAACTGCAGTGTGATCGTGCAAAGTGAGGGGCTTTCCGTACAGGATACCACAAAAATTTCCCAAATCGTTACCGCTCAATCGGACATTTCCGCACAAAATATCAATATTGTCACGGTAAATTCGTAAAAAACAGTTGCTCCCGACAGACTTTGTGGTATAATAAAGTTGTATACAAAGATGAGGGAGGTCATCAACAATGGATGATAGACAATATAAAATACCGGAAGGCCGTTGTATTATTTCCGAAGACGTGATTGCCACCATTGCTCATACGGCGACGATGGAAGTGCCGGGCGTAGCCAGTATGGCGACGCGGTTGGAACTGCGCAACTTGGTCAATACCGCTCCCGCCAAAGCCGTTACCGTTGTGAACAACGAAAATGAGACGGTTGTAAATGTGTATGTTAATTTAAAAATGGGTGTGCGTATTCCCGATGTGGCAGGGGAGATCCAACGGCAGGTAAAATCCGCTGTACAATCCATGACCGGTAAACCTGTCACCAAGATCAATGTTCATGTTGCGGGCATTGTGTTGGAAGACAAAAGTGATGTAAAAGGAACCGAGGAGCAACAATAATTACGCTGAGCCCTCTGCCGCTTGTCGGTAGAGGGTTTGTGTGCGTGTAGCCTTCGGCTATAGGGAATTTGAAAACAGAAAGGCATGATGAATGCATGACGCGTCGCGAATCGAGAGAACTGGCGTTTGTCCTCTTGTTTGAAAAGAGCTTTACAGAGGAATCTGTCGAAGCCATTCTGGAAAACGCACAAGAAGCGCGGGAATTGATGGAGGACTCCTTTGCCCTTACCCTTGCCAAAGGGGCAGTGGAGCACGTTGAGGAGATCGATACCATCATATCCGAACATTCTCATAAATGGAACAAAACGCGCTTATCCCGTGTGGCGCTCGCGATTATGCGGTTGGCAATATTTGAAATACGATGGATGGACGATATTCCTGTCAGTGTTTCCATCAACGAAGCCGTGGAATTGGCGAAAGTATACGGCGGCGAATCGGACGCGTCATTTATCAACGGCGTATTGGGCGGTATTGTCCGTTACGCGGCAGATGATCAACATGCGTAAATATGTAGGGCTGGATACCAGCAATTATACGACCTCCGTCGCGGCGTTTGAGCCCGAGACGGGGGTGCTTTGGCAATATAAACGGCTTCTTCCCGTTCGGGAGGGGGAACTGGGACTGCGCCAAAGCGATGCGGTTTTTCATCATGTAAAACAACTGCCGGAACTGATGGATTTTCTCTGCAACGAAGTAGGTGATCTGTCGGAACTAACGGCGGTCGGTGTGTCCGATCGTCCTCAAGAGACCGATGGTTCTTATATGCCTTGCTTTTTGGTAGGGCATGGTGCGGCGCGGGAACTTGCCGCTGTTACAGGGAAACCGTTACACGTATTCACCCATCAACAGGGACATGTGGCGGCGGCATTATACGGTTCGAGATCGTTAGACCTTCGAACACGGCCTTTTTTAGCGTTTCATGTATCGGGAGGGACGACCGATGCCTTATTGGTTACGCCTCATGCGGATACGGTGCTGTCCTGTGAAGTCGTGGCTTCTTCGTTGGATCTGAAAGCGGGACAATTGATCGATCGGGTAGGCGGCATGCTGGGATTGCCGTTTCCTGCAGGCCCTGCGCTGGATGCTTTATCGCGGGAGGTTGACGAGATCCCTCGCGTCCGTCCGTCTATGAACGGTTGCTCCTGCCACCTTTCGGGGGTAGAAAATCAGTGTCGTGATTTGATGGCAAAAGGTGCTTCACCCGCTCAAGTAGCCGTTTTTTGCTTGCACAGTATTCGGGCGGCGCTGGAACAAATGACGGAACGGTTATTGTTGCAATACGGTGATCTTCCTCTGGTATATGCGGGCGGTGTGATGTCCAACACCTTGTTAAGAGAAACGCTTACCGCTCGCTTCGGCGGTCGATTTGCACCGGCTGTTTTTTCCGCGGACAATGCGGTGGGAATCGCGGTGTTGACATCCCTGAAAGAAGAGGGAAACAGCGTATGAAAGCGGTAACGATCAGTCAGTTAAATCGATATGTGAAATCGTTGCTGGACGGTGACGGCAACCTGCAAGGGGTGTTACTCAGCGGCGAGATCAGCAATTTTACCAATCACTATCAATCGGGACATTTGTATATGACCCTAAAGGATGAAGGGGCCGCCGTGAAAGCGGTTATGTTCCGTTCACAAGCCGCGCGGCTGCGTTTTCGGCCGGAAAACGGTATGAAAGTGATCGTTCGCGCACGGGTGTCGCTATACGAAAAAGAGGGTTCTTTCCAGGTGTATATCGACGATATGCAGCCTGACGGCGCGGGCGCGTTGCAAATTGCCTTTGAACAATTGAAACGTCGTTTGGAAGGCGAAGGGTTGTTTGATAATGATCGTAAACGACCGCTTCCCACTTGCCCCGACCGTGTGGGGGTGATCACCTCGCCTACAGGCGCGGCGGTGCAGGATATTCTCAACGTTTTGGGACGACGGTATCCCTGTGCCACTGTGATCATGGCACCCGTTTTGGTGCAAGGTGACGGTGCACCTGCTGATCTTCGCCGCGCGTTGTTGCGCTTTGAGGAGATGAAAGAAGACGGTCATCCTCAAACACCGGATGTGATCATCATCGGTCGCGGCGGTGGTTCGCTGGAAGAATTGTGGGCGTTTAACGACGAGGGATTGGCACGCACCATTGCCGCTATGACTATTCCTGTTATCTCGGCGGTGGGGCATGAAACGGATTTTACCATTTGTGATTTTGTGGCGGACCTTCGCGCTCCCACGCCGTCTGCGGCTGCAGAATTGGCGGTCCCCGACAGAGGAGATCTGCTACAATGGGTGGAACGATTGTCCCGCTCTCTAATGACCGCGTTATCGGCGGGGGTACAATATAGGCGGCAACAATTGGAACGGTTGTGTGCGCATCGGTGTTTATCTCAACCCTTGTACTATGTGGAAGAGCGAGCTATGCGATTAGATTACCTAACCCGTGCGTTTTCCGCGGCGGCTACGGTGAACGTTACCCGTGAGGGGCAACGATTGTCAACCGTGGCGGGAAAATTGGATGCCATGAGCCCGCTGCGTGTTATTGCCCGCGGGTATGCCGTGGCGATCAAAGGCGAAACGACGGTTTCTTCCGTCCGTCAGGTGCAGGTGGGAGATCCGTTATCGATTACAGTGGAAGACGGACACCTTTTATGTCGCGTAGAAGAGGCTATCGAAGAGGAGAAGTTATCATGGAAACAATGACGTTTGAACAAGCATTGGATCGATTGGAAGAGATCGTGAAATTGTTGGAGAACGGAAAGACTTCGCTGGATGAGTCGATGAAGTTGTTCAACGAAGGTACAAAACTCGTATCGCATTGTTCCGAAATGTTGAAAACAGCGGAACAACAGATCGTACAGTTAAATGAGTGGCAAACGGAGGCATAAGATGGAGGCATTATATTCACAGCGGTTAGCCTCTCATTTACAACAAATCGAGGCGGCTATGCCGACCTATCTTCCCGAAGACGGTTTGTCACAAGATACGGTAGTGCACGCCATGTTGTATGCCTGCGAAAGGGGCGGGAAACGGTTGCGCCCCGTGTTAGTAATGGAGTGGTGTTACCTTTGTTGCGGGGATGCGGCGCGAGCGTTACCGTTTGCTGCCGCCATTGAAATGATCCATTCGTATTCGCTGGTGCACGATGATCTGCCGTGCATGGATAACAGTCCTCTCAGACGGGGAAAGCCGTCGGTTCACGCGGCGTATGGCGAAGCTATGGCGTTGCTGACGGGTGATGCGTTGCTCAATCGCGCTTTTGAGATCGTGTTGTCCCGTAAAGCCATCGGAGAAGTTCCCGCGGAAGCCGCCTTGAAAGCCGCATGGTTGTTGGCAGATCGGGCAGGCATCGGCGGTATGATCGGCGGACAAGTCATCGATTTGGAAAGCGAAGGAAAAACCATTGACGCTGAGACCTTAAAGATCCTTCAGGAAGGCAAGACGGCGGCGTTGTTAGAGGCCGCCTGTCAAATGGGCTGTGTTGTCGGCGGCGGTACGGACGAACAAGTGGCGGCCGCCGGACAGTTCGGTTATTACTTGGGTTTGGCGTTTCAAGTGGTGGACGATATTTTGGACGTGACCGCCACGGAAGCGCAGTTGGGTAAACCGACGGGCAGTGATGCCGAGAACGATAAAAACACCTATGTGTCGCTGTTAGGTTTGGAACAAGCAAAGGCCCTTGCCGCCGCCTATACCGAAAAGGCGAAAATCGCACTTTCCGTTTTCGGCGAAGCAAGTAGTGATCTCGAACAATTAACAGAAGCGTTGCTGTGTCGCAATATGTGACCGTAATTCGCAAAGAACAGGAAGATCAAGATGAGCATACTGGAAAACATGGTTTCACCTGCCGAATTGAAAATGTTATCGCAAGATGATTTGCAGCAGTTGTGTGGAGAACTGCGTTCCGCCATCATCGATACCGTATCCCATACGGGCGGACACTTAGCCTCGAATTTGGGCGTGGTGGAACTGACGGTGGCGTTACATCGATCCTTTTCTGTTCCTCACGATCAGATCGTGTGGGATGTGGGGCATCAATGCTATGCCCATAAACTACTTACGGGACGGTTGTCTCAGTTTCATACGCTGCGGCAGACGGGTGGAATTTCGGGTTTCCCTCGCCCGTCGGAAAGTGAATACGATGCCTTTGTCGCCGGTCACAGCAGCACGTCGATATCGGCGGCCAATGGTCTTGCAAAGGCGAAAAAACTCACCGGTGATGATGGATATGTGATCGCCGTTATCGGTGACGGTGCCATGACGGGTGGCTTGGCATATGAAGGCCTCTGTAATGCGGGCCGCAGCAGTGATCGCCTCATCGTCATTCTCAATGATAATAAGATGTCCATTAACCAAAACGTAGGATTTGTGGCTCGCCATTTATCCACTCTTCGTTCAGGAATTGGGTATCAACGGTTTAAAAACCGTGTAGCCAATTTGGTGTCCAGACTGCCCGGTATCGGTAAACCGTTATATCGGTTGATGGCACGCACGAAAAGTCATGTAAAACGCAGTTTTTATCGTACCGGCAGTGTGTTTGAAGAAATGGGTTTTTACTATCTAGGGCCTGTGGACGGTCATGATCTCAACGATCTGCAACGGGCACTTCAAGCAGCGAAAACCATTGATCGACCGGTACTGTTGCACACCATTACGCAAAAGGGACACGGTTATACTCATGCTGAAAAGAAACCGGATATTTATCACGGTGTTTCCGGTTTTGATGTGGGTACGGGCGCGCCATCCGTCGGCGGTTTGAACTTCTCCAAAGCGGCAGGAAACTGTTTGTGCACCATTGCACAAGAAGACCCCCGTTTGTGTGTGGTTACCGCTGCCATGACTAGCGGTACAGGACTCAGTGAATTTGCCACCCAATATCCCAAACGGTTCTTTGATGTGGGTATTGCCGAAGAACACGCCGTTACGTTCTTGTCGGGTCTTGCCGGCGGCGGTTGTTTGCCGGTGTTTGCGGTGTATTCCACTTTCTTGCAACGGGCCTATGACCAGATCTTAAACGATACCGCTATCATGGACAACCATATCGTGTTGGCGGTGGATCGGGCAGGGATTGTGCCCGATGACGGCGAGACCCATCAAGGCATTTTTGATGTGCCGTTTTTATCCACCATTCCTCATGTGTCTATCTATGCCCCTGCTACTTATGAGGAATTGGCTGTGCACATGAGACAAGCTCTATATGATGAAACGGGGATCGTAGCCGTTCGTTATCCTCGCGGCGGCGAATTTCCGTTGACTCCTGCGTATAAGCCGGACGGCAATCCTTTTACCTATTATCGCAATACCGATGCCAGAACGTTGGTCATCACCTATGGCCGCCTGTTTGCTAATGTGCTGGAAACGGTAGGTGCTTTAAAAGAGGAAACGCCGTTGTCGGTATTGAAACTTAACCGTATCCATCCGATACCGTCGGATCTTCTGCGTATTGCCGCCGAATATCATCGTGTGATCTTCTTTGAGGAAGGCAGTAAAAACGGCGGTATCGCTCAACAATTGGGTGCCCAACTCATGGAGCAACGCTATATCGGGAAGTACGAGATAAGCGCGATCGACGGCTTTGTTCCCACCTGTTCCGTAACGGACGGATTGCGGTTGTTCGGATTGGACAGCGAGGGGATGATCCGTACCATCCAAGGGGGAACGTCCCTTGCCGAGTAAACGTTTAGATGTTTGTTTAGTCGAACAAGATTTAGCATCAGGGAGAGAAAAAGCGAAAGAACTAATCTTGTCGGGTGTCGTTACCGTCAACGGAAAAGCCGTTAGGAAAGCCGCTTTTTTAGTAGCGGAAACGGATCGCGTGAGTTGTGAGAACGACGGTCTTGTTTATGTGAGCCGCGGCGCTTTAAAATTGGAAAAAGCACTGCAATTGATGTCCGTTGATCTTACCCAGTGCATTGCCATGGATGTAGGTGCCTCTACCGGCGGCTTTACCCAATGTCTGCTGCAACACGGTACTGATCGCGTATACGCAGTGGATGTGGGCCACGGGCAATTGCACGATTCCTTGCGAGGAGACCCCCGTGTGGTCAACTTGGAAGGCACCGATGTTCGCGATCCTCGTCTACTGCAAACGATAGGAGAAAAGACGATCGATGTCTTAACGGCCGATGTATCCTTTATTTCTCTGCGGCAGATCCTACCGTCGGTTTTGCCTTTTTTAAAAGATGAAGCGCGGTTAATTTTACTGATCAAACCTCAATTTGAGGCGGGAAAAGCCGATGTGGGGAAGAACGGTATTGTGCGAAACCGCGCCGTTCACGTCCGTGTGCTTCGAGAGTTGACGACCTTTTTGGTTCAGAGCGGTTGTTCGCCGCTGTTGTTGACCGGTTCCCCCATTACGGGTGGTGCAGGCCGAAAACAGGGCAATATTGAATATTTGACTGTACTTGCTTATGACCATGCTCCCATACCGCCTGTATGGGATTTTCGGCGGATCGTGGATGAAACATTTGATGCTTTTGCGTTATCGGAGGTGTAATTATGAAAATTGCTATCGTTCCCAATTATCAGGCAATCAGCAACAGCGATGCCCTTACCCGTGTATGTGAGGCGCTGGAAGCGTTGAATGTGGAACTGCTATTACCTAACGATACGGCATTCCCGCATGCTGATGTTGATATGGTATTGCAAGGTTGCGATATTGCTATTGCCATGGGCGGTGACGGTACGATTATTCATTGTGCCAAACGCGCGGCGGCTTTCGGAAAACCCGTTCTCGGCATCAATTGCGGTCGATTAGGCTTTATGGCCGGTTTGGAACTGGACGAATTGGAAAAATTACACTATCTGATCACCGGCGAATACGATACCGATTATCGCATGATGTTGGACGTTACGGTTACCAATAAAGGCGAAACCATACATTACAGTGCCTTGAACGAAGCGGTGGTATCTCGCGGCCCGCTTTCTCGCATGATCGAGGTGGAGGTTTCTAATCACGGAGTACCATTACCCACTTATGAAGCAGACGGTGTCATCATAGCGACACCAACGGGCTCCACGGCCTATTCGTTGTCAGCAGGCGGTCCTGTGGTGGATCCTGCTCTCCGCTGTTTGCTGTTAACGCCTGTTTGCCCTCATTCTTTACATACGCGTCCGTACATTTTTAATGAAGACGCTTGTTTAACGGTAAAACCGCACACACGGCAAAACGGTCCCATGGTGTTTATCAATGTGGATGGGGAAAAAGCCGTTGTTGTCCCCGAAGGCGGCGTTATACAGGTGACGCGCGCATCGGTGGATGCCATGTTAATAAAACTCCGTTATTGTCCTTTTTACGAAACGCTAGATCGGAAGTTAACGAACAGGAAGGTACACAGCCATGAAAGCTAAACGTCAATCGAAAATTTTAGAAATCATTCAAAATCGACAGATCGAAACTCAAGAAGATCTCATGCGCGCCTTACAAGATGAGGGATATCCCGTGACACAAGCCACTGTGTCCCGTGATATCAAAGAGTTGCGCCTGATTAAAGTGCAGGACGGCGAGGGGGTGTATCGGTACTCGGTAGTTCGCCAAGAAAGCAGACCGATCTCCACGAAATTCAGCACCATTTTTCACGATTCTGTCGTTAGCATCGACGATGCCTGCAATCTCGTGGTGGTTAAATGCCACGCGGGTATGGCGGGTGCCGCCTGCGCTGCGCTAGACTCTCTGCATTGGCCTACCGTTATCGGTACATTGGCGGGCGACGATACCTTTGTTTGCATTACGAAAACATCCGAACAAGCCGCTATGCTGGTGGAAGAACTGAAAAAATGGAAGTGACAAACCATGCTGGATTGCTTACACATTGAAAATATTGCGGTGATAGAATGTGCCGATATTCGCTTCCATGAAGGATTCAATGTGCTTACCGGTGAAACGGGAGCGGGCAAATCCATTGTGATCGATGCTATCAACGCAGTGCTGGGGGAACGCATTACCCGCACCATGGTACGGACGGGTGCAGATACGGCGCATGTAACGGCGCTGTTCACGGACCTGTCACCCTGGACGATCCAACAACTGGAACAGCGGGGTTTTTTGCCCGATGAAGACGGCAATTTATTGATTGGCAGAACGATGTCCGCTGAGGGGAAAGGAACTTGTACGGTCAACGGACGACCTGCTACTGCTGCTTTATTGCGGGAGATCGGCGCGTTGCTGGTGGATCTTCACGGTCAACATGAAAATCAAGCGTTGTTGTCAGCGGATCAACATTTGTTGTATTTGGACCGCTTCGGCGAATTGGAACACGATGTGCAAAACTATGCCACTCTCTATGGGGCGTGGCGAACGGTCTGCCGCCAATTATCCGAAGCGGATCTGGATGAAACGGAAAAAGCTCGCCGCATCGATCTGCTCGACTACCAGATCCGTGAGATCGAAGAAGCAGATCTTCGTATCGGCGAACAAGAAGAATTGCTGGCGAAACGGGATCTATATCGCAACGCCGAAAAAGTGGCGGCTCTGCTGGCGAAAACACGAGCATTGCTGAATGGAAATGACCAAGACGACGGAGCTGTCACTAAAGCGGAATGCGCGGTTACTGCGTTGGATAACGTCGCTCGTTATCTGGAACAAGCCGAACCGCTGACCTCCCAATTACAGGAAGTGGTGTATGGTCTTCAAGGGGTGGCAGACGAATTGCGTTTGTTGACCGATTTGTTGGAATTTGATCCTCGCGAATTGGATGAGATCGAAGCACGGTTGCAACTGATCCGCCGCTTGACCGTCAAATACGGTGTTAATGAAGAAGCGGTATTGGAATATCTGGATACCTGCCGACAGGAATTGCGAGATATTCAATTGTCCGATGAGCGAATACACGATCTGACAGTGCGGGAATTGCAATTGCGTCAAGAATTAACCACGGCGGCGGCGGTTCTCACGGACAAGAGAATGAATGCCGCGAAATGCTTTGCCGCCCGTGTGCAGGAGCAACTTGTCTTTTTAGATATGCCCCATGTTACCATGATGATCGATCGTCAACCGATCGATTTCAGCCGTAATGGTGCGGATAAAGTGGAATTTTTAATGTCTGCAAACGTAGGCGAACCGCCCCGACCCATCACGCGCATTGCGTCCGGCGGCGAATTATCCCGCATCATGTTGGCCATCAAATCCGTTTTGGCGGATGCCGATAAGATCGACACCTTGATCTTTGATGAGATCGATACGGGTATCAGCGGTCGAGCGGCGCGAAAAGTGGGGATCAAACTGCACGATACCGCTCAAACGGCGGTGAAAGGACGTGGACGCCAGGTGTTGTGTGTGACCCACTTGGCGCAGATCGCCGCCCGCGGTGACCACCATTTTCTGATTTCCAAATCGGTGCGTAATGATCGCACGTATACGGAAGTTACCGCACTGGATACCGAAGAACGCGCGCGGGAGCTGGCGCGTATCATCGGCGGTGAGGTAACAACCACTACCCTGCAGGCGGCGCGGGAAATGCTTGCTTGACAAACATCGTTTCGTGTGTTTTAATAGAATACAATAGTGAAAGGCTTTGACGGAAAGAAGTATCCGCCCCTTGTTTTTTCAGAGAGTTGTCGGTTGGTGCAAGACAATAAAACAAACGGAGAAATACATTCCCGAGCCGCGAACTGAACTGCCGTACAGGCACAGTAGGGGAGCCGTTTGCGCCCGTTACCGCGCCCTTAAGGTCTTTCATTGCAGAAAGATAAATTGAGGTGGTACCACGGTTATTTGCCGTCCTCTGCTTATGCGGAGGACGGTTTTTAATTTGTAAAGGAGATACAAAAATGACATTGTTTGAAGAATTGAAAGCCCGCGGTTTGATCGCGCAAGTCACCAACGAAGAAGAGATTCGCGAAATGATCAATAATGGTAAAGCAACCTTTTATATCGGGTTTGATTGCACGGCTGATAGCCTTACAGCCGGCCATTTCATGGCGTTAACGCTGATGAAACGGTTGCAGATGGCGGGCAATAAGCCCATTGCGCTGATCGGCGGCGGTACTACCATGATCGGTGATCCCTCCGGTCGTACCGATATGCGGAAAATGCTCACAAAAGAGGATATCGACCATAACGCCGACTGCTTTAAACGGCAAATGGAACGGTTTATTGATTTTTCCGAAGGTAAAGCCCAAATGATCAATAACGCCGATTGGTTGTTAAAACTGAATTATGTGGATATGCTCAGAGAAGTGGGCGCTTGTTTTTCCGTTAACAATATGTTGCGAGCGGAATGTTACAAACAACGTATGGAAAAAGGGTTGTCTTTCCTGGAGTTTAACTACATGATCATGCAGTCCTATGACTTCTATTATCTGTTCAAAGAATACGGCTGCAATATGCAGTTCGGCGGCGATGATCAGTGGTCCAATATGTTGGGCGGTACGGAACTGATCCGCCGCAAACTGGGTAAAGATGCCCACGCCATGACCATCACATTGCTGACCGATTCCCAGGGCAAAAAGATGGGCAAGACCGCCGGCAATGCCGTGTGGTTGGATGCTAATAAAACGTCGCCCTACGATTTTTACCAATACTGGCGCAACGTGGATGATGCCGATGTGCTGAAATGCATCCGTATGCTCACCTTCCTTCCTATGGAACAGATCATGGAAATGGATGCGTGGGAAGGCAGTCAGTTGAATACTGCTAAAGAGATTTTGGCGTATGAACTCACCAAAATGGTGCACGGTGAGGAAGAGGCGGAAAAGGCGCAGCAAGGGGCTCGTGCTTTATTTGCGGGCGGTGGCGATACCGCCAATATGCCGTCTACCGAGATCGGAGAAGATCAGTTCACGGATGCCGCCATCGGTGCCATCGACTTGTTGATGGTAACGAGTCTGGCTTCTTCCCGCGGGGAGGCCCGCCGTTTGATCGAGCAAGGCGGTATGAGTGTGGACGGTGAGAAAGTGAAAGGCGTTTCTGCCACCATTCCGTACTCTGTCTTTGAAAAAGGACATGTCATTCTGAAAAAAGGTAAAAAAGTCTATCACAAAGTCATCTTAAAATAAAACTTTAAAGTCCCGAACAATTCGTTCGGGACTTTACTTTCGCGCTTTGTTGTGTTAAAATGGTACTATCATAAAGGCGGAGGTATACGGTCATGAATTCCAAAATCAAGGATAAATATACCGATTTTTTATTTGATGCTATTTTACAATTGAAGACCAGAGAAGAATGTTATCAATTCTTTGAAGACCTTTGCACTGTATCGGAGATCAAATCCATGTCCCAACGTATTGCCGTGGCGAAAATGTTGCGGGATAAATGCGTCTATACCGAGATCGTTGCGAAAACCGGCGCTTCCACCGCTACCATCAGTCGCGTCAATCGTTCGTTGGCATACGGTTGCGATGCCTATGAACTGATCTTTTCCCGCATGGAAGAGGAATGATCATGGTTGGTTATCACGATTTTTCCGAGTTTTATGACCGCCTTATGGCGGATGTGGATTATGACGAGCGGGCTGATTATTTGTTGCGGTTGTTCGAACGGTACGGTGCGCACCCGCATACCGTGCTGGATGTGGCCTGCGGTTCAGGCAGTTTGTGCGAAGCACTGGTGAAACGAGGAGTCGATCCCATCGGTGTGGATGGTTCAGGCGATATGCTGATAAAGGCCATGGAAAAACCGCTGTTGCGCGATCAGCAAGTGTTGTTGTTGGAACAAGATATGCGACAATTGGACCTGTACGGAACGGTGGATGGTGCTGTCTGTATCTTGGATAGTGTTAACCACTTGTGCCGCACGGAGGGTATTAAACGGTTTTTCAGTCGCTTACGTCTGTTTGTGGAACCGAATGGATTGTTTATCTTTGATGTCAATACCCCTTATAAACACAAGCAGATCTTGGGAAATAATACTTTTGTGTTGGAAGACGAGGAGCTGCTTTGTGTTTGGCGTAATCGTTTGATAGCGGGCACCTGCGAAGTGGATATGACCTTAGACTTCTTTGTACAGGAAGAAGACGGAAGATACGATCGGCTGACCGATACGGTGCGGGAACGGGCATATTCCCGTCGCACACTGGAACAATTGTTAAAAACCACCGGATGGGATGTGTTGGCTGTACTGGCGAACGGCACGGAAGACATGCCCGGAGACCAGTGTGAACGCTGGGTGTTTGTAGCGCGTAACAATCGCACGGTGGAAGAGGCAACTTTTAAAGGAGAAACGCATAAACTATGAGTAAGGCAATCCGTTGTTTAACGACCGATGCCACCGTGATGGCGATGGCGATCGATACGTCCGATATTGTGGCAAAAGCCGAACAAATACACCATACTTCTGCGGTGGTAACGGCGGCTCTCGGCCGTCTGCTTACCGCGGCTTCTATGATGGGTATTATGCTGAAAAATACGGAGGATTCCGTCACATTGAAAGTCAATGGCGGCGGCCCTGTAGGTCAGTTAATTACCGTATCCGACGGCAGGGGAAATGTGCGCGGTTATGCGGCAAATCCCGTGGTGGAAATCCCGTTGAAACCAAACGGAAAACTGGATGTCAGCGGCGCAGTGGGGACGGATGGCTTTTTATATGTTTTGCGGGATACCGGTGCGGCAGAACCGTATACGGGTTGCACCCCTTTGGTGTCGGGCGAATTGGCGGAGGACATCACGTCTTATTATGCCACCAGTGAACAGATTCCCACGGTGTGTGCGTTGGGGGTGTTAGTAAACCCCGATCTCACAGTGCGCGCCGCAGGCGGTTTTCTGATCCAACTATTGCCGTTTTGTCCCGATTCCGTGATCGACATGTTGGAGAAATCCATTGCCGAGTTGCCGCCTATGACGAAGATGTTGGATGAGGGGTTGTCCGTTGAAGATATTTTAAGGAAAGCGTTGGCAGGATTTGACTTTGATGTAGTAGATACCTACGAACCCGACTATCGTTGCGCCTGTTCGCGGGAAAAAGTAACCCGTGCATTTTGCGCCATGTCAGCAGAGGAATTGCGCACATTGCCCGACGAGGAAGGAAAAGTGGAGGTCACTTGCAGTTTTTGTGACAATGTATACACTTTCACAACCAAGGATATTGAGAAACTGATAAACAGCAAATAAGAATTTGCGGATTTTTTTGAAAAAATCCCAATTTTCAGTTGACAATTTCGGTTTGGTGTAGTATGATATAGACCGTCGCGAGTGACGGCGACGATTTTGGAAGCATAGCTCAGCTGGTAGAGCACCTGCCTTACAAGCAGGGGGTCACAGGTTCGAGCCCTGTTGTTTCCACCATGTGGCCCGGTAGTTCAGCTGGTTAGAACGCTAGCCTGTCACGCTAGAGGTCGACGGTTCGAGCCCGTTCCAGGTCGCCAACTTTTTTAAATAACTTGATATGCTGGTGTGGCTCAACGGTAGAGCAGCTGATTTGTAATCAGCAGGTTGGGGGTTCGATTCCCTCCACCAGCTCCAAAATATCGAGGGTTTCCCGAGTGGCCAAAGGGAAGTCGGAGGCCAAGCGGTCTTAGGAAGACAAATAAGGCA
>JAZQJE010000047.1:0-2063 GCA_045541495.1 Acutalibacteraceae bacterium | reverse complement strand
CCGCTTGGCCTCCGACTTAATCGAATTGACCTCCGGGGCAATGTTTAATCTTTGCGATTGTTCCGTCGGACAGACCGGTACGATCGACGGCGGTTATGAGAATGATTATGCCGGCATTGTCTGTTACAATAATAATACTCTCAATATCTATGGCGGTACCATCACCGGCTGTCAGGAAGGCGCGGCGATCGGTGTTATGTATAGCGGCACGGCTAATATCTACAATGGCAACATTACGGGCAATAACGGTGGCTACGGCGGCGTATATTGCTTTAATGGCGCAACCTTAAATATATACGGCGGCACAATCACGAACAACACCGCTGACTATGCAGGCGGCGGTATCTGGTTACACAAAAGCACGTTAAATCTTTCAGGAAACGTGAAGATCAGCGGTAACACGCTGAATGGCGAGACTAATAACGTACATATTGAGCTTAGCGATGACGATCCTTCGGTTGTAAATATCGGAGCCATGTCAAGTGATTCACAGATAGGTGTTACAATTGGCAAAACAGGTTATAAAGAAGTAACTCCCGGCAACTATGAACAGTACGTGGAATTTAAAGAGGGAATGGTTTCGGCTACGGGTGCGAGTTATATTGACAACTTTTTCAGTGACGTTGACGGATATAAAATCGTAGCCAATGGTCAGGGACTGGATCTTGTGAAAATTATTGAAGCAAAATGGGGTTCGTCCGCAGATTCTCTTACCGAAAGCGGTACATTAGCGTCTGCGTTGAGTGCAGCGGAGAGTTCAGATACCGACGTATATATTCAGCTTCAATCGGATGCCGAGCTTGTCCGTCCTTACTCTTTTGAAAACGGTGTGGACGTTATGATTACTCTCGATCTTAACGGACACGACATATCGGCGTCCTTTAGCGGTTATAATCTACTTTTTGGAGTGGGCTACGTAGGCAGCGGCGGCTCGACTTACGGAAATTTAACTCTGACGGATACCTCGTCGGGGGATAGAGGCAGTATTACCGCGAACGCCAATATCGTTTATATGTGTCACGGCAGTATCTTGCGTATAGGCGGCGGTATCAGCGTTGTGTCCGCGGGCGGATACGCGCTTCGATTTGAGGGCGGTACGGTTACTGTTGAGGAAGGCGGATTTTCGGCAACCTCGGCAGACAGTAACGCCATCTATATGAACGGTGCCACCTTGAACGGCAATAATATTTCTTTTACTGCCATTACGAATAGTGATAATTATTCCACAGCGGCGATTTACGTAGAACAAGGCGATGTTACGGGACTTAATGCTACCGTCACCGGTCCGACCGCTTTGAGCTTGGGACACGGTTGGTATCCTTCAAAGTTCTTTAACGTAGAAATTACGGGCGGAACGTATACGGGTACCCAATATTACGCTATTGTAATAAATAACGAAAGCGGCGAAAATTCTTCGCTTTCGCTGAAAGGCGGTACTTTCGTCACCGATACGGAATTATATGGTGTTATTAACCTTTATGCTGGTGGAAGCGTCTTAAATACATACGGTGCTCTTTTGGCTGAAAATTATGTTTATACAAATGAAGCCGGTTCTATGGCGATAAAGAATGAAACCAAGCTTGCCGAAGCGAGAACTCTTGTGGTAAAAAGTATAGATGACGTACCCGCAGGCAAGCTAATTATTAGCATTGAAAAAATCAGCACCGAAGGTCTTGTAGATACATACAGAATTACCTATGATGATAGTACGACCTACGATTTCACCGTAACCAATGGTGCGCAAGGTATTCAGGGTATTCAAGGTAATCCCGGTGCTGATGGTCATACTCCCGTTATCACAATTCAGGGCGGCTATTGGTACGTTGACGGTGTAAACACCAACCAAGCAGCACAAGGCGTCAAGGGTGACACGGGTAACGGTATTGCTTCTATTGCAAAGACCGGCACGGAAGGTCTTGTAGATACCTATACAATTACCTTTACCGATGGAACTACCACAACCTTTACCGTAACCAATGGCGCACAAGGTATTCAGGGTATTCAAGGTAATCCCGGCGCTGATGGTCATACTCCCGGTAACACAATTCAGGGCGGCTATTGGT